>JADGOM010000219.1 GCA_017882925.1 Acidimicrobiia bacterium | reverse complement strand
TGACGAACTGGCCTTGCTGGTTCCAGTACGCGATGTAGGGGGGGTTCTGCGCCCCGGTGTGCGTCGACTCCGTCGGGAGGTTGGTCGTCGCCGTCCCCGCCCCGAGGACGAGTGGCGCCGTTCCGCCGGCCACGACGGTGGTGGTGGGGGTGCTGGTGGCGGGGCTGCTGGGGCCGCCGGCGTTGGTGGCGGTGACGGCGACGGTGATGGTGGCGCCGACGTCACCGACGACGGGCGTGTAGCTGCTGGTGGACGTGCCGACGGGGCTGCAGCCGGGGTTGCACTTCGACCATTGGTAGCTGAACGAGGTGGGGGTGTTGGTCCAGGTGCCGTTGGTCGTGCTGAGCGGGGACCCGACCTGGGCGGTGCCGCTGATGACGGGGAGGCCGGTGTTCACGGGCGCGGGCGCAGGTGTCTGGGACGTGACGGTCAGGTTGTCGAGGTTCATGAACTTGCTCGAGCCCGCGGTCGCGTCGTACCAGACCTTCAACGTGTGGGTCCCGGCGGCCAGGTTCGCGGTGATCGTGACGGTCGACCACGTGCTCCAGCTCGCGGTCTTGGGGAACGACTGGTTGGAGACGGCCACGGCGCCGTCGAGCTCGAGCTTCCGGGTGGCGACGGCGGACCCGGCGCTGTAGCGCAGCGCCATGTCGGTCGACCCGGCCCCGACGGCGAAGGTGAAGGTCACGAACTGTCCCTGCTGGCTCCAGCAGCAGATGTAGGGCGGGTTCTGCGCCCCGGGGAACGTCGTCTCGGTCGCCAGGTTCGTCAGCGACGTCCCCGCGGCGATGGTCTGGGTCGAGGTCGCCGCGCCGGCGGTCGACGGGCCCACGGCGAGGGCCAGGCCCGCCAGCATCAGCATCGGCACCAGGAGCATTGCCAGAACCCGAAATCGCGCGGTCACCGTCGCCGTCCCAACGTCTGCCGTCCACTGCTTGGTCCGGGACATTAGGGGGGCCGATCGCCCGCGGAAGTGCAAGAACGTCGCGAACGGGTCTACCAACGCGTAGCGCGCGGATCGACGTCAATCTGATGACGGAACGCGCGAACGCAGACCGCGCGATGGCGGGCGCGAAGAGAGCCGGATCGGGGATCCGGCTCTGCATCGGTGACGCCGTGGCGGAGGGGGTGGGATTTGAACCCACGGTGAGTTTCCCCACAATGGTTTTCGAGACCATCCGATTCGGCCGCTCTCGCACCCCTCCTGGGGCCCCGGATACTACCGAGGTGCGGCGGAGCGCCGGGCGGCGAAGAAGTCGGTGAGGAGCGCGGCGCACTCCCCGGCCCGCACCCCCGCCACGACTTCGGCCTCGTGGTTCAAGCGGGGGTCGGCGGCCAGGTTGTAGAGGGTGCCGCACGCGCCCGCCTTCGGGTCGGCGGCGCCGAAGGCGATCGTGTCGACGCGGGCGTGGATCGCGGCCCCGGCGCACATGGGGCACGGCTCGAGCGTGACGACGAGCACGTGCCCGTCGAGGCGCCAGCCGTCGACGGTCGCGGCGGCGTCGCGCAGGACCAGCACCTCGGCGTGGGCGGTGGGGTCGCCGAGCTCCTCACGCCGGTTGTGGGCCCGGGCCACGACCGACCCGTCGGACACCCGCGCCACCACCGCGCCGATCGGGACGTCGCCGTGGCGCGTGGCGGCGCGGGCCTCGTCGAGCGCCACGCTCATCAACGTGTCGAGTTGCCGGGGGTCCACGGCGGATCCGATCGGAGGCCTGACGAGTCGGGGGCCGAGGTGAGCTCCCGGTTCGCCACGTTCTACACCGGGCCCGCGCCGCCGGCGCCGCGCACGACCCGGCTGGGCGACCAGCCGGGTGTCCTGTCATCTCAGGTGGGGCGGGACCGGCGCGGGGAGCGACTGCAGGCCGCGGGTCCGGAGGAACTCCGCGATGTGGTCGGCCCGGCCCGGTCGGGCGAAGTGGAATCCCTGGGCGACCTCGCACCCGAGCGTCGTGAGGATCTCGACGTGGCCCGGGGTCTCGACGCCCTCGACGATGATGTCGAGGTTCAGCGCGTCGGCGATGGTGATGATCGAGCGGAGCAGCGCGACCGCCTGGGTGTCGACGCCGAGGGGCTGCACGAAGCTCTGGTCGATCTTCAGGATGTCGACCGGGAACTCGCGCAGGTACGCGAGCGAGGAGTACCCGGTCCCGAAGTCGTCGATCGCGATGCGGGCGCCCAGGTCCCGGAGCGACTCGATCCGCTTGCGCACGAGCGGCGCGTCGGTGACGAGCTGCTGCTCGGTGATCTCCAGCACGAGGAGCTCGCCGGGGAGACCGGTCGCGGCCAGGATGTCGCGGACGCGGGCCACGTAGTCGGACGCGAGCATCTCCCGGGCCGAGACGTTGACCGCCATGGTGAGGGCCCGGGTCGGGTCGGCGGGCTGCCAGCTCGCGGCCTGCCGGCAGGCCTCGCGGAGGATCCAGTCACCGAGGGCCACGATGATGCCGATCTCCTCCGACGCCCCGAGGAACGTGTCGGGGGCGAGGAGCCCCCGGCGGGGGTGGTTCCAGCGCAGGAGGGCCTCGGTCCCGATGACCGCGCCCGTCCGCAGGTGCACCACCGGCTGGTAGAAGAGCTCGAACTCGGCCCGATCGAGGCCGTCGCGCAGCTCGGTCTCGAGCTGCAAGCGGGCCGCCCGTCGTTCCTGCATGTCGCACTCGAAGACCGAGAGCTGGTTGCGGCCGGCCGACTTCGCCTCGTACATGGCGAGGTCGGCGTCGCGGATGACCTCCTGGGCGTTGACCGCGCCGTCGAGGCTCGCGACGCCGATGCTCGCCGTGAGCGCGACCCGGCCCCGGGCGAGGGTGTACGGCTCGGCCATCTCCGTGAGCAGGCGGGCCGCGGCCCGCTTCGCGGCCGGCAGGTCGACGTGGCGCAGCAGCACCGCGAACTCGTCGCCGCCGAGGCGGGCGCAGCAGTCGTCGGGTCGGACGCTCGCCCGGATGCGATCGGCCACCGCCATCAGCAGCTCGTCGCCGGAGGCGTGACCGAACGTGTCGTTGACGCTCTTGAAGCCGTCGAGGTCGAGGACCATCACGGAGGAGGTCGCGCGACCGGGTGCGGCGAGCTCGCGTGCGATCTGGTCCGCCAGCAGCAGCCGGCTCGGCATCCCGGTCAACGAATCGGTGTACGCGCGGGCGATGAGCTCCCGCTCCATGACCCGGTCGCGCCGAGTCCGGGCCGCGAAGACCCAGCCGATCGACAGCCAGATGGTCATCGCGGTCGCGAGCCGGACGACCGTCTGGGGCGAGGCGTTGCCGAGGCAGACCAACCAACCGGGCCCGGCGACCAGCGCGAAGAGCGGCACCACGACGAGGTCCTGTGTGAGCCCGACGTAGAGGAACGCGAGCGTGAAGAGCCCCACGTAGCTGGCGGCGATGCCGTCGGTCGAGATCGCGAGCCCGACCATCCCCGCGACCAGGAGGAGCGGGAACGCGAGGAGGAACCCCGAGCCGAGCCGGCGCCAGGGCAGGCAGAGGAGCCCGATGTCGACGGCGACCGTCAGGGCCGCGACGGAGAACGCGGCGACGAGCTGGGCGCCGTCGGGGGCCAGGGCCCACGAGGTGCAGGCCGTGACGAGCGCGAACGCACCGACCAACCCGGCGCCGAGCAGCACGTCGCGCCGGGGCGCGGTCGTACGGGAAACGAGCGTCATGTCGGCTATCACAACGGTGTAACGGCGCGCCGGAGACCCGGCATGAGCAAAGACGCCGATCCGTTGCCCGGGAAGTCGCTCGGACCGTGAGCAATGCGGCCAAACCCGGCAATCGGGCGACCCGTGACGGAAGGCGCGGGCCGTGCGGTCGAGTGGCGGCGAGCCGCGGCGATCGGCGGGGACGATTGGCGGAGGGAGTGGGATTCGAACCCACGGTGAGTTGCCCCACACACGCTTTCCAAGCGTGCCGATTCGGCCGCTCTCGCATCCCTCCGGAAGCGGGGCATCCTATCCGGAGCGCGACGATCGACGGTTGGAGCTGCTGGTACCGTGGGCGCTTCCGGCTCGCCCCGCGCGCGGGGTCGGGTCCGACGCAACGGGATCCCGTGAACCGAGTCAGGTCCGGAAGGAAGCAGCTCTCAGCGGGCCCTCCTGTGTGCCGTCGGGTCGCCTGGCCCCGTGCGCCGG
>JADGOM010000218.1 GCA_017882925.1 Acidimicrobiia bacterium | reverse complement strand
TGGCCTCGATCAGCACGATGTCACTCAGGCCCGCGAGGCTGCAGCCCAACCCGACCGCGGGGCCGTTGACCGCAGCCACGATGGGCAGCGGGAACCCGGCCACGTTGCGGACGATCTCGCCTCCCTCGGCGAGGATCGCGGCCCGGTAGTCCGGGTCGTCGTTCATCCGCTCGAGCACCCCGAGGTCGCCGCCGGCACAGAACGCGCGTCCGTTGCCCGTGAGGACGACGGCCCGGCACTCCTCGTCGGCCGCGAGCTCGGCCCAGATCGCCGCCAGACGGGCGTGCAGCTCGTCGTTCGCCGCGTTCAGGGCGTCGGGGCGGTTCAGGCGGACGATCCGGACCGGCCCGTCGTGCTCGACCAGAATCGCGGCGGACGGATCGTCGATCCCTGGGCTCGAAGGCATGGCGGGACGATAGTGAACATCGACGTCGATGTCGATCTAGCCTGTAACGTCGTCGGAACGTTGGAACCGGACGGCCGCGAGCGGCCGCTCGACGATGTGGCGACCCGCCGGAGCAGATGCATGATCGACGTCGAGGACGCTGAGATCCTACGGTCGACGGCACGCGAGGCACTGGGATCCGATCTGACCCTCGGTCACGCGGCCGACCTCGGGTGGACGGGACTGCTCACCGAGGAGACGGTCGGCGGCGCCGGCTGGTATCCCCTCGAGGCGGTGCTCGTCGCGATGGAATCGGGCCGTGCCGGGTCGCCGTCGTCGTGGACGGCCAACGCGGTCGCCGCCGCGATCGTCGGCTCGATCCCGGAGCTCGCCGCGCAGGCTGCCGGCCTCCTCGACGGCAGTCGGCACGCGGGGGTGTCCCTCACCCATCTCGCGCCCCTGATCGACGCGCGCGGCACGATTTCCGGGCGCACCGGCAAGCTGCTCGCAGAACGCGAGCCCGACGTGCTGGTGCTCATCGATCCCGACGTCGATCAGGCCATCGTGCTCCGGTCGGACGACGCGGGGGTGGAGATCCACGAAGACGTCGCCGGGCTCGAGTCGACCCGACGCGTGTACCGCGCGGAGCTGGACGCGGCGTCGGCGGTCAAGCTCGCCGGAGGCCGCGTCGCCGAGCTCCGGACGGCCGCCGTGCTGCTGCTCGCCGCGGACACGGTCGGCGCCGTGGCGGCGGCGGTCGAGATGACGACGGACTACCTCCGCGATCGCGTGGCCTACGGAGCACCGATCGCCAGCTTCCAGGCGATCCAACACCGGCTCGTCGATCTCACGGTCTTCGAGCTCGCCGCCGACGCGCTCGTACGCAACGCCGCGCGTGCGCTGGCCGAAGACGACCCGGACGCGCCGCGACTGGCCGCGGCGGCGCACACGTACACGGAAGCCCGCGCGGTCGTGGCCATCGACGACTGCATCCAGCTCGCGGGCGGCATCGGCTTCACGTGGGAGTTCCCGCTGCACCACCTGTTGCGTCGGGCGTCGACCAACGCAGCAGTGTTCGGTTCCGGTCGCGCCAGCGCCGACCGGCTGGCGAAGCTCGGGGGCTGGTGACCGTGCAGGATCTCCACACCGACTCCCTCGCGCTACACGGCGCCCGCGTGCGCGAGGTCATCGCGCGCTCCGCACCGAAGGACCCGGTGCGCGAGGGCCACCGGGCCCCGAGCACCCCCGAGGTCGAGGCCGAGCTCCGCCGCTGGTATGCGGTGATGTTCGCCGAGGGCCTGTCCGGCGCCGACTGGCCCGAGGAGTGGGGTGGGCGCCAAGCCCACCACGCGCTGCACGACGTGGTCACCACCGAAGAGCTGATCCGGGCTCGCGCGCCGCGAATGGTGGACCAGGTCGTGCTCGCGAGCCACCTCATCCTGCAGTTCGGGACGCCCGAGCAGAAGGCGCGATACCTCCCACGCATCCGGTCGGCCGAAGACATCTGGTGCCAGCTCTTCAGCGAGCCGAACGCCGGCAGCGATCTCGCTGCCCTCAAGACCCGTGCGGTCGCGCTCGGCGACGGCAGCTTCCGCATCAACGGCCAGAAGACGTGGACCACCGACGGGCACTGGGCCCAGATGGGGTTGCTCCTGGCCCGCACCGGAACCGAGGAGAGCCGTCATCGAGGCCTCACCGCGTTCCTCGTTCCGATGGACACCCCCGGCATCGAGATCCGGCCGTTGATCACGATCGGCGGCGCCCACGAGTTCAACGAGACGTTCCTCGACGACGTCGTGCTCGGCCCGGAAGCGCTGCTCGGCTCAATCGACGGCGGCTGGCAGGTCGCGATGTCCGGGCTCGAGGTCGAGCGGTTCGGCGTCGGCGGGAACGTCGCGCTCCTCGCCCAGCTCCTCGACGATCTCGTCGTGGCGGCGCGCTCCCTGCGCGTCGACGGCGTGTGGGTGGTCGAGCACGACGACGTGCGGCTCCGGATCGCCGAGCTGACCGCCGAGGCGGAGGCGGCCCACGCATTCGTCGCCGACTGCATCGAGACGATCCTGGTCGGCCGCGACCAGCCCGGCGACACCGCGGTCGCCAAGATCCTCCACAGCGAGACCTACAACCGCATCTCCCGGTACGCGGTCCACCTGATCGGCTCCGGCGAGCTGGGCGACAATCCGGACGCCATCGCCGCCGCCCAGCGGCTCGAGGACGCGTGGCTGTGGTCACGCGCGCTGACGATCTCGGGTGGCAGCTCCGAGGTCATGCGCAACATCCTGGCCAAGCGCCGACTCGGCCTCCCCCAGGCGCCGCGCCCGTAAGTGCGCTGGCCGCGGTCAGTCGACGATCCGGTCGGCGACGAAGCGCGGGCGTCCCACCGACTCGGCGGCGAGGGCGTCGCGCTGGACCTTCTCGGTCGCCGTCCGCGGGAACGGCACGTCCCAGATCACCAGCTCCTCCGGGAGCTTCCCCTTGGCGAGGCCGAGCTCGAGGAGACCGGCCGTGCACAGCTGGAGATCGGGGTGCTCCCCTTTGGATGGCCGCACCGCCAGCGCGAGGCGCTCCCCGGTCGCCGCGTCGGGCTGTCGGAATGCGGCCGCCTCCATCACGAACGGGAGCCGCGCCGCAGCCCCCTCCACCTCGGCCATCGACACCTTGAGGCCGTTGCGGATCACGATCTCCTTGATGCGGCCACTGATCTTCAGGTTGCCGTCGGTCAACGTGCCGATGTCGCCGGTGCAGAACCAGCCGTCGTCGAAGGCACCCACGTTGTCGGCGGCGTCGAGGTAGCCGAGGAAGAGGTGCGGTCCTTTGACCGCGCACTCGTTCGGGTCGTTGACGGTCCCGATGCGGATCGCGACGCCGCGCCGCGGAACCCCGTCGAGCTCCAGTCGCTCGGCGCGGCTCGCGGTCGGTGGCGTGGTGGTGCTGAACGGCGCCTCCGACGAGCCGTATGCACGCATGACGACGACGCCAAAGTCGCCTTCGGCCCGGCGGAGCAGGTCGCGGTCGAGCACGGTGCCACCCACGGAGACCGCGCGCAGGGGCACGTCGTGCAGTCCGCGCCGGGTCGCCTCGGCGAGCAGCCGGCCGATCACGACGTCGGGACCGCCGTAGAACGTCGCCCCCGACGTCACGAGGAGGTCGAAGGTGGCCTGATCGTCCCAGTGCTGTTCGAGGACCACCCGCGCACCGAGCGCGGGCGCGATCACGAGGGCTTGCAGCACGCCCGTGATCGACGCCAACGGGCTCACGAGGAAGAACCCGTCGTCCGCGGTCAGCGCCGCCCCCTCGATGAAGTTGTCGGCCGCGACCCGCAGCGTGTTCTCCGAGTGGAGCACGCCCTTGGGCTGCGACGTCGTGCCCGAGGTGAAGAGCACCAGGCTCGGGTCGTCGGGCGATCGGGATGTATCAGCACGCCGAGGAGGGCGATCCGTCCTCGAGCCCTCCGGGTCGAGGGTGAGCCACTGCACGGAGGGGTCGGCCGCGGCGAAGGCGTCGACCTTCGGACCCGGCGCGATCCCGAAGCGGGGCGAGATCCGACCGACCACGTCGGCGAGCTCGGCCCGACCGACGCTCACCGGGATCAGGACCACGGTGGCG
>JADGOM010000217.1 GCA_017882925.1 Acidimicrobiia bacterium | reverse complement strand
GCTCGCGGCGCGTTATCGCAGGTGAGAGTGGTGGAGACGATGGGAATCGAACCCACGACCCCCTGCTTGCAAAGCAGGTGCTCTGCCAACTGAGCTACGTCCCCGGATCTGAGGCCTGAAGTCTCGCGCGCGGCCGGGACCCACCCGGCCTCGTTCGGGCGGGCTATGCGGCCCGGCGGGTGACCCGGCCCCGCCGCGGCGTCGCCGAGTCCCGGGGAACGGGGTGCTACAACCTCTCCTCGTGCGCATGCTCGTCGTCAACTGCTCCGTCACCTACGAAGGCCGCCTCGGTGCCCGGCTCGCGCCCGCGCCGCGCCTGGTACTGATCAAGGCCGACGGCTCGTTGGCGATCCACTCGGACTCGAAGGCCTACAAGCCGCTCAACTGGATGAACCCGCCGTGCGCGTTCCGGGAGACGGCGACGGAGATCGTGGTCACGAATCCGAAGGGCGAGACGCTGCGCATCGACATCCACGAGGTGATCAGCGACACCACCGCGGAGCTCGGGACCGATCCCGGGCTGGAGAAGGACGGCGTGGAGGCCGAGCTGCAGGAGCTGATCGCGGCGCGGGTCGAGGCCCTGCAACACGACTTCGTGCTCATCCGCCGCGAGTTCCCGACCGACATCGGACCCGTCGATCTGCTCTGCCGTGACGGCGAGGGCAACGCGGTGGTGGTCGAGATCAAACGCGTCGGTGAGATCGCCGGCGTCGAGCAGCTGATCCGGTACCAGGAGCGCCTGGACCGGGATTCACGCTTCGCGCCGACGCGGGGAATGTTCGCCGCCACCCGCATCAAGCCCCAGGCCCGCGTCTTCGCGGAGAGCCGCGGCATCGTGTGCGTCGAGTTCGACGTCGACGAGCTGCGCGGTGGCGACTCGGCATCGCTCAAGCTCTTCTGACCAGAGTCGGGCGCGCGACTTCGTGCCCGAGGCGATGCGTCCCGCCAGGGCCACGATCGCCGCCACCAATGCCGCTGCGCCCGTCTCCTCCGGCAGTGCGATGTCGACGCCGAGGCCGATCACGAACGACCGGCCCCGGCTCAGCCCCTGATCCGCCTCGTACATCGAGATGATCCCGGTGCCGCGGGCGCCGAGCCCGGCGATCCAACCCGTCGACAGGAGCAGGTCGACGTCGTCCACCACGACGACGTCGAACCGGAACGCGGCGGCGGCCTGCCGGTCCCGGAGGAACCTCGCCGCCAGCGGCGTGGCGTGCGTCCGCAGGTGCTCCTGCAACCGCGGCCGCCACGGAAGGGTGCTGGGGAACAGACCGACCGACACCGGCGGTGCGTCGTGGACCTTGCGGTTGTTGGGCACGCTGCACCCCGACTCCGTCTTCCCCACCCCTCATTCGGCCGAAAGTCGCCGAACATGAGCGAATCGGTCAGAACGTCTGTCTTTCGGACGTCCGTACGCTTCAGGGCGCTGCACGCGCCGTGCGCGCTCAAGAAAACCGGGCCTCCGGCCGATGCTTCATGTGCCCGCCGGGCGCGCCGACAACCCGCCAGGGTTCGTCTGGTTCGTAGCATTCGCGAATCATCGGGACGTGTTACTTTGACTTCCGTGACTTCCCCCTCACCGTTCGACCCGGCCGACTATCCGGCGATCCTGAAGCCGTCGGAGGTCGCAGCCTGGCTCCGGCTCAGTCCCCGCATGATCCAGCTCATGGCCAAGGACGGTCGGCTCCCTGCGATGCAGATCCCGGGTGTGCGCGGCTACCGGTTCCTGAAGGACGACATCGCGGCGTTCATCGAGCACTCGATGCCGAAGACCTCACCCGCCGTCAGCCTCGTCAGCGAGTCCGTCAGCGCCTGACGCCGGCGCGGCTCAGTCCCGACGCGCCCGCGGCTTCCGGCGCACGTAGGCGATCGTCGTGAGCGGCAGGAGCCACTCCGACGCGTCATCGGCCGCGAACACGACGTGATCGGCGTGGACACGGACGAAGTGGCCCGTGAGCTCGCGGGCTCCCAGTTCCGCACCCACGACCACCCGGGCCTCGTCGTTCCGGAGTTCGCGGATCCGGGCGACGAAGCGGACCGGATCCACGTGCTCGAGCGCGCGGAGGGCACCGCCCTCCGCGCGCGACGACGTCACCGAGAGCACTGCGCCCATCCGGACGTCGACCAACTCCTCGTCCGGGCCGAGGAGCGTGACCAGGTCGTCGCCGACATGGACGACGACACCGTCGAACGCCCGGCCGACGACGCGCACGGTGACCGCTTCGCCCGCCCAGAGCCGTTCGAGGAACGCCACCTGCATGGTGAGCGTCCGATCCCGCTCCTCCTCGGCCATCTCCGCGAGGGCCTCGTGCTCGAGTCCCCGCTCGCGGCGGGCGTCGGCGTCGGGGCCGCCGTCGTCCGGGGGCGTCATCCGCGGGCGGGGGTTACCGGGGACTCCCCGCCCACGCCTTCGAACGTCGCCGCCTTGACGCCCCGTCGGGCCAACTCGGTGAGCAGCGGCACCGGCTCCAGGAACTCCGACGCCGCGAACACTCCCGGGCCCGGAGGGCGTCCGAGGTCGAGCACCCCCAGCAGCGAAGCCGCGACGAGCGCGAGCATGGTGCCCGAGGCGACGGCCGTCCGTTCCACGACGCCGTAGACGATGGAGTCGCGGGCGCGCCCGCGCCGACCCCACACCTCCACCCGCACCGCACCCCACGACGCGGCGTCGCCGGCCCGGCGCCAGTTGGCGCCGTCGTCGCCTTCTCCGTAGCGCACCGTCAGGCGCTGGGCATCTGGGAACTGGCGTTGCAGCAACACGATCCCGCTCGCCACCGCGTCGCAGTCCCTTCCGCCGACCGGTTCGGGGAACCACACCAGCTCGCGGGTCGGGCGGCGCCTCCCCTCGTGCCAGGCGCCGTCACGCCATTCGCGGGGTCGCTCCCGCAGGGCGCGCTTCATCGTGGCCACCGAGGCCGGGCCCGAGGTGCCCACGCGCGCGATGTGCACCTCGTCCACGTCGTCGAGCGCCGACGCGGCGTGGCGGGCCAACACGTCGGAGAGTCCCGGAGCCAAGCCGCTCCCGATCACGACCGACGCCGACGCGGCCCGCACGATGGGCTGGAGCGCGAGGAGCTCGTCGATGGTGTCGGCGTCTTCCGTCCCGCTCAGGAAGGGGACGCCCCGCTCGATCGCCAGGCGCGCCAGCGGCGCGTCGCCGCTCGCGGGCAGCGCGCTCACGACGATGGCGATGTCGTCGGGCCACTCCCCATAGGGATCATCGAGCGCCACGGCCCGATCCCCGATGGCGTCGAGAGCCGCGCGGCGCTGATCGGGGCGTCGCTCCGCCAGGACCAGGCGTCCGATGCCCTCGGTGTCGACGAGCTGTCGGGCGGTCCGGGCCCCGACCGCGCCCACACCCGCCAACAGCACCGCCGGCCCACGGGGTTCCGGGTCCCGGGGCTCGGGAGCGTCGCTCATCGGAAGTCCGGTCCCTTGAGCTCGCGCCAGCCGCCGCTCGTGGGCTGCACGGTGCCCTTGCCCCGGAGCCGCACGATGGCACCGGCGAGGAGCGCGATGGACGCGACGACCAACCCGCGCCGGAATGCCTTCATCGGCGGCAGTGTATCGAGACCCGTCCGGGAGCCGACGGGCGATGCGCAGCGAGTGGGGCTAGGTGGAATCGAACCACCGACCTCATCCTTATCAGGGATGCGCTCTAACCGACTGAGCTATAGCCCCGCAGAGCGAGCGAGATTACCAGTCCCCGCCGCGTGGCCCCATCGGGCGACCGCGGGTACCGGGCTCAGGCCGGCGGACCGGTGTCCTCCTCGCGGATCACGATCTCGACCCCACCCAGGAGCTCCGCGAAGAGGTTGTAGAAGGCGGCCGCCACGACCGTGAGGATGACCAGGAGCGCCACCACGACCAGCCCGATCAGGATCGTCCCCTGCAGGATCTGGGCCGAAAGGAACTTGAAGTCCTTCGAGCTGAGCAGCTCGTTCATGAAGTTCTCGACGTTGTGGATCACGCCGAGCGCGTCGGCGACGAGCCACAGCACCGCGCCCGCGACGATCAGCACGATCATCGTGGAGAGGTAGAAGCAGAGCGACATCTTGAGCACCGACCAGAGGTCGATGCGCTGGATCGTCTGCCGGTACCGACGGTCGGCGCGGGAGGCGACCGCGACCGCGGGGCGGTCCGGTCGCTTCTTCGCCCGGCCGTCGGCCTCGACGATGCTGCTCATCGGCTCCCGAACGGTCGGCGTCTCATGGAAGTCCTAGGAGTCCTCTCCGTCGGTGTCGAGCACCGGGGCCACGGCCACCACCTGCTCGCCTTCCGCCACCCGGGCCACCCGCACCCCGGTGGCGTCACGTCCCTGCGAGGAGATCTCACGGACGCCCATGCGGATGATATTGCCGGCAGATGAGAACACGAGGATCTCGTCGTCGGGACCCACCATGAACGCGGCCACCACTTCGCCCCGGGAAGCGGTGACCCGCATGCCCCGGACGCCCTGGCCGCCCCGGCCCTGGCGGTTGAACCGCTCCAGCTTGGTCCGCTTCCCGTGACCGCTCGAACTCACGAACAACATGACCGACTCGTCCCGGGCGACGTCGCAGGAGACCACGGCGTCGTCCTCGTTCTTCAGCTTCATGCCCCGCACGCCGGCGGTGGCCCGGCCCATGGCCCGGACGTCGGTCTCGGCGAAGCGGATGGTCATCCCGTTCTTGGACACCATGAAGATGTCGGCCTCGCCGTTGGTCTGGACCACCTTGACCAGCTCGTCGTCGAGCCGGAGGTTGATCGCGATCAGGCCGCTCCGCAGCGAGGAGTCGTACTCGGACATCTTCGTCCGCTTCACCACGCCCTTCCGGGTGGCGAAGAACAGGAACGCGCCGTCCTCGTAGGTGCGGGTGTCGATGATCGCCTGGATGGTCTCGCCCGGCTGGAGGGGCAGCAGGTTGACGATGGCGGTGCCCCGGGCGGTGCGTTCCTTCATGGGGATCTCGTGCGCGCGCAACCGGTAGACCCGCCCGCGGGTGGAGAAGAACAGCAGGTACGAGTGCGCGGTCGTGTTGAGGAGGTGGACGACGTAGTCCTCGTCCTTGAGCTTCGCCCCCGCGACCCCCCGACCACCACGGCCCTGCTTGCGGAACGCGTCGGCGGCGACCGTCTTGATGTAGCCACCGCGCGACAGCACGAGCACGACCTCCTCGTCCTCGATGAGGTCGAGCACGTCGAGGTCGCCGGAGTCGAACGTGATCTCCGTGCGCCGGTCGTCGCCGAACTTCTCGCGGATCTCGCCGATCTCCGTCTTGATGACCCCGCGCAGCTTGACGGGATCGGCGAGGATCGACTCGAGCTCGGCGATAGTCTCCGCGAGCTCGGCGTACTCCTCGCGCAGCTTCTGCTGCTCGAGCTGTGCGAGTCGCCGCAGCGGCATGTCGAGGATGTGGCTCGCCTGGATCTCGCTGAACGAGAACGGCTCCGCCATCAGGCCCTGGCGCGCCGCGTCGGTGTCGGCCGAAGCCCGGATCAGGGCGATCACCGCGTCGATCATGTCGAGCGCCCGGATCAGGCCCTCGATGATGTGGGCCCGGTCGCGCGCCTTGCGCAGTCGGAACTCGGTGCGGCGCGTGACGACGTCGACCTGGTGCGCGATGTAGTGGGTGAGGACCTCGGCGAGGTTGAGGATCTTCGGCGTGCCGTCGACCAGCGCGAGCATGATGACGCCGAAGCTCGTCTGCATCGGCGTGTGCTTGTAGAGCTGGTTGAGGACGACCTGCGCGTTGGCGTCGCGCTTGAGCTCGATGACGAGGCGGATTCCTGCGCGTGACGACTCGTTGCGGACGTCGCGGATGCCTTCGATCCGGCGGTCCTGCACGAGGTCGGCGATCTTGGCGCCGATCGTCTCGACCGACGTCTGGTACGGCGTCTCGCTCACCACGATCTGCACGCCGCGCTTGGTCTCCTCGATCTCGGCCACCGCGCGCATGCGGATCGAGCCGCGACCCGTGCGGTAGGTGTCGAGGATCCCGGAGCGGCCGAGGATCTGGGCGCCAGTCGGGAAGTCGGGACCGGTGACGAACTGCATCAGCTCGTCGGAAGTGGCCCCGGGGTTGTCGATGAGGTGCACCGTCGCGTCGATGACCTCGCGGAGGTTGTGCGGGGGGATGTTGGTGGCCATGCCGACCGCGATGCCGCCACTCCCGTTGACCAGGAGGTTGGGGAAGCGCGCGGGCAGCACCACCGGCTCGCGGGTCTTGCCGTCGTAGGTCTCTCCGAACTCGACGGTGTCCTCGTCGATCCCCGCGAGCATCTGCATCGCGAGCGGGGCGAGCCGCGCCTCGGTGTACCGCATGGCCGCCGGGAGGTCGTTGGGGTCGGGGGACCCGAAGTTCCCGTGGCCGTCGACGAGTGGATACCGCAGCGAGAAGTCCTGCGCCATGCGCGCCAAGGCCATGTAGATCGACGAGTCGCCGTGGGGGTGGAAGTTGCCCATCACGTGGCCGACGGTCTGCGCGCACTTCGAATACGGCCGGTCGGGGCGCTGGCCACGGTCGTACATCCCGAACAGGATCCGGCGGTGGACCGGCTTCAGCCCGTCGCGCACGTCGGGGAGGGCGCGCGAGACGATGACCGACATCGAGTAGTCGAGGAAGGAGCGCTCCATCTCCTCCTGGATCTCGATGGGTTCGATGTTGGGTTCGAGCGTGGGCTGGCCTGCGTCGGGCATTACCTGATCTCCGTTGCGTGCGCTCGGCTGTGACGGGCGGCGGGCCCGGGTGTGCCCGCGCGTGCGTCGATCCGATGGCTAGATGTCAAGGAAGCGAACGTCCTTCGCGTTGACCTGGATGAACTCGCGCCGGGCGTCGACGTTGTCGCCCATGAGCCGAGCGAAGATGTCGTCGGCAATGGCGGCGTCCTCGACGCTCACCCGGAGCAGCGACCGCGTGCTCGGGTCCATGGTCGTGGCCCACAGCTCTTCGTAGTTCATCTCGCCGAGGCCCTTGAACCGGCTGACCTCCGGCTTGCGCCCTTCGTGGGCGGCGAGGAACGCCTCGAGCGCGGCTTCGTCCTTCAAGTAGGTCTTCTCCTTGCCGAGGACGACCGAGTAGAGCGGCGGCTGCGCGATGTAGACGTAGCCGGCCCGCACGAGCTCGGGCATCTGGCGGTAGAAGAAGGTGAGTAGGAGCGTCCGGATGTGGCTGCCGTCGACGTCGGCGTCGGTGAGCAGCACCACCTTGTGGTAGCGCACCTTCTCGACGTCGAACTCCTCCCCGATCCCGGCACCGATCGCCGTGATCAGGGTGTGGATCTCCTCGTTCTTCAGCATCTTGTCGATGCGGGCGCGCTCGACGTTGAGGATCTTCCCGCGGATCGGCAGGATCGCCTGGAACTCCCGCTCACGGGCCTGCTTGGCCGACCCGCCGGCGCTGTCGCCCTCCACGATGAATACCTCGGCGCGCTGGGGATCGCGGGTCGAGCAGTCGGCGAGCTTCCCGGGCATGGCGGCGGAGTCGAGCAACGACTTGCGTCGGGTGAGGTCGCGCGCCTGACGGGCGGCCATCCGGGCGTGCGCGGCCTGGGTCGCCTTGGCCACGACCTGCCGGGCCTCGGGCGGGTGCTCCTCGAGCCAGTCGCGCAGCTTCTCGTTCGTGGCCTTCTCGACCATCGACCGCATCTCGGTGTTGCCGAGCTTGGTCTTCGTCTGGCCCTCGAACTGCGGGTTCCGCAGCTTGACCGAGATGATGGCGGTGAGGCCCTCGCGGATGTCCTCGCCGAGGAGGTTGTCGTCCTTCTCCTTCAGGAGGTTCTTCTCCCGGCCGTACTTGTTGACCGCGTTCGTGAGGGCCTTCTTGAACCCCTCTTCGTGCATCCCGCCCTCGGTCGTCGAGATGTTGTTGGCGAACGAGTGGATGCCCTCGTGGTAGCCGGTGTTCCACTGCATCGCGATGTCGACCTCGCCGTAGTCGGAGATCTCCTCGAACGCGACGACACGCTTGAAGATCGGCTCCTTGGTGGCGTTGAGGTGCTTCACGAAGTCGACGATGCCGCCGGCGTACTTGAAGATCGTCTCGACCGGCTCCTCGCCCCGCTCGTCGCGGAAGCGCATCTCGAGGCCCTTGTTGAGGAAGGCCATCTCCCGGATGCGCTCGATGAGGGTCTGGGCCCGGAACTCGATCTCGTCGAAGATCGTGGGGTCGGGCCAGAAGGTGGTGCTGGTGCCGTGCTTCTTCGAGGCCGCGACCTTCGTCAGCTTGTCCTGCGGGGTACCACCCTTCGCGTAGTGCTGGATCCAGCGGCCACCATCGCGGTTGATCTCGAGGTCGAGGCGGACCGAGAGGGCGTTGACGACCGAGATGCCGACGCCGTGGAGGCCGCCGGAGATCTTGTAGCCCTCGCCACCGAACTTGCCGCCGGCGTGCAGAACCGTCATGACGACCTCGGCCGCCGACTTGTTCTTCTCGCCCGGATGAGGGTCGACGGGGATGCCGCGACCGTCGTCGACGACCCGGACCCCGCCGTCGGCCAGGAGGGTGATGTCGATCCGGGTGCAGTAGCCCGCCATGGCTTCGTCGACGGAGTTGTCGATGACCTCGTAGACCAGGTGGTGGAGCCCGGATGGACCTGTGGATCCGATGTACATGCCGGGCCGCTCACGGACCGGTTCCAGACCCTTGAGGACGGTGATGTCCTTGGCGCTGTACGCCACGCGTGAGACCTCGTTCGCAGGAGACGAAAAAGCGGCTCGACGACCCGGACAAACGCCGGGAAAGACCTGGTCAGAGCCGCTATGGCCAGGTCGTTCATCTTACCAGACAGGTGCCCTTTTTCCCGGGAGCCCCGGGGGCCCCTGACCGCTCTGCGTGACCCGCACCGCGTTGGCCACCGGCTCCCCCACGACCTCCGCGGCCCGACGCAGGAGCTCGGCCTCGAGGTAGCGCAGCTGGGTCGCCCAACCGGGGGCGTCGACCGCGACTGTGAGCACGCCGTCACGCAGGCTCCGGGGTTCCGTGTGGGTCGCCAGCGCGGGACCGACGAGCTCGGGCCAGGCCGCGTGCAATCGGGCGAGCAGCGACGGGTTGGCCAACCCCAGATCGCGCCCGATCACCCCCAGGGCATCGGACACGGGCCGCACGCCCTCCGGCAGATCCCGGTCGGGGCTCATGTCCCGACCTCCTCGAGGCGCCCCTCCACGACCCGGAGCCGCCGTTCCGGCTCGATGCCGTCCGGGACCACCCCGGCGGTGGTGAGCAGCGTCTGGCCCGCCGGGAGATGGCGCACGAGCGCCTCGGCCCGGTCGCCGTCGAGCTCGCTGAAGACGTCGTCGAGCAGGAGCACCGGATCCTCCCCCACGACCTCGCGCGACGTGTGGTGCCCGGCGAGCCGGAGCGCGAGCGCATAGGTGCGCTGCTCACCCTGGGACGCGTGGGTCCGCGCCTCGAGGCCGCGTAGCCGCAGCCGCCACTCGTCGCGGTGCGGCCCGACCAGCGTCGTTCGGCGCTCGAGCTCCCGCGGCCGGGCGGCAACGACCGCGGCCTCGAGGATGCCGCCGACGTCGGCCACGTTGGAGAGATCGAGGTCTCCCCCGGCCCACTCGGCTTCGTACCGGGTCTCGAGCTCCGGGGTGGCCGACGCGAGGTCATGGTACGCGAGGCGGATCTGCGGCTCGAGGCGGTCGATGAGCTGCAACCGTCCGCGAACGAGCTCCGCGCCCGCAGCAACCAGCTGCAGATCGAACACGTCGAGCGTCGGTAGATCGACCGGCCCTGGGGCGCGCAGCAGCGCGTTGCGCTGGCGGAGCACCTTCTCGTAGTCGCCGCGCGCGGCCTCGTACCGCGGGGCCATCGAGACCAGCAGATCGTCGAGATAATCGCGCCGGCCGCTCGGGCTCCCCTTCACCAGCTCGAGGTCGTCGGGCGCGAACACCGTCACCCGCAGGAAGCCCAGCAGCTCACGCGCCCGCGCGAGCGCGTGGTGGTTCACGAGGACCCGGTTGCGGCCCGTCGCCCTGATCTCGGCCTCCAGGAGCTGGGTGCGCTCCCCGCTCGTCACCTCGAGCCGCAGGACCGCGAGCTCCGCGCCGTCGCGGACCAGGGCGGAGTCGGGCACCCCGCGGAACGAGCGGGTCGTCCCGGCCCAGGTCACGGCCTCCAGAAGGCTTGTCTTGCCCTGCGCGTTCGCGCCCTCGAGGACCGTGAGCCCCTCCCCCAACGTGAGATCGACCTCGCGATAGCAGCGGAAGTCGGTGAGCCAGAGGTGCGCGACCTTCATCGGAGGGAAGCCGCGCGTCGGGACGCGACTCCTCGCTTGCGGGTCAGGGGATCCGCACCGGCATCAGCAGGTACAACAGGTCCTGGTTCTCGGTCGCACGCAGGGTCGCCGGCTTCAACGGATCCAACGTCTCGAGCACGACCTCGGCCGAGTTCGCGGCCGCGAGCCCGTCGAGCAGGAACTCCGAGTTGAAGGCGACCACCAGGTCGGTCCCCTCGTACTTCGCCTCGACGGATTCCCGCGCCTCGCCGATCTCCTGGGCGATCGCCGAGAGCTCCAACCCTTCCGAGCTCATCGAGAGGCGGATGGGCGACGTGTCCCGGCCCTGACCGACGAGCCGCACGCGCTTGACGGCTTCAATGAGCGCGTCGCGCTGGACCGTCAGCCGGTTCGGGTAGCCCGACGGGATCAGCTGTTCGTAATTGGGGAACTCGCCTTCGATCAGACGGGTCGTGATCGAGGTGCGGCCGACCCGGAACAGGACCTCGCGCTCGGCCAGCACGACCTCGACCTGGCCGTCACTGAGTGAACGCTGGACCTCGCCGAGTCCCTTCGCCGCGACCAGGACCTTCTGGCCCTCCTCCAGCATCGAGACGCCCTGGAGCTCGCGGACGGCGAGCCGGTACGAGTCGGTCGCGACGAGTCGGAGGCCACCCGCAGCGGAGGCGAGTAGGACGCCGGTGAGGATCGGACGGGCGTCGTCACGCGATGCGGCCGGCACGACCTGGCGCAGAGCCTCGGCGAACGCGGCGGCCTCGACGCGGACACCGGCCCCCGACGGCGTCGACAGCCGCGGGAACTCGTCGGCGCCGAGGACCCGCACGGCGAAGCTCGAACGACCCGCGGTGATCCGCGCCTCGTCGTCACCCACGTCGACGCTCACGACCGACCCGTCGGGCAACGACCGGACGATGTCGGAGAACAGCTTGGCGGGCAGCACCGCGTGGCCGTCGGTCTCGCCCTGCGCGGGCGCCTCGACGGTGATCGTCAGCTCCAGATCGGAACCGACGAGCTCGAGCACGTCGCCGTGCAGCGTGCATCGCAGTCCTGACAGGACCGGGAGCGCGCCGGTTCGCGACGCCACGGCCCGCTGTGCTGTGGAGATGGCCTCGGCCAGCGTGTCGCGCTCACAACGGAACTTCACGTCCACCCTCCAGAGATACAAAGAACTTGAGATCTGTAGTCGTAGTAGTAGGGCCTGTGGATTGGGGACAACTCGGTTGAGGTGCAGGTGGCGGTCGGTTTCGCACCGCACCGGTTGTCCACCCGCGTCCACAGGGGTGTAGGGCCACGGACCGCGGTACCCATCCGTCCTCCCACGCGCGGGGTGAGATATCCCCAGGTATCCACAGGCTTATCCACCTGAGCCGTGCTTGATCCGGCCGATGAGCTCGTTGACCTGATCGAAGATGATG
>JADGOM010000216.1 GCA_017882925.1 Acidimicrobiia bacterium | reverse complement strand
CGTGCCGCTGATCGCGCCGGCGATGTCGGCGTACTTCCCCGGGGCGACGAGCGGTAGGCCGATCGCGCCGCGGCTGTGCGCGAAGAACGCATCGAAGGTGTGGGTCAGCGGTTGCACGCCGTTGAAGTACGTGACGAGCGCGAACGCCGACTGGGACTCACCCGCGGCGATCAGGCGCTTCGGCTTCAATCCGCCCAAGACTGCGCCGGAACGAACCGCGCGGGCGACCTGCGTGTAGATGTCGAACGCGTAGCCGTCGCCCGGGTGTTGCAACGTGCCGTAGCGGGCCGGGTCGATCGTCTTCAGTCCCTTGCCCTGATCCTCGTTGCCGGGGATGTTGACCTTCGTGAGCACCGGTCCGCCCTCGACGCCGATCCGCTGCGCCGATACCCCCACCCAGGCGTCTCCGGCCCGCACGATCTCTTCCGCCGTGCTCGCCCATTCGGGATCGGCATCCACGCCGCCACTCACGTTGAGCCACTCGACGATGACGTTGCCGCTGAACTTCGACTTCTTTGCCGGCGCTCGCACCAGCACCCGGGTCTTGTACGGCGCGGTCGTATCGGGCACGAACGTCCAGCGGCCGTCGCCGGTCAGGGCGCTGGTCGCCTGGTACGACGTCGCAGTTCCCGACGCCGCGTGTTCGTGCTGCACATACCCGTCCCGACGCAGATTCGGCGGCGACGCTTCGCCCAGGTAGGCCTTACCACTTCCGCCGCTGAGCGCGGAGATCTTGGCCGCGGGCCCGGGCGGGCGTGCCGGGGTCGTGGTGGTCGTCGTGACCGCGCTCGGCTCGGCGCTCGCGCTGCTCGAGCAGGCTGCCGCGCTGATCAGCCCGACGCACACGAGCGCGATGGCGACGCGCGATCGCGCCCGCGCGGTCGTGGTCGTCCGTTCGATCATCGCGATGCGTCCCCCAGATCGTGTTCGGTAGCTCGTCACCCGCACGGTGAACGCCGCAGGATGGAACCTCGTGGACCGCCTACTGCACGCCGGCGATCGTCGTACGGAACCAGGCGCCGATACGTTCGAAGGCGACGCTGGCCGCGGGAAAGCCGAAGTTGATGAAGCCGTGCGGCTGCCCGCGGAAGCACAGCTCCTCGACCGGCACCCCTTCCCGACGGAGCCGGCTCGCATACGCCCGCCCCTCGTCTCGCAGCACGTCGCACCCGCCGAGCACGACCAGCGCGGGCGGTAGTCCCTGCAGGACCGGAGCCCGGAGGGGAGCGGCGTACGGGTCCTGGTCGAGATCGTGGCCACCGCTGTATGCCGCCCAGCACCGGTCGCGCATTGTTCGGCTCACGACGAGTCCGTCGAACTGCGCGTGCGATGGGTAGGTCGCCGTCCCGGCCACACCCGGATACATCAGCACCTGGCCCGCCAACCGGCCGTCGCCCGCGTCCCGTAGCCGAAGTGCGACGGCGGCGGCGAGGTTTCCGCCCGCGCTCTCCCCGGCGACGACCACGGAGCTCGGCGAGACGTTGAAGCGCTCGGCGCACGTGCCCGCCCATCGCGTCACCCGCTCACAGTCGTCGAGGCCCATGGGATACGGGTACTCCGGCGCGAGCCGATACTCCACCGAGACCACGACGGCTCCCGTGCTGTGGGCGAGCTCCCGGGCCACGTTGTCCATGAGGCCGATGCTGCCGATGACGAAGGCGCCACCGTGGAAGTACACGAGAAGGCCGGTGGGGGAACCTTCGTCGCGGTAGATCCGTACGGGCACACCGTCGACGAGCTCGTCCGTGACCTCGGCGATCTCCCGCGTCGGCGGCGCGCCGATCGGGCTCCGGGCGAGGAGGAGCAACTCGGGCGCCAAGTTCTCGAACGGAGTGGCGAACTCCGGATTGGCTGCGATCCACTCGGACACCCAGGGGTCGAGCACGCCTTCGTCGACCGCGCGCTCGCCACCGAGGTACGCGGACGAGTTGTCGTCGGGGTGAGGGAATCCGGAAGCCGTCACGCGTGGCGGAGTGTGTCAACCATGGCGCAGGCCGTCAACGACGCCGGCGCAGGAGGCGTTCCGGATGCGACGTCGGGGCCGGGCATGCGCTCCTTCTCGGAGGCTGGGCTGCGGTGCGTCTCACAGGCGTGGTTGCACCTCGTCGACGAAGAGCTGGAGGCTCTCCCAGCCCAGCTCCGGCGGGATGCCGCCCATGAGCGGGTGCAGCACCACCGAGCCGTGGCGGCGCGCGAGCTCGACGCACCCGTCGGGCGTCACGACCTCCCAGCGCCCCGAGGCCTTGAGGTCGTCGACCGACATCGCCCGCATGTGGGCGACGCTGTCCTGGTCGGGCGTCTGCCAGCTCGCGTACGTCTGCATGTCGTAGAGCGCGTAGGGGCCGATGAGGTCCCAGACCCGCTCGGGGTCCTCGGTCACGTGCACGAACAGCGGGCCACCCGGGGCCATGAACGATCCGTTGGTGAAGCCGGCCTTCTTGCACTCCTCCCGGTACATGTCGCCGACCGCGGGGTCGGCCGACATGGTGAACAGCGACAGGCCGAACCGCGCCGCCCGGGCGGCCGACGCCCGGACGCCTCCGCCCATCTGCATCAGGTGCTGCGGCGGGCTCACCGGCGTGGGCGTCGCGACGACCGTGCGGCCCCGCCACTCGAACGGCTTGCCTGCCCAGGCCTGCAGGATGACCTCGACGCACTCGTCCATGAGCGCGCCCCGCCGGGCGCGGTCGAGCCCCGCCATCTCGAACTCCTCGGGGCGGAACCCGAGGCCGGCCACGAAGGAGAAGCGGCCGCCGCTCGCGAGGTCGAGGGTCGCGACGGCTTCCGCGAGTCGGACCGGGTCGTGGAGGGTGACGAGGAGCGCGTTGACGGTGACGAACAGACGCGGCGCCCGGGCGAGGATCATCCCCGCGAGCGTGAGCGGCGCGGAGACGAAGTCGACGCCATGGTGCTCGGGAATCGTCGCCGCGGCGAAGCCGTGCTCGTCGGCCCACCCGCACATCTCCAGGAGCTGCGAGTACTGCTCGGCCTCGGTCACGGTCGAGAACGGCGCGCGGCGCAGGTCGAAGCGGAGCACAGAAGCAGCGGCCATGGCGGATCCCCCAGGAGAACGACGGCGGACCCCATCATGTCGCCGCCAGCGGGCCGGCGCCCCGTTTGCCATCGTGGCCGCCGGTCTCAGACCGCGAGGGCCTCGGCGGAGCGCTCGACGAACCGGCACAGCGCGTTGGCGAGCTGCATCTGGTGCGGGGTGCGGCACTGCACCCGCAGGAGCTCGGGACTGCCCACGATGATCGACTCGGCCCGGGCGCGAGACACCGCGACGTTGAGGCGGTGCAGGTTGTAGAGGAACTCCATCGCGCGCGGCGCGTCGTCGGCGCTGCTCGTGGCCGTGGAGTAGATCGTGACCGGAGCCTCCTGGCCCTGGAACTTGTCGACCGTTCCGACCCGCGCGCCGGCGGGCAGCGCGAGGGCGAGCTTCGCCACCTGGGCGTTGTAGGGAGTGACGACCAGCACGTCGTCGAGGCCCAGGGGACGCGACCACCCGGTCGCGTCGGTCCACGGCCGGCCGAGCAGGCCCCGCACGATCTCGGCGACCGCGGCCACCTCTTCGGGCGACGAGCTGCGATTGCCGGTTGCCGCGACGGGCACGAACCGCAGGCCCGCGAAGCCGTCGACCGCTTGGCGCTCGAGCCCGGGGAGCGAGTGCAGCCGGTGCTCGTAGGCGATCTCGGAGACGAACGCGCACACGGTCGGGTGCATCCGGTGCGTGGTCTCCAGGAACCAGCCGAGGCTCTCGGGCATGGTCGGCGCGCCGTCGAGCAGGTATTCGAGCGCGGAGACCTCGGCCCCCGCGGGATGGCTGCCCTTCGACGGTTGCGCCAGCTGCTGCGGATCGCCGAGCAGGACGAGCTGCCGCGTCGCCCCGCTCACCGCGAGCACGTCGGCCAGGGACTTCTGCCCCGCTTCGTCGACGAAGAGCACGTCGACGGAGTCGGTCATGGCTTCGCGGGCCCACACCCATGACGTCCCCGCGATCACCTGGTACCGATCGGTCGCGAGCGCGTCGACGACCGCGTCGTTGCTGTCGACGCAGTCGACGATGCCGGCGGTGCAGCGTTGGTGGGGCTCGGCCTTCTGCAGCGCGCGCACCTCGACCCCGTCGCGCGCGGCCCGGGCCTCGACCGCGACGAGCAGGTTGCCGATCACCGCGTGGCTGTGCGCGGTGACGCCGACACGCTTGCCGTCGCGCACGAGCCGGACGATGAGCTCGGCCCCCCGGTAGGTCTTGCCCGACCCCGGCGGGCCCTGGATCGCGAGGTACGACTCCGAGAACGGGCCGGACCCGGGCGCGCGGGGTGACCGGAGCAGGAGGTCGCGCGCGGCCCGGTAGGGGCCCGGGCCCCGCAGGCCGTGCGTGATGACGTGCTCGGCGAGCCGCCCGATGGCCGACTCCAGCGGCCCGGAGCTGATCGGCGTCGGCGGGATGAGCGAGCGGGGGTGCGCGCCGGCCATGAGTCGGGGTCCGCGGCGCAGGTCGATACGGCCTTCGACGTCGTCGATCATGACGACCTCACCCGCGCCCTTCCCGGTCGTGGGGTCGTGAGGGTTCGATCCGACCGAGAACTTGTGGTCCTGGGGCTCGAACTCGTACCGGCACACGGTCGACTGCTTCACCGTGCCGACCTCGCCCACGAACCGGAGGCCACCGATGCACTCGCGGTCGTCGGCGAGCTCGCCGTCGCTCAGCCGCAGACGGGCGTAGTGGTTCCACCACTCCGGCTTGGCCTCGCGCCGGTGCCAGTCGAGCATCTGGGCCAGGAGCCAACGGACCTGCTGGTCGGGATCGCGGTCGTCGCGCGACTCGGGGATGCCGTCGGTGAGTCGGGCCGCGACCGCCTCGACCTCGGCGTCGCGCGTCTCGACCCGCTCCGACGCGACGCCGTCCTTCGCGACCGGGCGGGGGATCGACCCGAACTGCTGCTCCGCGTCGGCCCGGCGCGCTTCCAGCCAGCGGTGCAGCAGGAGCGTGGAACGGCAGTCGTCCTCGTTGTAGGTCTGGATGTCGGCGAGGCGCGCGACGTCGCCGTCCTGGAGGTAGTCCTCGTAGGCGACGATGCTCCCGCCCGCGTCCATGACCTCGCCCTCGGGCCGGTCCATGTAGAGCTTCTCGACCTGCTTCAGGGAGTACGACTCGAGCCCGATGCGCAGCGCGCGCCGGACGACCGCGTAGAGGTCGACGAACACCTCGGCCCGCAGCAGCTCGTCGACCTCGCGCTCGCGCGTGTCGTGTGCGCCCATGAGCCGCTTCGCGGCCGAAGGCTCGTACGGGGCGTAGTGGTAGATGTGCAGATCGGGGTGCTTCGCGCGGCGCTCGGTCACGAAGTCGATGAACGCCTCGAACGCGGCCTTCTCCCCGGCCCGGTCGTGGGCCCAGAACGCGCGGTACGCGGGGACACCGTCGACGAGCTCGATGACGCCGAACAGGTACTCGAGCCCGCCGTCGAGCGCGTAGGGGTCGCCCTCCATGTCGAAGAAGAGGTCGCCGGGCGACGGCTCGGGGAGCGCGGCCCAACCCCGCTGCGGCCACGCCGGTTCCGGCTCTCCGCCGCCGGTTGCGGGGCCCACCGGTTCCGGCGGCTCCGGGGGCAGGAGCTCGAAGATCGGCGACTGCCGGCCGTCGCCCAGCACCTGCAGCTCGGCCTGGTGCCGGAGCCGCTCGAGGCTCGACTCGTTGATGCCGGGCACGCGGATCCCCGGCGCCTCGGCCGCGAGGTCGGCCCGGGTGACGATGCCGGCCGCGACCAGCTTGTGGGTCTGGTCCCGCCGCATGCCCGAGACGAGCGACAGGTGATCGTCGGCGCGGCGCCGGCTCTTGCACTCGTCGGCCCAGCGGCAGATCCCGCAGTGCTCGACCGGGTCGGGGTACGTGTCGAGCGCGGGCCCGAGCACGAGCTGCTCGAAGCGGGTCATGAGGGTGCGGTGGTAGGCGGCGTAGTCGGCGACCGCGAACGGATGCTGCTCGCCGTCACCGGTGACGACGTGCATCCACGCCGGCGCGAGTCCCTGCAGCCGCGCGACGTGTCGGGAGTACTCGCACATCTGGAGCAGCGCCGCGGCCTTCACCCGGCGGGCGAGCTTGGTGTCGGCGACCTCGTACGACCACGGGCCGAGGTCGCTCGGGGTGGCGACCCGGAGCAGGAAGTCGGCGTGGCCGCGCCACCGACCGTCGAAGAACGTGGCCTGGTAGATGACGTCGGCTCCGGAACGCATCGCGGCGAGCGTGGCCGCCTCGGCCGCGTGGAGCTCGGCGCGCGTGCGGAAGTCGCCCGCGATCTCGATCACGATTGCCCCCGCCGCCCGCAAGCGTGCGACGTGGTTGGCCTCGTGCTCGCCCCCGCGCCGGCTGAGCACGTCGAGCATCGGGTCGTCGCGCGTCGGGCGTCGGCACTCGCCGCGCGCCGCAGCCAGCTCGAGCTGGGTCAGGTGCTCGCACGCGGCGAAGCCGGTGAGATCGCTCGCGCTGAGCACCAGGCCGCCTTCGAGGAGTTGCATGCAGGCAGCATGGCAGCCGGGTACGACGATTACATCGGTGGCATTCGGGTGGGGACGACCGCCCGGGCTCGCCGCTCAGACCGCCCTCTTCGCGCCCGCCGGCTCCGGGGCCGGGCAGCCACTTGAACGCGCGGGCACGGGGGACCAGTGTGGGGCCGGGCGAAGTGACGCCCGCCACCGCGGAGCGGGGTGATCGTCGTGGCGCAGCGGTTGGTCGACGAGGAGCTCGAGATCACGGCGGGCAGGACCCGGATGTGGGCCCGGCTCGAGGAGTCGGAGGGCGGGCATCCGATCGTCCTCCTCGCGTGCGGCCGCGGGGGTGTCTACCGCGACGCGCTCGATCTCCTGGCGGTGGAGCTCGTGCGCGGCGGTCTCACGGTGCTGACCGTCGACCTCATCAGCACCGCCGAGGCGGAGCGGGCCGCCGACGTGGGCGACGCGGCGCTCCACCGTCGGATCGACGCGGTGCTCCGGTGGGTCTCGCGGCACCAACCGGGCTACGGCCCGGTCGGGTTGCTCGGTACCGGGAGCAGTGCGGCGTGGGTCCTCTGGGCCGCGGGCGCGCGCGCGGAGTCGGTGCGCGCCGTCGTCACGGTGGGCGGACGGCCCGACCGCGGGCATCCGACGCCCGCGGCCATCACGGCGCCGGTGCTGATGCTCATCGAGAGCCCGGAGCACGAGGCGCTCGACCGAGCGCGTGAGCTGCAGGGCCGCCTGCACTGCGTCAACGAGCTGCGCGTGCTGCCGGCGCGGCCCGACAGCCCATGGTCGACGCGGGCTCGTGAGCTCTCGCGCCTGTGGCTCAAGCGGCACATGGCGGATCCGGCGCCCGACGAGACCGCGGCGCCGCGGATCGTCTGATCGGGCCCGCCGCTACGCGGTGGATCCGTGGCGACCGGCGCCGCCCGCGAAACGCGCCGCGCCGGCCTGGGACTCCCCGGAGGCGATGGTGCGGAAGCCGTGGTCGAACTCGTTGCGCATCGCGGCTTCGAGTGGGAGGCCGGCCTGCTCCTGCAGCGACGCGCGGTCGGAGCGCAGGCACACCTGCGGGAGCGCGGCGAGCTCGTGGGCCAGCGCCACCGCGGCCGCGAGCGCGGTGCCCGGGTCGACGACGCGGTTGGCCAGGCCCATCCGGGAAGCCTCGTCGCCCGAGACCCCCCTGCCGGTGAGGATCAGGTCGCGTGCGTGGCTCTCGCCGATGAGACGCGGGAGCCTCACGGTGCCCCCGTCGATCAGCGGAACCCCCCAGCGGCGGCAGTACACGCCGAACGTCGCGTCGCGTGCGGCGACCCGGAGATCGCACCAGAGCGCGAGCTCCAGCCCGCCCGCCACCGCGTGTCCCTCGACCGCCGCGATCACCGGCTTGGTGAGGACCATGCGGGTGGGGCCCATCGGTCCGTCGCCCTCGGGCTCCAGCCGGCTGAGGCGGCCCTCCTCGGGACGGGCGAGCGCGCCGAGGTCGGCCCCGGCGCAGAACGTGCCGCCCGCGCCGGTGAGCACCGCGACCGACCGAGGCCCGTCGGCGTCGAAGGCCCGGAACGCGTCGGCGAGCGCCGCCGCGGTCGGCCGGTCGACGGCGTTGCGCACCTCGGGGCGGTCGATGGTCACCACGAGCACCGGCCCGTCGATCTCGGTGTGCACGGTCGGCGGCGCGCCGCTCACCGGTCGCGCCGCCCGCGGAGGTGCGCGGTCTCGTTGAGGGTCTGGAGCGACCGGTGGCCCGCACCCGACGCGAGGACGCGCGAGACCGACGTGTACGTGGGCTCGAACCAGAGGTGCGCGTCGAGGCCGAGCACCGCGGCCAGGTACACGTTGATCACGCCGCCGTGGCATACGACGGCCACCCGCCGCCCGGGGTTGTCGCGCACGATCGCGTCGAACTCGGGGACGAGCCGCGTGCGGAACGCGTCGGGGTTCTCGCCGCCGAAGTCCTCCCACCGGCCCGCGACCATCGCGTCCCACCGCGAGTCCCGGGTCTCGCGCAGCTCCTCGACGGGGATGTAGTGATCGGCGCCCGCGTCGTACTCGACGAGCCCGGGGATCACGATCGGTTCGAGTCCCAGCGCCCCGGCGAGCGGAGCTGCGGTGTCGACCGCGCGTCGCAACGGGCTCGAGATCACGGCGTCGATCGGGTCGCCGGCGAACCACGCGGCGAGCCGCGCCGCCTGGTCGCGGCCCCGCTCGGTGAGGACCGGATCCACCGGTCCGGGGCCGCCCTCGCCGGACGCGATCCGCTCGGGCTCCGCGTGGCGGATCAGGATCAGCTCCATCGGGTCAGCCTGCCGCGGCGGTGCCGGTGAGGTCGAGACCGACGAGTGCGGCCAGCTCCGCCAGCGCGATGCCGGGATCGTCGACCTTGATGGTGGCCATGCCGAGGGCCCGGGCCGACTTGAGGTTGACGCCCAGGTCGTCGAGGAACACCGCTTCGTGCAGCTCCACCCCGAGCCGCCGGCACACCAGCTGGTAGATGCGTGGGTCGGGCTTGCGCAGGCCGACGACGGCCGACTCGACGACCACGTCGAAGTGGGTGAGCAACGCGCCGATCGCGGGCCCCTCGCCTTCGAGTGCCTTCCAGTTGTTGGTGAGGGCGCCGGTGCCGAGCCCGGCGTGCCGCAACGCGTCGACCGCGTCGAGCATCTCGGGCCGGGGCCCCGACCCGCTGCCGATCGCGGCCATGAACGCAGCCCCGTCGACCTCGGCCGGCGCGTCGGCGGCCCGGCACTCGAGCGCGAACGCGGCCGCGAACTCCTGCGGGTCGATCTCGCCCCGCTCGAGTGCCGACCACGCGCCGTCGTGGCCCTGCCCCGAGATCAGGTCGCCGAGGAAGCCCGGTTCCAGCCCGATCTCGCGCTCGTAGGCCCGGACCGCGTCGAACGGCGAGGGGAAGATCACCCCGCCCAGGTCGAAGATCACCGCCCGGTAGCCCACGCCCGCACGCTACCCGGGCCCGCGGCGCCCACCCGGAGTCGCGCCGCCGTTGGAGCGGGCCGCGGCCCCGCGCGAGGATGCCTGGCCATGAGCACCGATCGGATCCGGATCCAGGCCCTGATCCACGACTACGCCGAGCGGCTCGACGCCGGCGACCTCGACGGCGTGGCCGCCCTGTTCGAGCACGCGTCGTGGGGCTCGCCCAACCGGACCGAGCCCGTCCGCGGCGCGGCGGCCATCCGGGCCCGCAACTACGACCCGGTGATCATCTACGCCGACGGCACGCCGCGCACGAAGCACGTGCTGTCCAACGTCTCGATCGAGCACGAACCCGGAGCCACCGGGGCCACCGCCCGGACGTACTTCACGGTGTGGCAGGCGGTCGACGGCTTCCCGCTGCAGGCGATCCTCGTCGGCCGCTACCACGACCGCTTCGTCAAGGTCGGCGACGGCTGGCGGTTCGAGCACCGCGAGGTGCTCCCCGACCTGGTGGGCGATCTCGGCCACCACATGCGCGGGGGCCCGCTCGCGAGCGGGCACGACGCCGCGACCGGGAGCGCGGCGCGATGACCACCGGGGCGGAGCTCGTCGACCAGCTCGAGTCGGTGCGCGACTCGATCGCCGCGTTGGGCGACGCCCTCGACGAGACGGGTTGGAAGACCCCGACCGAGTGCCCGGGGTGGAGCGTGCAGGACAACGTCGCCCACCTGTTCGGCATCGAGGCGATGCTCTCGGGCCGCCCGACGCCCGACGCGGTGTCCGCCGCGGCCGATGCGGCGATGGCCGCGGCCGGCGGCGGTCAGCACGACCGGGGCGGGATCGGCGCGCTCAACGCGGCGTGGGTCGACACGTACCGGAGCCGGTCGGGGGCCGAGACGCTGGCCGAGTTCCGCGCCATCACCGACGAGCGCCTCGCGCAGCTGCGGACGCTCGACGACGCCGGGTTCGACGCCGCGTCGTGGACTCCGATGGGCCCGGGCACGGTCCGCACCCTGATCCCGTTCCGCATCTTCGACATGTGGGTGCACGAGCAGGACATGCGCCGCGCGTTGGGCCGCCCCGGTGACGCCACCGGGCCCGCGGCGGACAACTGCTACGAGCAGCTCGTGAGCTTCGTCCCCTACGTCATCGGCAAGAAGGTCGGCGCGCCCACCGGCACCACCGTGGTGATCGACGTCTCCGGCGCGGCCGACCGATCGATCGGCGTCGAGGTCGACGGGCGAGCCCGCCTGGCCGCGGCCGCCGACGCGCCCACCGTCGGTCTCACGATGGACAGTGACACCTTCGTGCGGCTGCTCAACGGCCGCGGCGACCCCGACGAGATCCTGGCGAGCGGCGCGGTGCGGTTCCGCGGTGACGAGGCCCTGGGCCGCGCCATCGTCGCTCAGCTCAACGTGATGTTCTGAGCCGGCGCTCCGAGCGGGATCTCAGAGCGCGAGCTCGGCCATCGTGCGCAAGGCCTCGGTCTGGGTCGAGCCCACCACCAGCGTGGTGATGCCCGACTCGCGCCACGCGTCGAGCCGCTCCGCGATGCGCGCGCGCGGGCCGACCAGCGCGATCTCGTCCACCAGCTCGTCGGGGACCGCGGCGGTGGCCTCCGCCTTCTTGCCGTCGAGGTAGAGGTCCTGGATCGTCTTGGCCGCGCCCTCGAAGCCGTAGCGGCAGGCGAGGTCGTTGTAGAAGTTCTTGCCCCGCGCGCCCATGCCGCCCACGTACAACGCGATCGTCGGCTTCACCGCGTCGCGCAGCGCCGCGATGTCGTCGCCGACGAGCACCGTGACCGTGGGCGCGATGTCGAAGTCGGCCAGGCTCTTGCCGTCGCCCGCGGCCGCGAAGCCGGCGGCGAGCTGCGCGCCGTAGCTGTCGGCGAGGCGGTAGGGCGAGAAGAAGATCGGGAGCCAGCCGTCGGCGATCTCGGCGCACAGCTCCACGTTCTTGGGGCCGATCGCGGCGAGGTAGATCGGGGGGCACGGCCGGGTCGGGTGCACGATGAGCTTCAACGGCTTCCCGAGCCCGGTCGCGCCGGGGCCGGTGAAGGGGATGTCGTAGTGCTCGCCGTGGTGCTCGACCGGCATCTCGCGGCGCCAGATCCGCCGGACGATCTCGACGTATTCGCGTGTCTTCGCGAGCGGCTTCCCATAGGGCTGGCCGTGCCAACCCTCCACGACCTGCGGCCCCGACAGCCCGAGCCCGAGGAGGAACCGGCCGTTGCTCATCAGGTCGAGCGTGAGCGCGGTCATCGTGGTCATCGCGGGCGTGCGCGCCGGCATCTGCATGACCGCGGAGCCGCCGTGGAGCGTCGTCGTGTGGGCGAGGATCCAGGTGAGCGGGGTGATGGCGTCGGTGCCGTAGGCCTCCGCGGTCCAGGCCGAGTGGTAGCCGAGGCGCTCGGCCTCCTGCGCGAGCTCGATGGCGCCGGCGAGACCGGTGCCCCAGTCCTGGTAGCCGAGGTTGATTCCGAGGCGCATGGATCCTCCAGGATCGTCGATTCGTCATGCTGGCACGGGTCGGAGGCGGGCGGGAATCCGGCCGTAGGCTCGGCGGTTGGTTGCCGCGCCGGATGAAGCGCGGCCCCTGGAGGAGCGACATGGATCTCGTCAGCAACGTCATCGCGGGTTCGGGCGCCGAGCGGGTTCTCCTGCTGGTGCACGGCTTCGGGGCCGACGAGCAGGACCTCGCGGGGCTGTTGCCGTACCTCGACCCCGAGGGCCACTTCGCGACCGTGCTGCCGCGGGGCCCGATCGAGGTGTCGCCCGGATACGGCTGGTACGACATCGCCGGCGTCGCCGCGCCGGCGGGGGACGCGGCGCCCGTCGGCTTCCTCGAGGCCGTCGACGCGCTCGACGCGTTGCTCGACGCGCAATGCGAGGCCCTCGGCCTGCCTCGCTCCGAAGCGGTCGTCGCCGGCTTCTCGCAGGGCGGGGCCGTCGCCCTCGCCCTTGCGCTCCGCGACACCGGCACGGGCCACCCCGCGGCCGTCCTCGCCCTGAGCACGTACTACCCGGAGATGGAGGGGCTCGACCCCGACTGGGCCGGGCTCGTGGCGCGCCCGGTGCTCGTGCAGCACGGTTCGGAGGACCCGCTCATCCCGGTGAAGCGGGGTCGGGAGCTCGCCCGCACCCTCGCCGCCCACGGTCTGAACGTCGTCTACGGCGAGTACCCGATGGGCCACCAGGTCGCGCTCGAGAGCGTGCAGCAGGCCCACGCCTGGCTCGACGCGGTGCGCGCCGGTGAGGCACCGAGCGAGCCGATCCCCGACGACCCGATCGAGCGGGTGCCGTCGGTCACCACCGCACAGTGGGACGCCGAGGTGCTGCGCAGCGAGCTGCCCGTGATCGTCGACTTCTGGGCGCCCTGGTGCGGCCCGTGCCGCCAGGTGGGCCCGATCGTCGAGCAGATCGCCGGCATGCGCGAGGGCGCCTACAAGGTGGTCAAGGTCAACATCGACGAGGAGCCGGCGCTGGCCCAGCAGTACGACGTGCAGTCGATTCCGCTCATCGGCCTCTTCCGCAACGGCCGCCTCGAGCGCCACTCGCTCGGCGCGAAGCCCCGGCCGCAGCTGGAGGCCGAGCTCGGGATGCTCGTCATCCCCTGAGCCGGCGCCGGGCGGGCCGGGCGGCCGGCGAGGTGTGATCGGCGGGATCAGCCGGGGCGGGATCCGTAGGGGATCACGTTGCCCATGCCCTGGATCTTCACCACGTCACCCGTGTGCGGGGCGCTGATGACCATGCCGTTGCCGATGTAGAGCGACACGTGTTGGCTGCCGCCCGAGCCCCGGAAGACCAGGTCACCGGGCTGGAGCTGATCGAGCGGGACGTGCGGGAACATCGCGTACTGGGCGCCCGAGTAGTGCGGCAACGAGACGCCGGCGGCGCCCCAGGCCCGCATGGTGAGCCCCGAGCAGTCGTACGACGCGTCGCCCGTGGCCGCGTAGACGTAGGGCTTGCCGAGCTGCGCCATCGCGAACTGGATCGCGGCACCGGCCCGACCGGACGGCGCCGGGAGGTTGGTCGGGATCGGTTGGGGTGCACGGCTCCCGCCGTTGCCACCGTTGCGGGTCGCGTTGCGCGCGGCGGAGGCCCGCTGGATCGCGGCGAGGGCCGCAGCCCGCGCCGCGTCGTCGCGGCGCTTCTGGTCGGCCGCGACCAGGGTCGCGAGCTCGCCCTTGGTCTGCGAGAGGAGGTGCTCCTGGTTGGCGTTGAGCGACAGGAGCTGCTTGGTGCTGGCCGCGAGCTGCGTGGTCTGCGCCTGGGCGTCGGTCTGGGCGGCCTCGTACTCGGCCTTCTTCGCCGCGAGTTGCTCCTTCACCACGGTCAGCTGCGAGATCATCCCGTCGTTCTTGTTGGCGGCGGCGGCCGCATACGTGGAGCGCGCCGCGGCGGTGATCGGGTCGGCGAGGCTGTCGTTGTTGCCGCCGGGGCTCGTCTGGTCGGTGTAGATCGACGCGGCCCGCTCGCCGAGCGCCGACTTGAGCGAGTCGGCCTGCTGCTGGGCCTGGTCGATCTGCTGCTTGGCCGTCGCGATCTGGGCCTGCGCGTCCTGGAGCTTGATCTGCGCGCCGTTCATCTCCTCGTCGAGCGCGGAGATCTTCTCGCCGTTGGCCTCGATGGCGCCGGAGAGGCGCGCGGCCTCGGCCTTCTTGTCGTCGATCGGGCTGGCACCGGCCGCGGTTGCCGTCAGCGGTGCCGCGACGGCAGCGACCAGGCTCATGAGCAGGATCGGAGCGATCCGGCGCAACGGCAACGACATGCGGCGTGTTTCCCCTTCGGCAGCGGACAGGTTGACGTCGCAACGGTGCATGCGCAGGAATGCGATCCACTCGCCACATGACGCCGTTTGGGGGAGGTCAGGAGACCCTAGACGGGCCCAGCTGCGACTGGCCAGCCCCGCGGAGCTCGTGTTCGGACGGTGGATGTCGCGCGGAACAACCAGCCTAAGACCCCCCGGGAACCCACTCAGGGATGGTTATCGGCACGGAGCGTGAGATTCTGCACCGCGATCTCCGGCCGTGCGGCGCGGTGACCTGCGACTCCGCGAACGCGCTCGCGTTCGGGCTATCGGTGACTCAGAGTGGCCGGATCACCGCAGCGGCCAGCCGGGAGACTCCGGCGGGAGATCGGATCCGAGGATCTCGGGGGTCGACCATTTCATCGACTTCGCCACCGAAGCCGCGACCCGCTTCCATTCCGCCCGGTCCCAGCCTTCACACGCGTCGACGACCGTCGCGTTCTGGCGGAGGTGCACGAACGCCGGAAGGTGCGTGAGTCCGAGGCTCTTGACGAACGCCTGGTCGGGGTCGACGAAGGTGAGCGCCGGTTGCTCGAGGTCGCCGATCACGCGCTCCGCGATCGCCGCGTTGCTCGTGACGCAGAACGCGGTGCGGCAGTCGGCGTCACCGAGCGTGCGGAAGATGCGCTGCGCGACCGGTACCCACGCGCCCGCCTCGGGCCGGTCCGGCAGGATCACGAGGCAGAGGTGGAACATGGTCGTCCAGTCGTCGAGCGAACGGCTCTGGCCGGTCGTCGTCGTGAGCTGGAGGTCCGGATCGGGGTTGGTCGCCACGGCTGCAGAACCTAGCGCGACGACCCCCGCGCCGATCCGATCCGGAGCCCGCCGGGCGGGGGTCAGAAGCCCATGGCCCGCAGCATCGAGGACGGCACCTCGTCCCTACCGGCCGCGAGCAGCGCGGCCCGCTCGACGTTGATCGCGTCGCGGTCGCGTTCGGCCCAGGCGTCCCAGGGGCCGGGCCCGATCGCGTGCACGTCGCCGCGCGCGTCGACGCAGGCCCGGAGGTAGCGCTGGAGGGCGCGCAGCTCCTCTTCGCCCCCGATCGGCCCGTGGCCCGGGACGAGGATGTCGGCGAGCTCGGCGACCGCGTCGAGCACGTCGGCCCAGAGCTCGAGGTCGCCCTGGAACGCGAGCGGCGTGACGCCGAAGAAGCAGAGGTCACCGGTGAAGCACACGTCGGCGTCGGCGATCAGCACCAGGAGGTCGCCCGAGGTGTGGCCGGCCGCAGGCAGCAGCTCGATGCGGCCGGTGAACTGGGCGGCGCCGTCGACGATGTGGGTCGCGGGGCGGGTGCCGATCTCGGCCAGCTCGGTCAGCTCGTCGGCGAATTCGGGCATGAAGTTGCGGTAGGCCTCGATGGGCATCTCGAGATCGAGGAGGTCGCTCGTCTGCGGCGACGCGTAGATCGCCGACGCCGGGAACGCCTTGGTGCCGCCCACGTGGTCGATGCGGCCGTTGGTGAGGACCGTGCGGCGGACGGGTCGGTCGAGCGCCTTCACCGCCTCCGCGAACGGCTCCCACTGCGACCGCACCATCAGCGTGTCGATCACGGTGATGCCGTCGTCCTCCACGACCACGCCGGCGTTGGTGACGCCGGTCCGGCCCCGCGGTTGCAGCCAGGTGAAGACGCCGTCGGCGAGCTCGGTGAGCGTGAGGCTCTCGGGGGTCGGCGGCACGGCGGCGAGCATACGGCCCGACCCCCGGGTGCCGGGGTCGCCGGCTGCGCCTGCGAATGGGGGCAGGGATTAGCCTCCGGGCATGTCCGAACGCTCGCGTCACCTTCCCCGCCGCACGTGCCTCTCGATCCCCGGTTCGAGCCCCAAGATGCTCGCCAAGGGACCGTTGCTGGGTGCCGACATGGTGTTCCTCGATCTGGAGGACTCCGTGGCGCCGCTCGAGAAGGAAGCCGCCCGCGCCAACGTCGTCAGCGCGATCAACGACAACGACTGGGGCGACGCGGTCCTCTGCGTGCGCATCAACGCGTGGGACACCAAGTGGACGTACCAGGACGTCATCCACATCGTCGAGCAGTCGAGCGACCGGCTCGACGAGCTCATGCTGCCGAAGGTGCAGCGCGCGGCGGAGGTCGTCGCGCTCGACCTGCTGCTCACGCAGATCGAGGCCAACACCGGGCGCTCGGCCGTCGGCATCGAGGCCCAGATCGAAACCACGATGGGCCTCATCAACGTCGAGGAGATCTGCGCCGCGTCGCCGCGGCTCGAGACCATCATCTTCGGCCCGGCCGACTTCGCCGCGTCGATGGAGATGCCGGTGCTCACCGGCGGCGTGCAGATCCCGGAGTACCCCGGCGACCACTTCCACTACGTCTTCAGCAAGATCCTGATGGCCGGGCGCGCCTACGGCCTCCAGGTGATCGACGGCCCGTTCCTCAAGATCCGCGAGCTCGACGCGCTGCGTGACTACTCGATGCGCACCCGCATCCTCGGGTACGACGGGAAGTGGGCCCTGCACCCCGACCAGGTGAAGGTCATCAACGAGGTGTTCACGCCCACGCAGGAGCAGTTCGACAAGGCGCACGCGATCCTCGACGCCTACAAGCAGGCCACCGAGACCGACCGCAAGGGTGCGGTCATGTTCGGCGACGAGATGATCGACGAGGCGAGCCGCAAGATGGCGGTGAAGTTCGTCAGCCGCGGCGAACGCGCGGGCATGACTCGTGGT
>JADGOM010000003.1 GCA_017882925.1 Acidimicrobiia bacterium | reverse complement strand
ATACCCGAGCTGGCCCACGAGTCGATCGACGTGCACTGGTTCCGTCATTGCTCCGGGGGAGAGACTCGAACTCTCAACCTATCGGTTAACAGCCGATTGCTCTGCCATTGAGCTACCCCGGAAGGGCACCGGACGTTAGCAAACGCGGAGCGGGTCCCCGGCCCCCTCGGCGCCGGATCCGCGGATGCCACCGTTGGTGATGCCCCGGCGCCCGGGGTTTGCTACAACAACGGGATGCGATTTCGTCTGGGTCTCGTCGTTGGGTTCGGTGCCGGCTACTACCTCGGGGCCCGCGCGGGGCGCGGCCGCTACGAGCAGATCCGCGCCACCGCGGCGAAGATCCGCGAGAGCCGGGTCACCGAGAAGGTGCAGGCCGTCGGCGCGTTGGGCCTGGAGCGGCTGCGGCGCGACGACCGCATCGACCTCACCGTGGTGCCCGACATCGTCGGGTCGCCGTCCCTCAACTGAGCCGCCCGGCCGCGTGCCGCGCCGTGCGTCGCGCCCGGTCTGAGCGTGCCGCCGACCTGTTGCCGGTCTACGGCTCCTCGAGGTAGTCGCGGAGCCGCTGCGAACGGTTGGGGTGGCGCAGCTTCGCGAGGGTCTTGCTCTCGATCTGGCGGATGCGCTCGCGGGTCACGCCGAACTCCCGGCCGACCTCCTCGAGCGTGCGCACCTGGCCGTCGTCGAGGCCGAAGCGAAGGCGCACGACCTGGCGCTCGCGGTCGTTGAGCTCCTCGAGCGCCTCCTCGATGGCCTCGGTGAGCAGCGCGCGGGCGGCCGCGGTGGCGGGCGCGATGGCCTGCGGGTCTTCGACGAAGTCGCCCAGGGACGAGTCGTCCTCCTCCCCCACCGGCGTCTCGAGCGACACCGGCTCCTGCGAGATGCGCTGGATCTCCCGGACCCGCTCGGGCGTGAGGTCGACCTTCTCGGCCACCTCGTCGACGGTGGGCTCGCGGCCGAGCTCCTGGAGCATCTGGCGCTGGATGCGCAGCACCTTGTTCATGGTCTCGACCATGTGCACCGGGATGCGGATCGTGCGGGCCTGGTCGGCGATGGCCCGGGTGATGGCCTGGCGGATCCACCACGTGGCGTAGGTGGAGAACTTGAAGCCCTTCGTGTAGTCGAACTTCTCGACCGCCCGGATGAGCCCGAGGTTGCCCTCCTGGATCAGGTCGAGCAGCGCCATCCCCCGGCCGACGTAGCGCTTGGCGATGGACACGACCAGGCGGAGGTTGGCCTCCGTGAGCTGCTTCTTGGCCAGCGCGCCGTCGGCGCCGACGGCCTCGAGGCTGGAACGCTCGCCCTCGCTGAGGTCGGGCCGGAGCTCGATCTGCTCGAGCGCGGCGAGACCGGCCTCGATGCGCTTCGCGAGGGTGACCTCCTGCGGACCCGTGAGCAGCGGGACCTTGCCGATCTCCTTGAGATACATGCGCACCGGGTCGAAGCTGCCGAACTCGCCCGCCCGCTCGGGACGCGGCGCGCGTTCGCCGATGCGACCCGATCGCGGCGCGCTCTCGTGGCCGGGCTTCAGGACCGGCGTGGGCGTGGCCGACTGCGGCGACTCCACCGCGCCGAGGTGCACGCCGTTGGGCGGCAGCGCCGGCGGCAGGTCGTTGCCGCCGACCGCGCGCCGTTGGTCTTCGCGCTGGAGCTCCTCGACGATCTCGTCGACGACCTCGATGCCGCGAGCTCGGATCGACTCGTAGATCGCCGCGAGCTCGAAGGTCTCCGGCTCGAGGTCGGGCAGCGCCGCGAAGATCTCACCAGTAGTGACGAAGCCGCGCTCCTTCACCCGCTCGAGCAGCGCCTGGACGTTGGCGTCGGCCACGACGGCAATCGGCGCGCCCGTGGGAGCGTCGGCCGGTTCGCTCGACATCGGTGCGCTGATCTCGCTCACGGTTCCCCTTGCCCCGACCCGTGGAGAATCAAAGCTAGCAACGATTCGGACACGCTCTTCGCCGTCGACCACTCCCCGTCGTCACGCGCCCGCACGAGCACGTCGAGCTGCTGCTTGACCTCCGAGGCCCGGTCGTCGCCGGCCTCGACGAACTGCTGGAGGAGCCGCTGACCCGCGCTCTCGGTGAGATTCGCCACGAGCTCGACGACGTAGGCGTCGCGCTGCTCGCCGAACTCGGGCTCCTCCACCGCGAGTCGGTTGAGCAGCTCGCGCGCGTCGGGATCCGTGGTGGCGAGCGCCTCGTGGAGCGTGTGCGCGCTCGCGAGCGCGTCGTACGCGGCGCGCGGCGCCCGGCCGACGAACAGCGCGGCGTCGAGGTGGTCGGCGACGAGCTCGGGCTCGTGGATCGCGAGCCGGAGCATCTCGACCTCGCGACGGTCGGCGCGCGGGATGCGCGACCCGGCCGCCGGCTTCGACTCGACGCGCGTGGGCTCGGCGCTGTTGTCGACCGCCCGCTTGAACCACTCGTGCGCGAACCCGAGCCGGCCCGCGACCGGCGAGATGTAGCCCTCGCGCACGAGCTCGTTGGGGTGTTGGCGCAGCACGGGGACCACGGCCTCCGCGGCGCGGGCGCGACCCTCGGGGGTGGTGAGGTCGGCGGCGGCGAGGACGCGGTCGATGCGGAACTGGAGGAACGGCTTGGCGTTCTCGAGCGCCTTGGTGAGCGCGGCAGGGTCCTCCTTCCAGGTGTCGGCCGGGTCGCGGCCCGCGGGGAGATCGGCGACCTGGAGCTGCACCTCGTACTTCTGCTCCCACGCGTACCACTTCTCCGTCGCGCCCTGACCGGCGGCGTCGGCGTCGTAGGCGAGCGTCACCTTGCGGGCCAGGTTCTTGAGGATCGCGAAGTGCTCGTCGGTGAGCGACGTGCCGCAGGTGGCGACCGCGTTGGGCGCGCCCGACAGCGCGAACGCCATCACGTCCGTGTAGCCCTCGCAGATCACGGCCTCACCCCGGGCGACGATCTCGCCCTTGGCCCAGTTGAGGCCGTAGAGGAGCCGGCTCTTCTGGTAGATCGCCGACTCCGACGAGTTCTTGTACTTGGGGCCCTCGTTGGTGAGCGTGCGGCCGCCGAAGCCCGAGGGCTCGCCGCGCGCGTCGTAGATCGGGAACATGAGGCGGCCGCGGAAGCAGTCCTGGAGACGGTTGGCGCGGTTGACGAACGCGAGGCCCGCGTCGACCAGGTCGTCCCGGGAGAACTTCTGCTGTTGCAGCTGCACGCTCAACGCGTCGTACCCCTCGGGGGAGTACCCGAGCACGAACGTGCGCGCGGCGTCCCCATCGAATCCCCTGCTCCGGAGGTATCGGCGGGCCAGGCCCCCTTCTGGAGCCTCGAGCAGCACCCGGTGGTAGTAGGTGATGGCGGCGCCGACGGCCTCGGCCAGCCGGGTCCGCCGCTGCCGGTCCTTGGAGACGGTGACGTCGTCGTAGCGCAGCGTGATGTTCGCCCGGGACGCGAGGCGCTCGACCGCGTCGACGAAGTCGAGATGCTCGACCTCGCGCACGAAGGTGATGGCGTCGCCGCTCTTGCCGCACCCGAAGCAGTAGTAGAGCTGCAGCTCGGGGTTGATCGAGAACGACGGCGACTTCTCGGTGTGGAACGGACACAGGCCGGTGAAGCGCCGGCCGACCCGACGGAGTCCGAGGTGCTCACCGGCGAGTGCGACCAGATCGGTCGCCTCCCGGACCCGTTGCACGTCCTCGTCCAGGATGCCCATCGAGCAGAGGCTAGGCCCACCCGACGCCCACGCACCGTTGCCGTCGACGGAGAGTGGCGATCACCGGAGCAGGTCGAGTCCGGCGGGCAGCGCGTCGGTCTCCCAGCCGAGGTTGGCGACGGCCTGGGCCCACGCGAACCGGTCGGTCATCCCCGCGACATAGGTGACGGATTCGCGCAGGGCCTCCGCGCTCCCGGCCGCGTAGCCGGTGACCGGGTGCGGCATCGCGAGCTCCGCCAGCGGCAGCGTGTTGGGCCGGTCGGCGTAGTGCTCGACGAGGGCCTGCAGGACCCGCACGACCAGCGCGCCCTGGGCGACCGACGCGGGCCGCATGTAGATGCGCTCGTAGTTGAACCGCCGGAACCCGGCCAGGGCGTCGGCGAGCGGCTCGGTCATCCCGACCTCACCGGTGGTCGCGACCGCGTCGACCACACCCGCGATGAACGCCCGGAGCTGGCTGGAGCGCTCGACGCCGCAGCGGTCGCGCACCTCGGGCGGGAGCATCGCCGGCGTGGCGATGCCGGCCCGGACCGCGTCCTCGAAGTCGTGGCAGACGTAGGCGATCCGGTCGGCCCACGACACGACCTCGCCCTCGGGCGTACCGGGCGCCGGACGCGACCACGAGTGGTTGCGGATGCCGTCGAGCGTCTCCTCGCACAGGTTGAGCGGCGCGAGCACGACGTCGGCGCCCCAGACCGCGTGGTCGAAGCCGCCGGGGACGAAGGGGGTGAAGGCATCCTCGCTCGCGTGGCCGAACGGACCGTGGCCGCAGTCGTGGCCGAGCGCGATGGCCTCGGTGAGGGCGACGTTGAGCCGGCAGGCCCGGGCGATGCTCGTGGCGACCTGGGCGACCTCGAGCGCGTGGGTGAGCCGGGTGCGCTGGTGGTCTTCCGGGAAGATGAAGACCTGGGTCTTGCCCGCGAGCCGGCGGAAGGCGGTGGTGCCGTGCAGGATCCGGTCGCGGTCGCGTTCGAAGCAGGTGCGGGAGGGATCGGCGACCTCCTCGCGGGCCCGGTGCCCGGAGCCCCGGGCCCGGGTCGCACCCGGGGCGAGCAGCGCGTCCTCGATCTGCTCCCGCTCGCCGCGCTCGAGCGGCTCCACCGCGCCGACCTTGGCCTCCGAGCCCGCGTGCGCCCGGCGGATGCCCCCGCCCGCGCGGCCCTGCATCGTCGCGGCCCAGTCCCGGGCGCGGGGCGTGAGCTCGGGCGACGGCGTGACATCCATGGGGACGACTCTACCGACGGAGTGTGTCGACTACGCCGTCGCGGGCGGCGCCGACAGCCCGTTCAGCGCGGTTCGCCGTCGACGCCGGTGCGCCCGTAGCCGGGGCGCCCGGCCGCCTTCCACTCCTCGAAGAAGTCGAGGAACTCCTGACCGAACGGGTCGCCGCCCCGGTAGCGCATCGATCCGCGGTTGATCGTCCAGTCGAGTGGGGCGAGCGCGCTGGCCCGGGCGAAGTGGGGCTCGGCGAGCTCCTCCCGGTCGCTGCGCACGAGCGCCACCGCGAGCCGGCGCTCGACCCGCGCCTGCTGCTCGTCGGCCGTCGGCGGTTGCTGCTCGGCCCGCACGGTGTCGTCGTCGGAGGGGAGCACGCCGTTGCGGACCCAGTCGCGCAGCTGGTCGTGGTGGACCGACGAGTCGATGGCGGTGAACTCCCGGAACATGTCGTCGCCCGGCGCGATGTCGGGCGCGCGCACGACGCGGTCGTCCTCGTCGATCCAGACCGTCGACGGCACGTTGATCAGGCCGTAGCGCTCGGCCACGACGTGGTCGGGGTCGACCAGGGCCACGAACGACGGGTCGACCGCCTCGACGAACTCGCGGGCCTCGTCGGCCGAGTCGAGCGCGACGGCCACGATGGTGAAGTCGTAGGGCTCGAGCTCCTGCTGCAGCGACTCCCACGCCGGGAGCTCGTGCCGGCAGCCGCACCAGCTCGCCCACGTGAGCAACATGCGCTTCCGGCCCCGGAGATCGCTCAGCGAGTGCCGCTCGCCGTCGACGTCGGAGAGGGTGAAGTCAGGCGCCTCCAGCGAGGCCATCGCCTCGGCGCGCGCGGTGGCCGACTCCGCGAGCACCGCGATCCCGGCGTCCGTCGCGAACGGGAGCCGCAGCACGCGGGCGAAGGCCGCGAGGTCGACGGTGCCGTCGGCGCCGACCCGGGCGTCGTCGTCGCGCACCGGGACGCACACCGGGCCGCGGCACCAACCCTCGGGCTTCATCGCCCAGCCGGTGAGCTCCTCGAGCACGGCGGCCGGCACCCGCCCGTCGGTGTCGGCGACCGTGGCCGCCGCCTCTCCACACAGGATCGTCAGCGCCGCCTCGGTCATGGCGCGCATCTTGCCACGGTCGATCGGCGCTCAGCCGGGCGCGCCGCGGCCGTCCCCGCTCGGGATCGCGTAGGTGACCGACGCCCGGGCCACCGGGTCGCCGCCGGCCGCGGAGTACATGAGCACGTCGCCCACCGCGAGGCGCCGGCCGAGCTTCAGGAGCCGGACCTCCGCCCGCACGTCACCCGGCGCGGGCCGCCGCAGGAAGTCGATCGAGAGGTTGACGGTGACCGAGTGCGCGCTCGGGCCGATCTCGGCGAGCAGCGCCACCCAGACCGCGGTGTCGGCCAGCGTCATGAGCGCGGGTCCGGAGACCGTGTTCCCGGGGCGCACGTGGTGGTCGGGGTCGAACCGCAACCGCACGACCGCGGCGCGCTCCCCCGCCGACTCGATGGCGAACATCGAGTCGGCCTCGGGGAACACGTCGCGGAAGAAGGTGGAGATCTCCTCCGGCGTCACGCGGCGGCGGAGGCGGTCACGCGGTGGTGGCCGGGCCACCCGAGCCCAGGGCCGCGTGGGCCGCGGCGAGGCGGGCGATCGGGATCCGGTACGGGGAGCACGACACGTAGTTGAGGCCGATCTCGTGGCAGAACTGCACCGAGGCGGGCTCACCCCCGTGCTCGCCGCAGATGCCGAGCTTGAGGTCGGGACGCACCGCACGGCCCTCGGCGACGGCCCACTGCATGAGCCGGCCGACGCCCTCGCGGTCGATGCTCTCGAACGGGCTGATCTTCATCAGCTTCAGCTCGATGTAGGCCGGGACGATGCGGCTCTCGCCGTCGTCGCGCGAGAAGCCGAGGGCCATCTGCGTGAGGTCGTGGGTGCCGAAGGAGAAGAACTCCGCGGTCGCCGCGATCTCCCCCGCCACGAGCGCGGCGCGCGGCGTCTCGATCATGGTGCCGACGAGGT
>JADGOM010000033.1 GCA_017882925.1 Acidimicrobiia bacterium | reverse complement strand
TGACGATCCGGTCCGCCTCACCGAGCTTGATGGTGCGCAACACCACACCCTGGTCCCGGTACAACGGCATGACAGGAGTGTAGTTCTGCGATCATTCGATGGCGCCGAAGCGGCGGTTGCGGCGCTGAAACTCCCGCACCGCGTCGAACAGGTGCTCGCGGCGGAAGTCGGGCCACAGCACGTCGGTGAAGACGAACTCGGAGTACGCGCTCTCCCACAGGAGGTAGTTGGACACGCGGTACTCCCCCGAGGTGCGTACGAGGAGGTCGGGATCGGGCATGTCGGGCGCGTAGAGGTGGCGGGCGATCGTCTTGTCGTTGATCTTCGCGGGGTCGAGCCGGCCGGCGCGGACCTCGGCGCCGATCGCCCGCACCGCGTCGACGAGCTCGGCCCGCCCGCCGTAGTTGAACGCGAAGGTGAGCGTCATCCGCCGGTTGGCGCGGGTGAGGTCTTCGGCCTCCTCGATCCGTCGGCGCAGCCGACCGGGCACCCGGCCGGTGCGGCGCCCGATGAAGCGGATGCGCACGCCGAGGTCGTTGAGCTCGTCGCGGCGGCGCAGCAGGAGCGACTCGTTGAAGTTCATCAGGAAGCGGACCTCGTCGAGGGGACGCCGCCAGTTCTCGGTGCTGAACGCGTAGACGGTCATCCACCGGAGCCCGAGGTCGAGGCCGCCGTTGACGGTGTCGAAGAGCGCCTCCTCACCGGCGGCGTGGCCCTCGGTGCGCTTCAACCCGCGGCGCTGGGCCCAGCGCCCGTTGCCGTCCATCACGATGGCGACGTGCGCGGGGATGTTGGAAGCGTCGATGCCACTGACCACGGCGGGCACGCTACCCCTGCGCCGCCGACCCCCTAGATTCTCCGCGGTGCAGTGGACCGCGATCGTCAACCCCGCCGCCGGCCGCGGCCGGACCCGCGATCTGCTGCGCGAGCTGCACGCGGCGTGCGCGGCCTCCGCGCTCGAGATCGAGCTCCAGGTCCCCACCAGCGCCGAGCACGGCCGCACGCTCGCCGAGCAGGCCTTCGCGGCCGGGCGCGGGGTCATCGCCTGCGGGGGCGACGGCACCGTCGGGGAGCTCGCCGGCGTCGCGGCCGAGGCCGACGGCCTGCTGGCGCTGGTGCCGTCGGGATCGGGCAACGACTTCGCCCGCCACCTCGGCTTCGACGTCGCCAACCCACTCGACGCGTTCGCGGTCCTGGAGGCCGGCCGCATCGCCCGTGTCGATCTCGGCCGGGCCTGGGCGGGCGGGCGCACGCCGGCCGATCCCCCCACCTGGTTCTGCACCGTCGCGAGCACCGGCTTCGACGCCGCCGCCAACGAGTGGGCCAACAGCGTGCGGCGCCTGCGCGGCACCACGCTCTACGTCGTGGCCATGCTCCGCACCCTCGCCACGTACACGCCGCGCCGCTTCCGGCTCACCGTCGACGGCGAGGCGCACGAGATCGAGGCGTGGCTCGTCGCGGTGGGCAACAGCCGCTCCTACGGCGGGGGCATGCGGGTCACGCCGCACGCCGCGCTCGACGACGGCTTGCTCGACGTCATCGTGGTCGGGCCCGTCTCGCGCGCCAAGTTCCTGCGCACCTTTCCGCTGGTGTTCAAGGGTGAGCACGTCGAACGCGACGAGGTGCTGACCTGGCGGGGCCAGGTGGTGGAGATCGAGAGCCTCGACGGCGCCGCGCACGACCTCCAGCTCTACGCGAGCGGCGACAGCGCCGGCGCGCTGCCCGCGCGCCTGGAGGGCGCGGCCGGCGCGCTGCGCATGGTCGTCCCCGCCACCGCGCCGGTGCCGACGGTCGCGATCGACGAGCCAGCGCCTACTTGACGGTGAGCTTGCCTTCCATGCCCGCCGACCGGTGGCCCGGGACGGTGCAGTAGAAGGTGTAGGTCCCCGGCTTCAGGTCGACCTTCCCCGCGTCGGTGTTGCCGCCACCCGAGACCGAGAGCTCGAAGCCGTCGACGCCCGAGATCGCGAGCGTGTGCGGGTTGCCGGAGACGTTCTTCATCCGGATCGTCACGATCCCGGCGGGGGCCGTGGGCTTGTCGGGCTTGAAGGAGTAGTTGGCGGCGTCGACCTCGACGGTGGCGACCGAAGGCCCCGACGGCTCCTTGTAGCTGGAGCTCGAACCCCCGCCTCCGCCCCCGCACGCGCCGAGCAGCAGCAGCGCGCTGAACCCGAGTCCGGCGGCCGCCGCCACGCGGCGGCGGACGATCACTTGACGATGACCTTCGCTTCCATCCCCTGGGCGCGGTGGCCGGGAACGGTGCAGTAGATCGTGTAGGTGCCCGACTTCAGGTCGATCTTGCCCTTCGTGGGGCCGCCCGGCACCGCGAGCTCGAAGCCGTCGATGCCGTCGAACACGAGCGTGTGCGAGCCGCCGCCGTCGATGTAGTCGACCTGGGTGATGCCGGCCTTGTCGAGCGTGTACTGGGTCGCGTTGAACTTGATGGTGGCGAGCGCGGTGACCGACAGCGTCTGCACCGCGGGGCCGGTCGGCTCCACGAATCCGGTGGCGGCCTTCTCCTCGCTGCTCGCGCCCAGCACGACCATGCCGGCGATCAGCGTCATGACCACGACGATCCCGACGAGGACCATCATCGACGACGAGCGCATGCGGCGGGCGGCCGAGAGGCACGCGGCGCCGCCGAGGATCATCAGCGTGACGATCGTGGCCGTGACCCAGGAGCTCTTGCCGCCGGCCAGGAAGATCTTCGAGATGCTGAGGACGAGCACCAGGAGGAGGAGCGCGGAGCCGATCGGCAGCAGGAGGGGCAGCACGAACCGGGTCGTGAACTCCTCGCGCCGGGAGCCCTTGTCGTCCGGGGCGGCCGGAGGCTGCGGCGCTTCGGGCGTCTCGATGGTGGTCATCCGTTGGTCAACTCCATCTGGCTGAGTTCTCGGTCCACAGCATGGCGCGACGGGCGCTTCGCGGAGGAGTCGCGCTCCTTGCGCTCCTCGTCGTTGGCCCAGCGGAAGAACACGATACCGATGGCCATCCAGATCAGGAGGCCACCCCCCAACTTCATCTCGAGCCCCGCGATGCGCTGATCGGAGACCGTGCTGAGGCCGTAGAGGTGCGGGAGGCGCTCGTAGACCCTGTAGAGGGGAGACGTCCCGAGGGTGAGGAACGATGCCGGGATCGTGGGGAGGATCGACTCGAGGAACAGGTAGAACATCGCCAGCACGGGCCCGAAGCGCGGGATCTCCGGCAGCGGGCTGAACACCGGCATCCAGATCACCAGCCCCGAGAGCAGGATGATCGTGTGCGCGAAGAAGTGGGCCAGCCCGTTCTCGAGCGTGAGGTTGACCACCGCGGGCCAGTGCGCGAGCACCAGCACCGCGTTGTAGACGACCACCGCGGGGAAGAAGCGTGAGAGCCACCGGACCGTGACGAAGAGCCACCGGGGCGTGAGGATCCACCGGGCCATCCACGCGGGGACGCCGAGCAGGAACAGTGGCGCGGCCACGAACGTGAAGGCCATGTGCTGCATCATGTGGATGCTGTAGAGCGACTTCTCGGCCACGTCGTGGACCGGCCAGTCGGAGGCGATCCACATGGTGAGCAGGCCGAGGCAGAAGGCGACGACCTGCCGGCGGCTGACCGGGTGCTGCGGGTCGGGGGCGTGCACCGGGCCGAGGCGGGTGACGGCGAGCGCGTAGCCGGCGCCGATCAGGGCGACGAGCAACCAGACGTCGGGGTGCGGTGACCAGGCCGGAAAACGGGCCGGACCGACGGCTCCCAGCAGCCCGCTCATCTCAGTTGCTGAAGATGTGGAGCGTGGTGAGCACGATCGTGAAGAGGACCAGCGCGCCGACACCACCGAGGATGAAGAACCTCCGGAAGACCTTGGCGTCGGTCTTGAGGTGCATGTAGTACGCCGCGACGGTCACGAACTTGGTGAACGCGAGGGCGAGGAGCAGCGTGACGAGCGCCCATGTCGCGATGGTGCCGTCGGCGTAGTAGAGCAGGACCTCGACCGCGGTGACCGCGCACAGGAACACCGCGATGAGGACGTACTGGTAGGGGTCGGGGTGGTGGTGCAGCTCACCGGGCAGCAGGATGCCTTCGGGGCCGAGGTCGGCCGGCGCCTCGTACACGCCCTCGGGTCCGATGTGCTGGACGAGCGTGGTGCCCGACGGTGCGTCCTCGTCGCTCATTTGGTCCCTTGGGTCAGCGGGGTGATGAGGTAGATCACGGTGAAGATCACGATCCAGATCACGTCGACGAAGTGCCAGTAGAGGCCCGCGAGCTCGACCTTCGGAGCATCCTCCGTCTTGAGCCGCCCCTGGGAGCTCAGGCCCCAGAGCGACAACAGCCAGATGATACCGATGGTGACGTGCGCACCGTGCAACCCGGTGAGCACGAAGAACGCGCTGCTCTGGGTGCTGGTCTGCAGGGCGTAGCCGTTGCGGACGAACTCGGTGAACTCGAAGACCTGGCCCCCGATGAAGACGGCCCCGAACAGGGCGGTCGCGAGGATCCAGATGCGCACCCGGCGGTGGTCGCCCCGCTGGATCGCGGCGAGGGCGAGGACCATCGTGAGCGAGCTCATCAGCAGGATGAACGAGGTGGCCGACGTGAACGGGATGTTGAGCTCGTCGGTGAGCTGCTTCGCCCCCGCGGGGGTGCGGTCGGCGTAGAGCAGGAACGCCGAGATGAAGGCGCCGAAGAACAGGAAGTCGGAGGACAGGAACAGCCAGATCGCCAGCTTGGTGTTGCTGACGCCGGTGCCGCTGTGCTGCGCCGTGTCGTGCCCGGCGCTGATCGCTACCTGCTCCATCGAAGACCTTCCAGTGATCGGGCGGCGGTCACGCGGGCTCCTCCGCCGTCGGGGGCTCGATGGCCCACGCGTACGCGCCGAACGTCAGGACGATCGCGCCGATGATCCCGAGCCACAGCGTGTGGTACACCGCGGCGTAGCCGAGGATCGGGAGCCCGATCGAGAGCACCAGCGGGTAGTACGACGGGGACGGCAGGTGGATGTGGTGGCCCGCCTCCGCGTCGCCGTGGCCGACCGCCTCGGCCGCGCCGCTCGGCAGGCGCACGAGGAGGCCCCGGTCGTCTTCGGTGTACTTGCGGTGCCACCAGTCGTCGCGGGCCTCGACCTCGGGGACCTCGGCGAAGTTGAACTCCGGCGGGGGCGACGGGATCGACCACTCGAGCGTGCGGCCGTCCCACGGGTCGGCCCCGGCCGGCTGCCCGTGCTTGCGGCTCACCACCATGTTGACCAGCAGGAGCAGGACGCCGATGGCGATCACGAATGCGCCGAGCGAAGCGATGCGGTTGTAGGTGTCCCAGCCGAGGCCCGAGCCGTAGCGGTAGGTGCGGCGGGGCTGGCCCTCGAGCCCGAGGATGTGCATCGGGAAGAAGGTGAGGTTGAAGCCGACGAGCAGAACCCAGAACGTCCACTTGCCCAGCCGGTCGTTCATCATCCGGCCGTAGACCTTCGGGAACCAGTAGAAGAGGCCGCCGAAGAACGCGAACACGGTGCCGCCGAAGAGCACGTAGTGGAAGTGGGCGACCACGAAGTAGGTGTCGGTCTGCTGCGTGTCGGCCGGGACCACCGAGTGGAGCACGCCCGACAGACCGCCGATGGTGAACATCGCGATGAAGCCGAGCGCGAACAGCATCGGGGTGTTGAGCCTGATGGCACCACCCCAGACCGTGCCGAGCCAGTTGAAGATCTTCACGCCGGTCGGGACCGCGATGAGCATCGTCGACAGGCCGAACGCGGAGACGGCGATCGGCCCGAGGCCGGTGGCGAACATGTGGTGCGCCCACACGCCCCAGCCCATGAACCCGATGGCGATGCCCGAGAAGATGACGACGGTGTACCCGAACAGCGGCTTGCGGGAGAACACCGGCAGGATCTCGGAGATGATGCCCATGCCCGGGAGGATGAGGATGTACACCTCGGGGTGACCGAAGATCCAGAAGAGGTGCTGGTAGAGCAGCGGGTCGCCGCCGATGGCCGAGTTGAAGAAGTTGGAGCCCCAGTTGCGGTCCATGTAGACCATGATCAGCGCGGCGGTGACGACCGGCAGCGCGAACAGGGTGAGGAACGCGGTCACCAGCATCATCCACACGAACACCGGCATGCGCAGGAACGTCATCCCGGGCGCGCGCATGTTGAGCACGGTCACGATGAAGTTGATCGCCGACGTCGTGGAGCCGATGCCGAGCATCACGAGGCCGACGGCCCAGAAGTCGGCGCCGTGGCCGGGGAGGAACCCGTTGCCGATCGGGGCGCTCGAGAGCGGTGTGTAGCCGAACCAGCCCGCGTTGGGAGCGCCGCCGTTCCAGGGCAGGAACGAGGAGTAGACGAACAGGCCGCCCATCAGGAACGCCCAGTACCCGAACATGTTGAGCCGCGGGAACGCGACGTCACGGGCGCCGATCATGAGCGGCAGGAGGTAGTTGCCGAAGCCGACCGCCAGCGGCATGCCCATCAGGAACACCATCGTGGTGCCGTGCATCGTGAAGAGCTGGTTGTACATCGCCGCGGTGAGGACCTTGCCGTTGGGCCCCGCCAGCTGCAGGCGGATCAGCAGCGCCTCGATCCCGCCGACGAGCAGGAAGACGAACGCGGTGACGACGTAGAGGATCCCGATCTTCTTGTGGTCGACGGTGGTGAACCAGCTCCAGAAGCCCGTCGACTTGGTCGGGCGGTGCAGCAGGTCCACGCGCTGGTGCGGCTGCTCCACATGGGAGATCGCGTCGGACACGGTGGTCATGGGCGGTCTCCCGTGCTCACTTCTGATCCAACAGGTACTGGGCGATCTGCATCGCCTCGTCCTTCGTCATCGTCGCCTGGCCCTTGGGCGTGTTCTGCGAGAACGACGGCATACCCGCACACGGTGCGTTGGGGCCCGGCGGCAGTCGGCAGTCCTTCGACTCCATGGGCAGCAGGCCCGGGGCGTTGTAGATCCAGTCGGCGAGCTTCTGCGTGTTGGGCTGCGAGTAGATCGGGTTGCCGGCCTTGTCGCGGGCGTAGAGGTCGAAGTACCCGCTCGCGAACGTCGTGCGGCTCGCGAGGTGCGTGAGGTTGGGCGCGAACGCGTACTTGCTCGGGTCGGTGAGGACGTGACAGCCGACGCAGCCGAACTTGTTGACGATGAGGTTCTGCACGTTGCCGGCCGGCTTGTTGTCGGCGGTGAGCAGGGCCTGCGCCGGGCCCTTCTGCTGCTGCTTCACCCACTTGGCGTAGTCGTCCGGGCTCTCGGCGATGACGCGGAAGTGCATGTTGGCGTGGGACAGGCCGCAGTACTCCGCGCACTCGCCGAGGTACGTGCCCGCCTTGTCGGCCTCGATGATCCACAGGTGGTCGCGCCCGGGGACGGCGTCGGCCTTGCCGTTGAGCTCGGGGACCCAGAACGAGTGGATGACGTTGCAGTTGGTGAGACCCGTCTGCTTGCCCTTGGCGTCGATCACCTTGTCGCAGGCCTGCGCGTTGATCTGCACGTTCTTGCCGACGGGGATGTGCACCTCGTTGGCGGTGACGATCTCCGTCGCGGTGGTCTGCGTGCCGTCGGCGGCGGTCACCTTGTATGGATCCGTCTTGGTGTTGAACTGCCACCACCACTGCTTGCCGACGGCCTGCACCTCGATCGGGTTCTTCAGGGTGCGGTCCATCTGGAAGATGGTCTTGATCGTGAACACGGCGATCACGACGAGGATCAGGGCCGGGACGATCGTCCAGCCGATCTCGAGCGGGGTGCTGCCGTGGATCTGCTTCGGGTTGGTGTTGCCCGGGCGCTCGCGGAACTTGATCGCGAACACGAGCGTCGCCGTGAGGACGCAGACACCGACGAACACCGCGACCCAGAAGATGGGGGTGAACAGCGACAGGATGCGTCGCGCCTCGGTCCCTTTCGGGTGCAGCGTGTTCTCACCGTTGTTGTTGGTGGCGCATCCCGCGAGGGCGAGCGCCGCCGCGAGCACTCCGGCGGCTACAGCGCTCCGCCTCCACTTGGTCTTGAAGCTCGCCATGTCCCCTCTCGGTGGCTTCAGCGGGCGGGTGGATGCAGCCGACACCGTGTGGCGCCCGAACGTGATCGGCACTCTACCGTCGGACATCCGCCGTGCGGCAACTTGTGGGACCCCGGATCCGGAACGCGATCCGTTGGTTGCGCGGGCCTGCATATCAGGCCCCCGGACCCCGCGCGCGGCACCTCCGGAACCGGGTCGCGACCACCCTGACTCCGCCGTGCGCTCCGTCCATCACGCGCGCCGTCCCGGACGCGTGCCTCCACGGGAACGACGCCGCGCTCACGTCGTGAGCACGCCGAGCACCGTGACGGTCACCACGGCCAACCCGAGCGCAGTCTGGCGCAGGCCCAACACCACCGCCCGCGACGTGGGCCGCAAGGCCAAGACCCGCTGGGCGGCGATCGCGGCCAGGACCGCCGCAGCCCCTGCGGTCGTCGACCCGTCCACCGCCACCGCCACCGCCACGATCGATACCGCGGCGAGATCCGCTGCGACGAGTTGGCGGGGGTGGCCCGGGCGCCCGTGGATCCTCCCGACCTGATCCCGCACCGACACGATCGCGGTGACCGATCTCGCGGCCAGGATCAACCAGCACGCCACCGCGAGGGCGCCGGACCGCCCGCCGGCGAGCAGGATCACCGCCGCCACGCCACCGATCCCGACGGCACCCGCCAGCTCCGGGATCAACCGTCGACTGCGCGATCGCATGTCGAACCAGAGCTCCACGGTCAGCAATGGGCCGATGACCACCAATGGGATCCAGAACCGGGAGTCGGCAAGCACCAGCGCCGTGGCCGCCAGAACCACGAGAACGACGCATTCGCCGGCGAACACGCGCCGGGCCAGTCGGGTCCTGCCGAGCTCGCGTCCCCGGTGGGCGTCCACGAGCAGCACCTTCAACGGCGTGCGGGCCAGGAAGGCGACGACCGCGGCAAGACCGATGCACGCCCCGGCGATGGTCGGTGCCAACAGCAGGCCCAACAGCACGGGCTCCAACGTCAGGCCCCAACCGCCGTGCTCCGCGGGGACCGTCACCGCCCGCAATGGAGAGCGGGGCCGGGTCTCGCGACCGGCCGGCGCCTCGGCGACCTCGGATGCGGCGGGCCGTTCGGCACCCGCCGGTGCAGGACCCTGACCCTCGCTCACGAGAAGGTGCTGGCGATCGCGAGGAGCAGGATCAGCGCCGCCGCGGCCACGGCCAGCAATGCTGCCGGCCGCGCCGGATGACGAGGCGGCTCCGCCTGCACAATCGCTCGCCGAGTCCCGTCCGCCGGCCGGCGCACACCGTCGCGTTCGGATCGGCTCATACTTCTAGGCTACGGGAGTCTTATTGACTCATGCCAGCCGTTGTCCCGCCCCCTACTCACAGATGCGCTGGGGTTATATCTACCAAACGGTAGAGTGTTGGGCTTGATGTGCTGACAGGAGACCCGTCGATGCCCACTCTCCAGATCCAGGCCCGCGCGCTCGGCGACCCCACCCGGCACGAGATCTTCCAGTACATCGCGGATGTCGATGCGGCCGTCGACGTCGCCGAGCTCACGGCTCACTTCGAGCTCAATCACAACGCGATCCGGCAGCACCTGGCCCGGCTCGTGGACGCCGGCCTGCTGACCGAGTCGGCGGCTCCGCCCACTGGCCGAGGACGGCCGCGCCTCCGCTACGCCGTGGATCCGTCCACCGAGAGCCGTTGGGGCGTCACCGGCCCCTACGAGCGATTGGCGATGCTGCTCACCGAGATCCTGCGCAGCGGCGACAGCCCGGTCGAGGTGGGACGCCGGGCCGGGTCGCGCCAGCGGCTCGGCGAGCAGCTCCGCGACGAGCCGGTGACGTCGTTCGTCGAACAGCTGGCCCGGCAGGGTTTCGAGCCGGTCTTGCGCCGCCGTGGCAACGCAGTCGACGTCACCCTTCAGACCTGCCCGTTCGCCTCCGCCGTGCTCACCGACCCCGACACCGTGTGCGAGCTCCACCTCGGGCTGGCCCAAGGAGTGGCCGAGGCCGTTGGCGGGATCGTGGTCGACGAGCTGGAACCCAAGGATCCCCGCCGTGCCCACTGCAGGCTGCGCGGCCGACTCACGGATGCGACGGACGCGTAGCCGAGGACCGCAGCTCGTCAGGTCTCCGGACGCAGCGGCAACCCGGCCGAGGCGAGCGCCGGGGCGGCCCAGGTGAACCCGAACAGCCGCTTCGCCATTCGGGTCATGAGGACGACCGCGTGACCCTTGGCCCGCTCGGCATACGGCCCGACCCAAGCTTCGTCGACGCTCGACACCCACAACGAGACCCAGCGGTCGCAGTGCTCGGGCCGGATGGGCTGAAGGTCGTGGACGTGACGGTGTGCCGCGGTGATCGCGCCGCGGTAGCCCTCCGTGGCGAACAAGATCCAACACCAGTAGTCGATGAGCTTCGGGATGTGCTCCGCCCAGTCCACCTCGACCACCTCGGCGAAGACCGGCTCGAGCAGCTCGTCGAACACGATCCGGCGATAGAAGGCGGTCACGAGATCGTGGACCTGGGTGCGCGTCGACAGATCGGGCCGAGCGGGAACGGAGATGGGGTCGGCACCGGCCGAGGCCACGACCGCGTCGCCCCCCGTCCCATCGGTGGTCTGCGGCATGTGGCGGGTCCTCCCATGGCACGGATCCGGCTCGAACCGGAGCTGTTGCTTCCAGTGCTCGGCGCGTGAATTCGAGCCCGGCCCTAGCCGGTGGCGCGGAGCCGGGGTTCCGGTGGTCGGACATCGACCGGCGCACCGACGAGCCGATCGCCGTGCATCCGGGCCACGTCGTGGGCGAGATCCAGAGCCCGCTGAGCGTTGGGGCCGACCCAGCCCAGCTCGACGGAGTCGTGGAAGAGCTCCAACCAGCGCTCGAAGTGCTCGGCTCGGAACGCCGATCGCGCGTGGATCCGCGCGTGCGCCCGAAACGGATTCCCCGCGTAGCCCTCGATGCCGAGCAGCGCTCGACACCAGAACTGGGTGAGCTTCGGCAGGTGGGCACCCCAGTCCACCCGGGCGACGTCGTTGAACAGGGGGCCGAGGAGATCGTCCTGGGCGACGTCCTGGTAGAAGCGCCGGACCATCTCGGCGATCTCGACCGGCGAGTCGAGGTCGCGAACGGGTGGCGGCCTGTGTGCGTCCCGGCTCACGAGACTCCTCGGGCTCACTCGGGCCACGGCAAGGGGTGCTCGCGGCCGGGTCCGCCAATATATCTGACGTGGACTAGAACAATCGCACCGCGGCGCCAAGATGTGGCGGGCGCCCGCGCGTCGGGCCGCTAGTAGCCGAGGCGGTCGAGGGATCCCGGGCGGCGCTGCCAGTCGGGGTCGACCTTGACGCGGGTCTCCAGCCAGACGCGCAGGCCGAGCAGCTGCTCCAGCTCGATGCGGGCCGCGGTCGCGGCGGTCTTGAGCACCGAGCCGCCCTTGCCGATGACGATCCCCTTCTGCGAATCGCGCTCGACCCGGATCGTGGCCCGGAGGCGGATCAGGTCGTCGGGCGGGTGCTCGCCCTCGACCGGCTCGAGCTCCTCCACGCTCACGGTGATCGAGTGCGGCAGCTCGTCGTGCGTGACGGCGAGGAGCTTCTCCCGCACGAGCTCCGCGGCGAGGAAGGTCTCGGGTTGGTCGGAGATCATGCCGTCCGGGTAGTAGACGGGCCCCTCGGGCAGCCGGGCGCCGATCTCACCCAACAGCGCGTCGATCCCCTCCCCCGTCTTCCCCGACAGCGGCACGTAGGCGTCGAAGTCGCCGAGCTCGGCCGCGGCGACGACGAGGTGCTCGAGGACCTGGTCGCCCGACGCGAGGTCGACCTTGTTGATCACGAGGATCTTCGGGGTGGAGACCGCGGTCACGAGCTCGGCGATGTAGCGGTCGCCCGCGGCGATCGGCGCGTTGGCCTCCACGAGGAAGCAGACGACGTCGACCTCACCGAGCGTGCCCAACGCGCGCGAGTTGGTGCGCTCCCCCAGCAGCGTGCGGGGCCGGTGGATGCCCGGGGTGTCGAGGAAGACGATCTGGCCGTGCTCCGTGGTGTGCACGCCGCGGATCTCGTTGCGGGTGGTCTGCGGCCGATCGGAGACGATCGACACCTTCGCGCCGACGATCCGGTTCATGAGCGTGCTCTTGCCGACGTTCGGCCGGCCCACGAGCGTCGCGAAGCCGGAACGGAAGACCTCGGGACCGCCGGACGACAGCTCGGACTCCGCGGTCGGCGGCCCGTCGTCGGGAGGCGTCACTGGGACGCCGAGCCGGCACCGTCGGCCGCGCCCGCGGACGTGGTCTCGGGATCGTCGGCGACCTCGATCAGCACCGAGACGATCCGGTTGCCCATGACGCGCTCGGCCCGGAACTTCAGGCCCTCGAACTCCACCGACTCACCCTCGTTGGGCACGTGCCCGAGCGTGTTGAAGACGAGGCCGCCGACGGTGTCCCACTCGAGGTCGGGGAACTCGCGGTCGAAGCGCTCGGCGATGTCGTCGATCGGCGTGCGCCCGGGTGCCCGGAGCCGGCCGTCGGGCAGCTCCTCGATCGCGGGCTCCTCGACGTCGTACTCGTCGGTGATCTCCCCGACGATCTCCTCGATCAGGTCTTCCATCGTGACGATGCCGGCCGTCCCCTCGTACTCGTCCATCACGACCGCGAGGTGGAAGCGCTGGGTGCGCATCTCCTGGAGCAGCTCGGACACGCGCTTGCCTTCGGGCACGAACACCGCGGGGCGGAGCACCGACCGCACGGGCCGGATGCCGCCGTCGTGCTCGCGCTCCTCGCGCACGAGGTCCTTCAGGTAGACGAGCCCGACGATGTGGTCGGTGGTGTCCTCGTAGGCGGGCAGGCGCGAGTAGCCCGCCTCGATCGCGGTGCGGATCGCGTCGTCGACGGTGGAGTCGGCCTCGACCGCGACCATGTCGGTGCGCGGCATCATCACCTCGCGCACGATCGTGTCGCCGAACTCGAAGATCGAGTGGATGAGACGGCGCTCCTCGCTCTCGATCGCGTCCTCGTCGGCGGCGACGTCGGCCATGGTCCGGATCTCGTCCTCGGTGACGAACGGACCCTCCTTGATGCCCTTGCCCGGCAGCACGATGTTGGCGAGGCCGATGAGCCCGTTGGAGATCATGCGCAGCGGGAAGAAGCTCGTGAGCGCCCACAGCATGGGCGTGACGAACAACGCGGCGCGGTCGGCGTGCTGGACCGCGAAGGTCTTCGGTGCGACCTCGCCGATCACGAAGAACGCGACGATCTGCACGACGATGCCGATGACGATGCCCCACACGCCGCCGCGGTTCTTGAGCAGCACTCCGATGAGGGTGGCGGACGTGAGCTGCGACACGAGCACGAGCAGCAGCACCACGTTGAGCGTGCGTTCGGGGTGCTCGAGCAGCTTCGCGAGTTTGGCTGCGTTCTTGACGCCCTCCTCCTCCATCGAACGCACGCGGATGCGACTCGTGCGGGTGAAGGCGGTCTCGGACAGCGCGAGGAAGATCGAACCGACGAACAACACCGCGACGACGATGACGATGACGATGTCGCTGGTCGTCACCGGCGTGCCCTCCCCGTGGGGCGGGCGAAGCCGATCGAACCCGGTCCGCGAGCCGGCTCCGGTGGAGGCTGGGCCGCGGGTTGGTGCGCCCGCGTCACGCGGGCCCGCCCTGCTCGAACTCGGCGAACTTCGCCAGCAGCTCGCGTTCGCGCCGCTGCATCGCCTCGGTCTCCTCCTGCTCGCTGTGGTCGTAGCTGAGCAGATGGAGCACCCCGTGCACGACGAGGAGCGCGAGCTCCTCCTCCAGGGTGTTGCGGTGCTCCCCCGCCTGCTCGTCGGCCCGCTTGGGGCAGATGACGACGTCGCCGATGAGGTACGGGGGGTCGCCGGGCTCGGTGGGCGCGCCGGGGCCGCGCCCCCCCTGGTCGGGCTGGCGGCCGCCGAGGACGATGTCGTCGTCCATCGGGAACGCGAGCACGTCGGTGGGGCCTTTGCCGCCGAGGAAGCGCTCGTTGAGGTCGGTGATCGCCTGCTCGTCGACGAAGATCAGCGACAGCTCCGCCTCACCGGGCACCCGCTCCTCCCGGAGGACGAGCCGCGCGAGCCCCACCCAGCGCAACACGTCGACGGGCAGGTCGACCTGCTCGTCGGCGCCGAAGACCTCGACCCGGGGGTCGTCGACCACGTCGTCGACCTCGCCGGGCGCGCGGTCGCTCACGACCCGGCCTCCAGCCGCTCGGCCTTGCCGGCCTCGTGGCGCTCGTAGGCGTCGACGATCTCCTGCACCATCCGGTGGCGCACGACGTCGGAGGAGTCGAGCTCCACGAACGCGAGCCGGTCGATGCCCTCGAGCACGTGGCGCACCGCGAGGAGCCCCGAGCGCCCGCGCCCTTCCACCAGGTCGATCTGGGTGACGTCGCCCGTCACCACCACCTTCGAGCCGAAGCCGAGCCGGGTCAGGAACATCTTCATCTGCTCGGGCGTGGTGTTCTGCGCCTCGTCGAGGATGATGAAGGAGTCGTTGAGGGTGCGGCCGCGCATGTAGGCGAGCGGCGCGACCTCGATCGTCCCCCGCTCCATGAGTCGCAGCACGGTCTCGGGCTCGAGCATGTCGTAGAGCGCGTCGTACAGCGGGCGCAGGTACGGGTCGACCTTGGCGAGCATGTCACCGGGGAGGAACCCGAGCCGCTCGCCGGCCTCGACCGCGGGGCGGGTGAGGATGATCCGGTTGATCTCCTTGGCCTGGAGCGCCTGCACCGCGAGCGCGACCGCGAGGTAGCTCTTGCCCGTGCCCGCGGGACCGATGCCGAAGGTGACGACGTTGTCGCGCACGGCGTCGACGTAGCGCTTCTGGCCCGCGGTCTTCGGCCGGACCGGCTTGCGGCCACGGAGCACCTCGGTGGCGAGCACCTCGGTGGGACGCTGGTCGGCCTTCAGCATCGTGATGCTCCGGCCGACGCCCTCGGCGTCGAGGGTGTGGCCCATCTCGAGCAGCAGCACGAGCTCCTCGAAGAGCCGCCCCACGCGCTCGGCCTCGACCGGCGGCCCGTTGACCGTGATCTCGTTGCCGCGGACCAGGATCCCCACGGGGAACGCATCCTCGATGAGGCGAAGCAGCTCATCGCGTTGGCCGAGCAGGCCGACCATCAGATGGTTGCCCGGTACGAGGATCTTGACCTGGGTGGGAGACGGCGTTGCCACGTTGCGGCCAGGGTAGTCGTGCCCCCGGACCCGCGAGGTCTGGTTGCCGGCGCCGGTGGATCTAGGCGTGGGCCCGGAGACCGAGCTGGTCGAGGCGGGCACCGAGCTCGTCGACGCTGCGACCCAGCACGGCGGCGAGCACCCGCAGGTCGTCGCGGCGGATGGTCAGCAGCCGACCGTTGAAGTCCTGGCGCTGGAGCTGGATCGTGGCGGCGTAGCGTGAGAGCACCGCGGCGTCGGGCTCGGCGCTGCCCTGGAGGCGGACGAGGTCGATCGTGTAGCCGTGCTCGTAGTCGCCGGTCGCGCCGTCCGTGAGGTTGATCTCGATCTCGACGTCGCGCGGCAGCAGCTGGTCGGCGGGGACGTCGTAGATCTCGGCCAGGCGGAGCAGCCGCGGCACCGAGATGGCCCGCTCGCCCCGCTCGTAGGCGCCGAGGACGGAGGCCTTGAACTCGAGGCCGGACCGCGCCTCGACGTCGTGCAACGACAGACCCTTCTGGCGTCGGATCGCCCGTAGACGATCGCCAACGCGCACACCACCGATCTCCGTCACAATGCCCCCATGGCCTCGAACCCCGGCAGCACAGTACCAAAATGTGGGCGCGGAGCCCGGTTTCCCGCCTGACCTCGGATGTTGCGCTCTGAGGACCCTCCCGGGAGGGTCCTCAGGGCCCGGCGGCCGCCCGGCACGCGGCCAGCACGGCCGCGACGGCGATGGCCGCCGTCTCGGCCCGCAGGACGTGGGGCCCGACCGCCAGACGCCCGAGCGGACCCGCCGCCGCGAGCCCCTCCAGCTCCTCCGGCGCGAAGCCACCTTCCGGGCCGACGAGGGCCGTCCAGCCCTCCGGACCCGCGGGCTCCGGGGGCCCGGGGGCCACCCCGTCGGGACCACGGTCCGCGACCAGCAGGCCCGGCGTCCCCGCCAGTGAGGCCACCGGCGCGACCGCGTCGATGACCGGCAGCCGGGCCCGGCGGCACTGCATGACCGCCTCCCGCGCCACCCGCTCCCACCGGGCGAGCGCGGCGCCGGCCTTGCGGTCGTCCCACTGCACGACGGACCGGGCGGCGAGCACGGGTCGGATGCGGTCGACGCCGAGCTCGGTGAGCTTCTGGACGACCACCTCCGGCTTCTCCCGCTTCGTGAGCGCGAACGCCACCGCCAACGCCGGCGCGAGCACGGGTTCGACGACGACGTCTCCGCGCGCGGCCAGCGAGATGCGCGCGTTGCCCGCGGCGACGACCTCGTAGGCGCGCCAGCTCCCGGCACCGTCGGTGGCGGTGATCCGCTCCCCCGCGCGCACCCGGCGGACGCGCTCGAGGTGGTGTCCGTCGTCGCCCGCGATGTCGAGCGTGGGGTCGAGCGCGGCCACGAGCACGTGCGCGGTGGCCTGCGCGTCGGCGGCCCAACCCCCGGCGGGCACGGCTACTGGAACGCGGAGCGGATGCGGGAGAAGAACTTGTGGTCCTTCTCGGGCGCGACATCTTCGCCGCGCAGCTCCGCGAGTTGACGCAGCAACGCGCCCTCCTCGGAGCTCAGCTTCTCCGGGACCTCGATGTCGACCCGCACGAGCAGGTCGCCACGTCCGCGCGAGCGCAGGCGCGTGACGCCGCGCTGCTTGAGCCGGAACACGCGGCCGGCCTGCGTGCCGGGCGGGACCACGAGCGACTCTTCGCCGTCGAGCGTCTCGACCGTGAGGTGGGTGCCGAGCGCGGCCTGCGCGAAGCCGATGCGCCGCACCTGCACCAGGTCGTCGCCCTGCCGTTCGAACTCCGGGTGCGGGAGCACGTGGATGCCGACGTAGAGGTCGCCGGGGATCCCGCCGCGCGGGCCGGCCGGACCGCGGCCCGGGAGCCGCAGGCGCTGCCCGTCGTCGATGCCCGCGGGCACCTCGACGTCGATCGTGCGCGACGCGCTCACGCGCCCGTCACCGCGGCAGTCCTTGCACGGCGAATGGATCTGGCTGCCCATGCCGCCGCAGTCGGTGCAGGGCGCGGCGGTGACCATCTGGCCCAGGATCGACTTGCGGATCTGGCGGATCTCGCCCGAGCCCTGGCACGTGGGGCACTCGCTCGGGAAGGTGCCCGGCTCGCAGCCCGACCCGTCGCACCGATCGCACTCGACCGGCATGCGCAGGTCGATCGGCTTGGTGACGCCGAACGCGGCCTCCTCGAGCGTGAGCTCGATCCCGGCCTCGCCGTCCATCCCCCGCGGGGGCCCGGCCGCGCCGCGACGCCCGCCGAACGGGTCGCCGCCGAAGAACGCGTCGAAGAGGTCGCTGATGCCGAATCCGTCCATGGGCTGGCCGCCCATGCCCGACGCGACGCCCTGGATGCCGAACGTGTCGTACTGGCGGCGCTTCTCCGGGTCGCGCAGCGTCTCGTAGGCGACGCTGATCTCCTTGAAGCGCGCCTCGGCCTCGGGATCACCGGGATTCGCGTCGGGGTGGTACTGACGCGCGAGCGCGCGGTAGGAGCGCTTGATCTCCTCGCCGGTCGCGCTGCGGTCGACCTCGAGCAGCTCGTAGAAGTCTTCGGTCACGGGGACAACCGCCGATTCAGCTGTTCGGACACCGCGGCGACCGCGGCGAGCGCGCGGCGGTAGTCCATGCGGGTGGGACCGAGCACGCCGACGGTGCCTTGCGTGAGGCCGTCGACCTCGTACGGCGCGAGGACCAACGAGCAGTCGCGCAGCGCCTCCAGGTCGTTCTCCGAGCCGATGGAGATCGTGAGGCCCTGGTCGAGGAGGTCGCGCACGAGCGCCACGACGACGACCTGGTGCTCGAGCAGCTCGAGCAGGCGGGTCGCCGTCTCGGTGGTGGCGAACGACTCCTGGTCCTTGGCGACCCGACTCGCGCCCCCGACGTAGAGCGGATGGGTGCCCGCGGCCCGGTCGGCCTCGGCGAGCTTCGCGAGCGCGAGCGACGCCACGTCGTCGACGACCGGATCGCCGGAGGCCGGCAACACGGTCTCCGCGGTGAGCTGCGCGAGCGGACGGCCGGCCAGCACGTCGGTGAGCAGGTTGGCGGCGCGGGTGACGACGCTCCGCTCGTCGCTGCCCTCCGGAGCCGACCACCGGATGGCCTGCTTCTCGAGGTCGCCGTTGGAGAGGACGACGAGCACGAGGGCGATGTCGGGCTGCACCGCGACGACCTGGACGCTGTGGACCAGCACCGTGTCCTTCTGGGGCCCGACCACCACCGAGGCGTGGTCGGTGAGCGTCACGAGGAGCTGGCTCGTCTCGTGCAGCAGGTCTTCGAGGGCGGTGTGGGCGTGGCCGAAGAAGTCGGCGACGGTCCGGCGCTCGGCCGGTGGCAACGCGCCCGGTCGGATGAAGTGGTCGACGAAGAAGCGGTAGCCGAGGTCGGTGGGGACCCGGCCGGCCGAGGTGTGGGGCTGGACGATGTAGCCGTCGCGCTCGAGCATGGTCATCTCGTTGCGGACAGTGGCGCTCGAGACCCCCAGCTCGCGGGTCTTGGCGATCGTCTGGGAGCCGACGGGCTGCGCCGTGGTCACGAACTCCTCCACGATCGCCCGCAAGATCGCCGCCTTGCGTTCGTCCATCATCGCCACGTCACTTCGGGAGAATCGACCGGATGGGTCGCCGTCGGGCACCGGCGGGGAGCCCCGCCGGGTGGATTTGGCACTCAATCCTACCGAGTGCCAGCAGCCATCGAGGGACGGGCCGCCCCGGCATTGAGGAGCCGGGCCGTGAGGTCGTTGGCCATGAGCCGGCCGGAGGGCGTGAGGACCACGGTGCCCTGCCCGTGCACCAGGAGACCGGCCGCGGCGAGATCCGACACCAGCGACCCGAGCTCCGACCCCGCGGCAGCCGCGGGGAGGCGGGCGCCCTCGCGGGTGCGCAGCTCGAGCGAGAACGCCTCCTCGGCTCGGACGTCGGGCCCGAGGACCTCCTCGCCCGCGCCGGGGTCGTCGCCGGCCGCGATCGCCGCGATGTAGCGCTCCGGGGTGCGGACATTCCACCAGCGGCGCCCGCCCGTGTAGCCGTGCGCCGCGCAGCCGATCGCGAGGTAGTCGCCGCCGCGCCAGTAGATCTGGTTGTGCCGGCACTCCTCCCCCGGCCGGGCCCAGTTCGAGACCTCGTACCACCGGTAGCCCGCCGCCTCGAGGATCGCGTCGGCCCGGGCGTACTTCTCGGCCTGGTCGTCGTCGTCGGGCGGGCGGACCTCGCCGGCCCGCACCCGCGCCGCGAGTGGGGTCGGCGGCTCGACGGTGAGGCCGTAGGCGCTCACGTGCTCGGGCGCCAGCTCGACGACGGCCCGCAGCGTGAGCTCCCAGTCGGCCACCGACTCGCCGTCGGC
>JADGOM010000215.1 GCA_017882925.1 Acidimicrobiia bacterium | reverse complement strand
TGATCAGAGATGTCGAGCGCTTCGAGTCCTCCGTCGAGCTTCACGTGCTCCCGCCGCTCTGCCCGCTCGCGGTGTCTCCGGCCGACTTCGGCCGTTCCCACGAACTGATCGGCCGCAGCTTCCGGGCAGCGGAGCAGTGGCTCGGTACCGACCACAGCCTGGTCGGACAACGCCGACTTCTCGGGTTGCACCACCACTGACCCGCCCGTCAGGGGACGAGGACCGCGCGCCCGTCGACCTCCCCGCGCTGGAGCCGTTCGAAGACGATGTTGATGTCGGTCAGTGGATGACGCTCGACGTGGCCGTGCAAGCGGCCCTGCTCCGCGAGCGCGATCACCTCGGCCAGCTCGTTGCGACTCCCCCACATGCTCGTGGTCAGCTGAGCCTCGCCGGCGGTGGCGAAGAACGAGAAGGGCACCGCGCCTCCGGCCAGTCCGGCGACCACGACCATGCCCTTGCGACCGACCGCACCGAGCGCCACGGCGAGCGTGCTGTCGGCGCCCACGAAGTCGAGCACGGCGGCCGCGCCGTCCCCACCCGTGAACGCGACCACCTCGGCCGCCGCGTCGGTGGCAAGTGGGTCGATGACGAGGTCGGCGCCCAACTCGGTCGCCAAGACCCGCTTGGCTTCGAGCGTGTCGATGGCCACCACCTTGGCGGGGCTGAGCGTCTTCAAGAGCTGAACGCCGAAGTGGCCCAGCCCGCCGACACCGATCGTCACCACCGTGGTCCCGGGCACGAGGCGGTCCAGGACCTTCTTGACCGCCCGGTACGGAGTCAGCCCGGCGTCGGTCAGGGGAGCCGCCTCGAACGGCTCCAGCGTGGTCAGCCGCACCAGGTGCCGGGTCGAGGGCACCAGCAGGTACTCGGCGTAACCGCCGGGGGTACCCAGGCCGCCCCAGCGCATCACGTCGCACAGCTGCTCTTCGCCGCCGAGGCAGAGACGACAGAGCCCGCAACCCCACCCGCCGAAGACGGCCACCGGTTCGCCCGGCTCGAACCCGGTCGCGCCCGGGCCGAGCGCTTCGACCCAGCCGGCGTTCTCATGGCCCAGCGTCCAGGGGAACGGCGGGAACGGCAGCGCCGCCATCTCCCCACCGCGGACGTGGAGGTCCGAGTGGCAGGCGCCGCTGCCCCCGATCCGCACGAGGACCTGCCCCGGGCCGGGTTCCGGGTCCGCGACCTCCTCGACCACGAAGTCCTGCTTGTACCCGTGAAGCAGTGCGGCTCGCATCGACCTCGCCTCCCGCGCTCGACGTTGCGTTCCAACGTCCACGTCGCCGGGCCGCGCCGGTAGAGCTGAAGGTCCCTTTGCGCGGCCCGAGCGTCCCCCGCCCGGGACGCAGTTCGTGGAGGTCGCGAACAACGCCGTGTGGGACGCGCGTGACGTCCCGCTGGCGCCGACCTACCTGCAGCACTCAGACCCGGGCGACGGTCGCGGGGTCGGGGGTGCCGTCGTAGTAGCGATCGAGCACCGCGGTGAACTCGGGCGCGTCGGGCGCGGCCCGGGCGAACAGGGTCATCGACGAGTGCAGCTTCCGGGCGTCGACGGCTCCGAAGACCTGCTCCGCGGTGCGGTCCTCCAACTCGGCCACGATGCGCGCGCACTCGACGATCCGGGGGCCGAGCACCGGGTGGCGCACGAAGGCGACGGCCTCGTCGAGCGACGAGATCGCGTACCGCTGCGACATCGCGCTCAGCCCGAGGCCCGCGACCTGCGGGAAGACGAACCACATCCAGTGGCTCGTCTTGTGCCCCCGCCGCAGCTCGCCGACCGCGCGTTCGTACGTGGCGCCGTCGTCCTGCGCGGTCACGAAGCGTTGAAGGTCGTACGGCTCGGTCACCGGGGTGAGTGCGGTGGCGTCATGCGTGCGCGCGCACGACGAAGGCGGCCGCGCTCAGGCGCACCTCGTCGTCCTCGACCCGTTCGAGCAACGCGGCGCGAACCGCCTCCACGATGCGAGGCGCGGTCGCAGCGTCGGCGGTCCGAAGGGCTTCCGCCACCGCGCCGACCCGACTGCTGAGCACCACCAGCGACTCGATCTCGGCTCGCGGGATCACGATCGTCTCCGGTTGCGCGGTCACGTCGATATCGACGAAGCCGGCGTCGCGGAGCAGGAGCTCGATCCGGTCGGGATCGTCGAGCGAGAACGGCCCGGGCTCACCCGGACCGGGCATGGGCGGAAGCGATCCGGTCACCGACATGGCCGCCGCGCCGGGTACGAACATCCACTCGTTGGCGAAGAGGTTGGACCAACACGCGAACGCGAGCGTGCCCCCCGGGCGCAGGGCCGCGCGGATGTTGGTGAACGCGGCCGGCGGATCGGCGAAGAACATCACTCCGAAACGCGAGAACGCCGCGTCGAAGCTCGACGCCGAGAGGTCCGCGGCTTGGGCGTCCGCAACCAGGAACGTCGCGTTCGCGACTCCGGCGGCCTTCGCGTGGTCGGTCGCGGCCGTCACCATCGCGGGCGCGATGTCGATGCCGACGGCCTCACCCCCGGGCGCGACCAGACCGGCGAGCGCGAGCGTCGTCGAGCCGGAGCCGCACCCGATGTCGAGCACCCGCTGTCCGGCCCGCAGATCGAGGCGATCCATGGCGGCTCGGCCGAAGGAGGCCGACACCATCTCGGTGTGGCTCTCGGACGCCAGCCACGCGGGGGCGAGTTCCTCCCAGAACACGGACTGAGCTTCGTTCGCAACGGCCATGCGCCCAATCTAGGTTCCGGCGTGACCGCGCGCTCGTGGACCGGCACGGGCGGACGATGGTGGGCGCTGAGGGTCTCGAACCCCCGACCTCCTGCTTGTAAGGCAGGCGCTCTACCAGCTGAGCTAAGCGCCCGGAGCGGGTCAGACAGGCTACCGCCGCGGAACGCGCGCGCCCGCCGTGCGCCCGGTGCACGTCTAGCTTGACCCCCATGCCGGTGAAGCGCGAGGCCGAACCGGTGCGCACGAGCACCCGCCGGCAACCGGCCGACGTCCTCCGCCTCGCGCTGGGTCTCGTGATCCTCGGCTGGGCCGCGTTCGCCGCCGGATCCGGCGAGCCGGGCGTCGTGGAGCTCAACCTCTTCCGCCTCGTCAACCAGCTCCCCGGTCCGTTCGGCCCACCCCTCATCGGGGTGATGCAGCTCGGTGCCCTCGCCGCGGTTCCCGTCGTCGCGGTCGGGTGCGTGCTGAGCGGCCGTCGTCGGCTCGCGCGTCTCCTCGCGCTCGGGGGGGTCGCGGCGTGGCTCCTGGCGAAGGCGATCGGGGCGACCGTCGCGAAGCGGCCACCGGACGAGCGGATCTCGGGCGTGGTGCTGCACGGAGCCGTCACCCCCGGTCTGTCGTTCCCGGCGACCCATGTCGCGGTCGCCGCCGCGATGGCCACCGTCGCCAGCCCGTACCTCAGCCGCTCGGCCCGCAGGACCGTGTGGATCCTCGTGGCGCTGGTCGCGGTGGCCCGCGTCTACGTCGGCGCGCACTTCCCCGTCGACGTCGTGGGGGGCTTCGCGGTCGGGTGGGTCGTCGGGTCGGTCGTGCACCTGATCTTCGGCGCGCCGCGCGGCTTCCCCGATCCGAAGCTGCTCGCGGCCCGGCTCAGACAGCACGGCCTCGACGTCGCGGGCATCGAAGCGCTGAACCTGGCCCATGGATCGTTCCGGGTCACGACCGGCGACGGCCGCCCGCTCCACGTGCGGGTGGTCGACCGCGACCGCCGAGAGTCGGACTGGATCTACCGCGCCTGGCGCCTCGTCGCGTTCCGGGATTCGGGCGACGAGCGCGATCGGCTGGGCACCGACTACGCCGTCGAGCACGAGGCCCTCGCGTACCTGCTCGCGTCCCGCGGTGGGGTCACGACCCCGGAGGTCGCCTGGACGCAACGGATCTCCGACGGCGAGAGCGTGATCCTGCGGTCGTGGCTCTCCGGGCACGACCTCCGCGGCGATGTCGACGGGGGCGGCACCGGGACCCCCGAGCTCGTCGAAGCCTGGCGGGCCCTCCAACGCCTCCACGCCGCCGGCATCGCCCACGGCCGGGCCACCGCGCGCGGCTTCGTGGTCACCGACACGGGTGTCGCCTGCGTCGACCTCTCCCGGGCCCGGCTGCACGCGTCGGCCGCCGAGTGCCGGGCCGACGTCAGCGAGCTCCTCGCCTCGACCGCGGCGGTCGTCGGGATCCCGCGCGCGGTGAGCACCGCGACCGGAGTCCTCGGGCCGGCTCCGCTCCTCGACGCGCTGCCGGTCCTGCAGCCGCTCGGGCTGACGTCGGAGTCGCGCGCCGCGCTCCACGACGCGGGCGTCACGGTCGACCAACTGCGCGCCGAGGTCGCCCGGGTGGGCCTCGTCACCGGCACGCGCGCCGAGCGGCCGATCTGGGTGGCGAGCCGCAACCTGGCGCCGCTGGTCCTGGGAGCCGTCGCGCTCGGGTTGCTCCTCACCCAGATCGGCAACTTCCAGGTGGCGCTCGACGCGGCCAAGACCGCGCAGATCAGCTGGCTCGCGGTCGCGGTCACCTGCGCCGCGTTCGGCTACGTGATGGCGGCCCTGTCGCTGATGGGCGCAGCGCCGGAGCCGCTCGCGCTCGGGCGCACGACGGTGGTGCAGCTCGCGGCCGCGTTCACCAACCGCATCGCGCCCGCCGGTCTCGGCGCGATGGCCACCAACGTGCGCTACATGGAACGGGCCGGGATCCGCCGCGCCCGCGCGACCACGGCCGTCGGGGTCAACGCCGCGGCCGGGGTCGTCGTGCACCTGGCGCTGCTGCTGATCGTCGTGCCGCTCGTCGGCCTGCGCACCAGCGTGTCGCTGCCCCGGGCGCCCGATCTCGACAACTACTGGCCCGTGGTCGCCGCGATCGTGATCGGCCTCACCGGGGCCGGGGCCTGGTACTGGCGCCACAGCCTGCGTTCGGTCTTCGAACGCATCCGGCCCCACGCCCGCGACATACGCGGCGTGCTCAGCCAGCCGCGCCGCGGGCTGATGCTGTTCCTCGGCTCCGCCGGCGTGACCTTCGCGCAGGCGTTCGTGCTCGTCGCGTGCCTCGAGTCCATCGGCGTGCACCTCCCGGTCCTGACGGTCATCGGCGTCTTCCTCGCGGGTTCGGCGCTCGCGGCCGCGGCGCCCACTCCCGGTGGTCTCGGCGCGCTGGAGGCGGCGCTCGTGGCCGGACTCGGGCAGGTGGGAGTGCCGGCGGCCCCGGCGGTGGCGGCCGTCCTCATCTCCCGGATCATCGGCTACTGGCTGCCGGTTCTGCCCGGCTGGGGGGCGTTCGCGCTGTCCACCCGCAACGGCACCCTTTAACCAACGCTGGCCGGGCCTTTCCCTGGGTCTTGTACCGCCCTTACCTGCGCTCCTTAGGGTCTGGTGGACCAGAACGTTGTGGTGCCGCCCACCCCCCCCGGGAGAACACCGATGACGAGGATGTCGAGAGAGCGCGACGCGGGCATGCAGCGCGTCTCGTCGTTGACCCGATGGGTCGCCGGCGCGGGCGTGGTGGCGACCGTGGCGTTCTACGCGTTCTTCGCGAGCCACGCATCGGGAACCCACGCGGCATCCGTGAGCGCGGCCGCGGCCGCAGCGGCCCCCGTCGGCGTCACCGCCGCGCCCGCGACGACCGCCGCCACCGCACCCCCCACCACCGCGGCCGCGGCCCGACCGGGCAGCCCGGCGCCCACACCGACGACCGTCGTCACGCGTGCGGCCACCGCCCCGCCGACGACGCCCCGGACCACGCCGCCGCGGACGGCCCCGCGCCGGGCGCCGATCACCGTCACCAGCGGCTCGTAGCGAGGTGCATCCCCACCGATGACCGTCGTCGCGGCCAGCAGCAGCACCGCGCTGTGGTACCTCGCGCGCGGCACCGGCGTCGTGAGCCTGGTGTTCCTCACCGCGAGCGTGGTGCTCGGGATCACGTCGTCCCTGCGGTGGAGCAGCCGGCGCTGGCCGCGCTTCACGGTCCAGTTCCTGCACCGCAACGTGTCGCTCCTGGTGCTCGTCTTCCTGGCCCTGCACATCGTGACGGTGGTCGTGGATTCGTTCGCGCCGATCGGTTGGCTCGACGCGGTCGTGCCGTTCATGTCCGCGTACCGGCCGATCTGGCTCGGCCTCGGCGCGGTCGCCTTCGATCTCCTGATCGCGCTCGTCGTCACGAGCCTGCTCAGGTACCGGCTCGGCTTCCCGGCCTGGCGGGCGATCCACTGGCTCGCGTACCTCTGTTGGCCGGTCGCCGTGGTGCACGGCCTCGGCACCGGCTCCGACACCAAGCCCGGGCTCGTGCTCCTCGTGACCCTGGCGTGCGTGGCATCGGTGCTGATCGCGGGCGCGGTCCGCGTCGCCCGGGGGCTCGACGAGCATCGCCGCGCACGCGCGTTCGGCTTCGTCGGCATCGCCCTCGTCCCGGTGATCCTCGCGACCTGGCTCGCGTCGGGCCCGATGCAGGCCGGCTGGGCCCGCAGGGCCGGCACCCCCGCCCGCGCCCTCCCGGGTGCGACCCAGCCTGCGGCGACGCAGCCCGCGGGGACCACGACGGCTGTGGCCCCGACCACCACCGGTGCGGCTCTACCCGACGCCGGGTTCCAGGCCCAGGTCGCGGGCACCGTGCGCCAGAGCGCCACCAACGCGCAGGGTGAGGTCGTCCTCAGCCTGGTCGGCGACCTCAGCCAGGGCGCGACCGGGGTCCTCGACGTCGAGTTGCACGGGCAACCGCTCGCGAACGGCGGGGTCGCGCTGCGGGCCGGAACCGTGAGCATCAGCAACGCGTCGCAACGACTCGACGGCAACGTCGTCGGCCTCCAGGGGTCCACCATCCAGGCCGATGTCGGCGGGCCCGGCACCACGCGGCTCCGCCTCGCGATCGACCTCCGGGTCGACCACGCGGGCGGCCGGATGCGCGGGACCGTCGCAGCCACTCCGTCGACCGGCACCGACGCGAGCTCCGGATGACCAGCGTCTCGACCGGTCGGGCGGTGGATCCGTCGCGCCGCGCGGCTCCCCACCCCGGGCTCCCCCGCCTGATCCCGGGCGTCATCACCGACCTCCGGGAGCACCTCGACCGCTACGGGTCCCTACCGAGCCTGCGCCGGCGGGACGCGCGCGGCGCGTTCTTCGACGCCGTCGACCACAGCGGGCTGCGCGGCCGGGGCGGCGCCGCGTTCCCCACGGCGCGCAAGCTGCACGCGGTCGCCAATGGCCGCCGCGGCGCGTTCGTCGTGGCCAACGGGGCCGAGGGTGAGCCCGCGAGCCAGAAGGACTCGACGCTCATGCGGGCGGCACCCCACCTCGTGCTCGACGGCGCGCTGATCGCGGCCGACGCCGTGCGGGCCGGCACCGTGTTCGTGGTCGTCGACCGCAACGACGTGATGGCGTTCGACGCGATGGCCGCCGCGATCGACCAACGCCGAGCCGCGTATCCCGGCGGTCCGACCGTCGAGCTCGTCGGCCTCCCGAGCCGCTACGTCGCCGGCGAGTCGAGCGCGCTGGTCAACTTCCTGAGCGGCGGCCCGGCCAAGCCGATGTTCGTGCCACCCCGGCCCTACGAACGCGGGATCCGTGGGCGGCCCACGCTGGTGCAGAACGTCGAGACGCTCGCGAACCTCGCGCTCATCGCCCGTTACGGCGCCGACTGGTACCGCGGGCTCGGCACCGCCGATGAGCCCGGCTCCGTGCTCGTCACCGTGGGCGGCGCGGTCGCGCTCCCCGGCGTCTACGAGGTCGCGCTCGGGACCCCGATGTCGACGGTGCTCGAGGTCGTGGGCGGCGTCACCGAGCCGATCTCCGCGCTGCTCGTCGGGGGCTACTTCGGCAGCTGGATCGACGCCGCGGCCGTCGACAAGCTCGAGGTGACGCACGCCGGGCTCGCCCGCGCCGGTGGGACCCTCGGCTGCGGTGTGATCACCGCCTTCCCCGCCAGCCGTTGCGGCGTCCACGAGTCGGTCCGCGTCGCGCGCTACCTCGCGGAGGAGACCGCCGGGCAGTGCGGTCCGTGCGTCAACGGGCTCAGTGCCATCGTCGGCGGGATCGAGACCCTCGCGGCCGGGCGTCCGGCCGAGCGGACCCGCGCCGACGTGCTCCGCTGGCTCGACGACGTCTCCCAGCGCGGGGCGTGCCACCTGCCGGATGCTGTGGTCGAGTTCCTCCGGAGCGCGCTCGACGTGTTCGGCGAGGAGTTCTCCCGCCACGAGCTGCACTGGAAGTGCAGTGCGACCGACCCGGAACCGTTGCTCCCGCTCCCGGATCCCGCCACGCGCGACTGGGGTTGGCGATGAGCCGCCTCGTGGTCGACTTCATCACGTGCGACGCGCACGGGATCTGCGCCGAGCTGCTGCCCGAATGGATCACGCTCGACGACTGGGGCTACCCGAAGCTGCACACCGGCGCGATCCCGCCCGAGCTCCTCCCGCACGCCCGGCGCGCGGTCGCGGCCTGCCCGACGCTGGCCTTGCACCTCCGGGACCACTGAGCCACGCGCTACGGCCCGATCCACAGGGGCGGGACGACCGGCGCCAGCGCGCCCACCAGGCTCCCCGCGGGAAGCATGGCGCGCGGCGGGTCCGGGTCGGGGCCGCCCGGCCCGCGCGCGTCTCTCGCGGGCGGGAGCGCGTCGACGAACCGCTCCCCCACCACGTCCGGCGGCCCGACGCCGTCGATCCGGGTGAGCACTCCGGCCGCGCGGTACCAGCGGGTCAGCGGTGCGGTCTCGGCCTCGTAGAGCTGCAGCCGGCGCCGGATGACCGGCTCGGCGTCGTCGTCCCTCGTGACCAACGCACCCCCGCACCTGCTGCACGGCGGGGCTTCGTCCCGCCCGACCGCGACCGACTCGACACCGCAGCAATCGGCGCAGATGCGGCGGTCGAGCAGCCGCTGCAGGACGACCGGCTCCGGGACCGAGAGCTCGAAGACCGCGTCGAGGTGGGCGGGTGCGATCATCGCCGCGAGCCGGCGCGCCTGGCTGAGCGTCCGCGGGAAGCCGTCGAGCACGAAGCCCGCGCCGGTCGCGTCGTCCAACCGCAGGCGCTCGGCCAGCACCGCGAGCGCGAGCCCCTCCGGTACCAGCTCGCCCGAGGCGAGGTACGGCCGGAGCTGCGCGCCCAGCTGGGTCTCCGCGGCCACCGCCTCGCGGAAGAGGTCCCCGCTCGAGATGTGGGCCACCCCGAGGTACGCCGCGAGCCGCGCGCACTGCGTCCCCTTACCCGATCCCTGCCGACCGATCACGACGACGCGCATGGAGTACCCCCGGTTCGCCCACGGGGATCATCGGCCGTGCGTCCTCGACCGGGACAGGGCCCAAAGTCCCGGATGCCACGCTGCGTGCGGTGGCCGGTCACGTCCGAAGCCACCTCGGCGGCGGGGTCGGAGAGGACCTTCTCCCCTGCCGAGCCCGGCCCGCCGACGTCATGATCAGGAGAAACGTCACCTGGGGGGGATTCGCCGTGCCGAAGACGATCGTGGTGCCGCTCGACGGCCTGAAGTTCTCCGAACGGGCCCTTGTCCCCGCCGTCGATCTCGCCGCCCAATGTGGCGCGGAGGTCGTGGTGGTGACCGTCCGGCCCGGTGGCCCCACCGGTGACGAGGTCGGTGAGCTCGAGCCGGCCCTGGCCGGGGCCGGCGCGGCGGGAACGCGCGTGGTCGTCGTCGAGTCCCGCTCCGCCGCGGAGGGCATCGCCAACTTCGCCGGCTCGCTGCCCGACCCGATCATCTGCATGACGACCCACGCCCGCGGCCGCGCCGGTGAAGCATTGTTCGGCAGCGTCGCGGAGGAGCTCGTCCGGCTGACCGAGGTGCCGATCGCGTTCGTCGGCCCGTCGGTGCTCGACCGCCCCGGCCCGCGCTACGAGGAGCTCGTCGTCGGGCTCGACGGCTCGGGCGCGGCCCGCGCGGTGCTGCCGGTGGCCGAAGCGTTCGCGCGTGACCTCGGGCTGATCACCTGGCTCATCGAGGTGGTCGACCCCAACTGGCGCGCCGCCGCGCCCGGTGCCGGCGACGACATCGGCGAGTCCGACGCGCTGCACGGCGCCGCTGACGAGCTGCGCGCCGCCGGCCTGGACGCCAACTGGGAGACGTTGCACAGCGACGATCCCGCGGCCGAGATCGAAGGATTCGCGGCCACCCTCGTGGCGCCGATCATCGCGATGACCACCCACGGCCGCTCCGGCCTCGCCCGGGTGACGGTCGGAAGCGTCGCGATGTCGGTGGTGCGCCGGGCGACCTGCCCCGTGATCGTCGTGCGGAGCCGTGGGCTCCACTGAGGTCGCGTCGCTCCCCTGCTCAGCGGGGCGTGCGCATCCGCCGGAAGTCGTCCGGGAGCTCGGGGGTGTGGGCGACGAGCCGGAGCTTCGCGTCCACGACGACCACGCCCGACGGCGAGACGATCACCGGGTTGCAGTCGAGCTCGGCGACCTCGGGCAGGTGGTCGGCGAGCTGTCCGACCCGCATCAGCAGGTCCTCGAGCGCGTCGACGTCGACCTGCGGCGTGTTGCGGTAGGCGAACAGCAGCGGTGAGGTCCGGAGCTCGCGCACGAGCTCGTGGGCGTCGACGTCGGTGACGGGCACGAGCCGCAGCGCGCTGTCCCGGAGGAGCTCGGCCTGCACGCCGCCGATCCCGAACAGCACGAGGGAGCCGAACGCCGCGTCCCGGGTCACCCCGACGATCGTCTCGACCCCCGCCGGGACCATCGGCTGCACGACCGCGCCGCCCATGCGGTCGCCGAGCGCCGCGTACATCTGGTCGTAGGCGTCGACCACCTCGCCGGCGGTCGCGAGATCCAGCCGCACCGCGCCCACGTCGCTCTTGTGCACGATGTCGCCCGACGCGGCCTTCAGCGTGACGGGGTAGCCGACGGCGTCGGCCGCGGCGACGGCTTCCGACCCGCTCGCGACGGTGCGGGTCTGGACGACGGGGATGCCGAAGCACTCGAGGAGCTCCTCCGCCGCCCCGGGGCCCAGGCGCTCGCCCTCGGGGTACCGGGCGAGGTGGCCCTCGACCAGCCCGCGGGCACGCGCGGTGTCGATGCCGTCGAGCGCGGGAACCACGCCTTCGGGCCGGCGGCACCAGGCCGCGTGGTCGGCGGCCCGACCGAGCGCGCGGGCCGCACCTTCGGGGAACGCGAACGTGGGCACCGAGCGCGCGCCCTCGGATTCCGGGGGTTGGTCGAGCTTCCCGCTGCGGTCGAGCAGGCACGCGACGACCGGCTTCGGGCCGGCCCGGCCCGCGGCGACGACGATCGCGCGCTCGACGTCGGGCGAGTGGTTCACCGGCACGAAGATCACCAGCACCATGTCGATGTCGGCGTCGCGCAGCACGATGTCGAGCGCCCGGTCGTACGTGGTCGCCGACGCCGACGCCACGAGGTCGACCGGGTTGCGCACGCCGGCCTCGGGCGACAACGCGTCGCGCAGCGCCTGTTGGGTGGCGGCCGAGAGCTCCGGGACCTCGAGCCCCGCGGTGACGCATGCGTCGGCCGCGAGGATGCCCGGGCCGCCGCCGTTGCTCACGATCGCCACCCGGCGCCCGGCGGGCAGCGGTTGGTGGGCGAGCAGGGTGGCCGTGTCGAACAGCTCCTCGAGCGTGTCGACCCGGATGACGCCGGCCTGGCGGAACAGCGCGTCGACGGTGAGGTCGGGGCTGGCGAGGGCCGCGGTGTGGGAGGCCGCGCCGCGCGCCCCGGGCGCGCTACGGCCGCTCTTCACCGCGACGATCGGCTTGTCGCGCGAGATCCGGCGCGCCAGGCGGCCGAACTTCCGCGGGTTGCCGAACGACTCGAGGTAGAGGAGCACGACGTCGGTGTCGGGGTCCTCCTCCCAGTACTGGAGGAGGTCGTTGCCGCTCACGTCGGCCTTGTTCCCCATCGAGACGAAGGTGGAGATGCCGAGGCCGAGGTCCTGGGCCCGGGCGAGGAGCCCGATGCCGAGCCCCCCGGACTGCGACGCGAAGCCGACCCGGCCCGGCGGCGGGACGAAGGGCGCGAAGGTCCCGTTCATGCGGATCCTCGGGTTGGTGTTGACCACGCCCATGCAGTTGGGCCCGATGATGCGCATGCCGTTGCGCCGGGCGAGCTCCACGAGCTCGTCCTGCTGGCTGCCGTCACCGCCCGCCACCTCGGAGAAGCCGGCCGAGATCACCACCAGCCCGAGCACTCCCTTGTCCGCGCACTCACGGGCGACCGCGAGCACCGCCGGCGCCGGCACCGCGATCAGGGCCAGGTCGATGGGACCCGGCACCGCGGCGATGCTCGGGTAGACGCGCACGCCCTCGATCTCGGCCGCGTTGGGGTTCACCGGATACAGCGGGCCGGTGAAGCCGCCCTCGAGCAGGTTGCGGAAGAGGCCGTGCCCGATGGTCCCCGGGGTGCGGCTCGCGCCGATGACCGCGATCGACGACGGCGCGAGCATCCGGGCGACGGAGTGCGCCTCCGACGTGTGCTCGCGCCGCAGCCGGGCCGCGGTCGACGAGTCGGTCGGCGCGATCGCGAACGAGACCTGCGCGTTCCCCTGCGCCCACGACCTCACGGTCTCGAACCCGGCGTCGCGGAACATGTGGAGCATCTTCTGGTTGTCGCCGAGCACCTCGGCGTGGAACGTGCGGATGCCCCGGGTGCGGGCGATCGCCGCGAGCTGCTCGAGCATCACCGTCCCGAGGCCGCGACCCTGCTGGTCGTCGCGGACCGTGAACGCGATCTCGGCCTCCTGGTCGTCCTTGCGGTCGTACCGCGCGATCGCGACCATGTCGGGGCCGAGCTCGGCCACGAGGGTGACGTTCCAGTCGTAGTCGACGTCGGTGACGTGCTCGAAGGTCGACGCCACGCTCGCCGAGAGCGGCGTGAAGAACCGCAGCCGCCGGCCTTCGTCCGACAGGCGCGTGTAGAGCTCGAGGACCGCGGGGCCGTCGTCGGCCCGGATCGGCCGCACGTGCGCGGTGCCGCCGTCGCGCAGGACGACGTCCGACTCCCACTCGCTCGGGTAGCGCGCAGTCATCGGGGCTCCGAGGGTCGGCGGGCGGGAACCCACCCAGCTTCGGCGGATGCCCGGGCCGAGGGTAGGGCAAGAGGTCCCGACCCGGGCATTCCGCGGGGCGGGCGGCGCCGGCCACGGGCGCCGCCGACGCGCTGCCCGTCAGCCCACGACGACGCCGACGAGCAGCACCACGCCGATCACGACGAACACCGACGGGATGATCCAGCGGCCCCACCGGTCGAGCAGCCGCACCACCGGCGCGCGCGACGCGACGAACGCGCCGATCACGAGCCAGACCGCCATGAGGACGGCGAACGCCGCCACGCAGACCACCGTGCCCCAGCCGGCGGAGCGGAACAGCGGCACGTAGACGGCGACGTTGTCGGCGCCGTTCGCGACCGTGATCGCGAACACGCCCGCGGCGCTCGACGCCACCGCGTGGCTCCCGTCGTCCCCGGAACGCAGCGCCCGGATGCCCAGCGCGAGGGGCACCACGCCGAAGAGCCCGACCCAGCGGCCGGGCACCGCGGCGAGCCCGACCGCGACCACCCCGCTGATCGCGACCAGGACCGCGATCCCGAGGTACTGGCCGAGCGCGATCTGGGCGTTGGTCAGCCGCCTCGAGCCGAAGAGCGCGGCGAGGATCACGAGATCGTCGAGGTTGGTCGCGACGAACGCACCGACGGCCGCGGCGAGGAGCGAGGGCAAGGCCGTCATTCCAGCAGGTCCGGCCGGTCGATCGCGACAACGTGGGCTCCCGGCGCCGTGGCTCGGACCGGTGACGACCGGGGGGCTACCTTCGTATCCGATGCCCCGCGCCCGCGCTTCCCGGAACCGTCACCCGAGATGAACGCGGACGCCGGCGGTCCCGAGCCCGAACCGGCCCCGCCGACCGCGGCCGCGGTTCCGCCCGACGAGCTGCACCACCTGCTGGGCCGCCTGGAGCACCTGCTCGACCCCGAGCACGACGCGCTCAAGCGCATGCAGGAGCGGGTCGAGCCCGCCTGGCGGCGCGCCACCCGGGGCGAGCCCCGCCTCCCGGTGATCCTCGCCGCGTTCGCCACCATCGCGCTGGAGATGCTGCTGCCGGCGCGGGTCGCGGAACGCCCGCGCTGGGTCTTCGGCGTCGCGGCCGTCCTGATCCTCGGCGCGATCTACCTCGCCAACCCGAAGCGCATCGACCGACCTACGCCGCGCCTTCGCATCGCGAGCATGGTGCTCATCGCGCTCCTCAGCGCCAACAACGCGGCGTCCGCGGTGCGGCTCGTCCTCGACCTCACCCGCGCCCAGGGGATTCGCACCCCGGCCGGGCTGCTCCTCACCGGCGCCGCGATCTGGCTCACCAACGTGTTCGTGTTCTCACTCTGGTACTGGGAGCTCGACCGCGGCGGGCCCGGCTCCCGCGCGCTCGGGGCGAGCCCGTACCCCGACTTCCTCTTCCCGCAGATGACGACCCCGACCCTCGCCCCGGTCGACTGGGAGCCGGCGTTCGTCGACTACTTCTACATGTCGTTCACGAACGCCACCGCGTTCAGCCCCACCGACGTGATGCCGATGTCCCGCTGGGCGAAGCTGCTGATGCTCCTGCAGTCGGCCATCTCGCTCGTGACCGTCGCCCTCGTGATCGCCCGGGCCGTCAACATCCTCAAGTAGCGGCGCCCTCCCCGACCATCGCGCCGAGCATCCCGTAGTAGCAGTAGCGGTACGCGATCCGGAATCCGGCGCGCTCGTACAGGTCGCGGGCAGCCGGGTTGTCGACGCCGACGGCCAGGTACAGGTTGGTGCAATCGGCCTCCCGAGCGGCGACGGCCAGCGCGTGCACCACTCCGGTCGCACCACCACGTCGACGACTCCGACGCGAGGTCGCCACGCATTGCAGACCACCCCACCCCGCCTCGCACACCAGCTGTCCCACCGCCCAGGTCTCCCCCGCAGTTTCGATCGAGGCGAAAGTCGTCGGCAGCTCGGGCGCGAGGAGCACCGAGCGACAGATCCGGGCGTCGTCCGCATCGCGCCCCCGCGAACTCTCCACCGCCCAATACGCCTCGAACCACGCGTCGCTCGCTCGAGGCGACAGCACCGCTCCTTCGGCGGCGGTCGTCCGGCGGATCACGTCGTCGACGTCGGCGACCATCACTGCCGTCGCCCAAGCGGACGAGTACCCACGCCGCTCGAG
>JADGOM010000032.1 GCA_017882925.1 Acidimicrobiia bacterium | reverse complement strand
GACACGCACCTCGAACCCGACGCGCTCGACGAGGCGTGGGCCCGCTTCGCGCACGCGCTCGCCCCGCTCCGCGAGGCCGGCAAGCTGGGCGCGGTGATGTTCCAGTGGCCGCCGTGGTTCGTGGCCACGCGCGCCAACCGCGACGTGCTCGCCACGCTCCCGGACCGGCTTCCCGGCCACCGGATCGGCGTCGAGTTCCGGCACGGCTCGTGGATGGGAGACGACGACCGCGACCGCACCCTCGGTCTCCTCGCCGACCACGGGCTCACGTACGTCGTGGTCGACGAGCCCCAGGGCTTCAAGTCGTCGGTGCCGCCGGTCGTGGCGCGCACCACGCCCGACCTCGCGCTCGTGCGCTTCCACGGCCGCAACGCCGACACCTGGGAACGCAAGGGCATCTCGGCCGCCGAGCGATTCCGCTACCTCTACGACCCCGACGAGCTCCGGGACTGGGTGGCGCCGATCCGCGAGCTCGAGCAGGGGGGAGCGGAGACCCACGTGCTGATGAACAACTGCTACCAGGACTACGGCGTGCGCAACGCCTACGACCTCGGCCGGCTCCTGGGGGAGGGGCTGCAACCCGGTGCGCCCGAGCCCGAGTTCGCGGCGCGCCGACCGCCCGACCCGCCCGGGCCCGGCAGTTGATGACCGAGTAGGGTTGCCGGGAATTCAGGGTTTCGTGCCGCTCCGGTCCCCGGCCGCACTCCGTGCGTGAACGAAGGGGATCGAGATGTCCGATGAAGCGCGCCGGCGTTCACCCACGGGACACGGGGGTCTGACCTTCGCCCGCTCCGAACGGTCGCAGGGCCCGACGCTCGTGATCGACGGTGAGATCGACCTCGCCGTGAAGGGTGAGCTCGACGCGCAGCTCGCGGCGCTGGTCGCGGTGGCGCACGGGTCGACCCTCGTCGACCTGTCGGGCGTCACCTTCATGGACTCGACCGGCACCCACGCGTTGCTCGAGACCGCCGCCGCGGCGCGCGCGGCGGGCGCACCGCTCGTGCTGGTCGCGGTCTCCGCCCCGTGCCGCCGCGTGCTGGAGCTCTCGGGGGTCTGGGACGCGCTCCGGGAACCCGCGTCGGGCTCGGTGTAAGTGCTTAGGCCGGCCTCGGGTCGTGGCCCCGCACCACGTCCGTGGCCGGGAGGGTGCGGATCGCGACCGCGCGGGCGACGTCGCTGAGCCGCTCGTTGTGGTTGCGGGCGTACTGGCGCAGCGTCGTGAAGGCGCCTTCCATCGTGAGGTTGGCGCTCTCGGCGATGACCCCCTTGGCCTGCTCGATCACCACGCGGCTGTTGAGCGCGTACTGGAGTTGCTCCGTCAGCAGGTGCGAGTCGGCCGCGGCCCGGTGCTGGAGGAGTGCGATCGTGGCCACGTCGGCCAGGGCCTGCACGACCTCGACGTCGTCCTCCGGCAGGCCGCCCGGCTGCTCGCGGAGCAGGTTGAGCGACCCGATCGTCGTCTCCCGCAGCCGCATCGGGAGCGCGAGCACCGACAGGTAGCCGGCGCGCAGCGCTTCGGGCGCGAACGTCGGCCAGCGCCCCAGGTCGCGGCGGACGTCATCGGACGTGACGACCCGACCGGTGTGGTAGCACTCGAGGCAGGGCCCCTCCGAGTGCTGGATCTCGAAGAGCTCCAGGTTGTTCATCGGCCGGCTCGACGCCGCCGCGACCTGGAGCCCCCCGCTGCGGCCGGCGAGCATGAGCCCGGCCTCCGAGGCGTCGAACAGCTCCACGCAACGCGTGGTGAGGGTGGTCAGGAAGTCGACGACGTCGAACTCCGTGACCAATGTGTCCGCCACATCTACGAACGTGCGGGCGAGCAAACGGTCTCGTGCTGTCACCGCACACCTCCTTCTTCTGGGTCTTCCTCCCGCGTGGATCCGGTCCGAGCCGGTGCGTCAGTCGATGTGGAGCCTCCGCTCCACGACGGCCCGGGCGACGTCGTTGATCGCCCGGCCGTCGGCGAAGGCGTAGGCGCGGAGACAGGCGAGCGCGTCGGCGAGCGACAGGTCGAGCTGCACCGACAACATGCCCGTCGCCTGGTGGACGGCCGTCCGCACGTGGAGCGCGTCGCCGAGCTGGGGCGCGAGCAACCCGGGCAGCGCATCGGCCTGGGACTCGAGCACGGTGCGGGTGACGAGGTCGGCCATGATCAGCGCGTCGCTCACCTGCAGGGGCAGCAGGTCGCCGGGCCGGTCGGAGTACACGTCGAGCGCCCCGATCGCCACGGTCCCGGCGACGAGTGGGAACCCGAAGATCGCCTGGACGCCGGCCGAGACCGCGGGGCCCGAGAACTGCGGCCAGCGCGTGTGGGCGGGATCGGCGAGCCGGGGCTCGAGCACCGGCAGGCCCGATCGGTAGGTGTCGACGCAGGGGCCTTCGCCGAGCGCGAACTGCAGGTCTTCGACCACCCGGATCGCCGCGTCGGACGCGCCGAGCGATCCGCGGTTCTCGTCGTCGACCATCAGGGTGATGCCGGCGCCGGTGACCTCCAGGACCTCGACGCACGCGTTCACCAGGCGGGTGCCCGGATCGCGACCCGAGTCGCGATCATGGCCGAGGCCGATGAGGACCTCCCGCAGCGCGTCATGGCGCACGCCGGTCACCCGGCTCCGGTGCCGGGGTCGGCTCGAGGGATCGAGGGGCTCGGACGCTGGGGGTCGCGCCCCGGCCGGGGTTGGCTGCGGACACTCGACGACTCCGTTCCTGGGCGGCGAGCACGTCGTTCCTGGGGGGCGAGCACGTCCCGACGGGTCCAGGGCGGGCATTTCCGACACACAATCTCGCTCATTTGACCAGGTCCGGGTGGGATCCACAACCATCGCCGGGTACGAGCCGGAGGCGGGAGGACGCCGGCCAACCGATCCCCGACGGGGCCCGAGCGCGGCGTTTGGGCCCGGGGCCCGGCGGGCAACCAATCCCCACACCTCACGGCCGGGGGGCGATGCGGTGCGAGCGTACGAGCTGGGCCCGCCCATGAGGGGACGCGACGACCTCCCGGTGCTGGCGACGATCACGGTGTCGGCCCCGCCCGACGTGGGCACCTGCCGGCGCTCGATCGCCCGGCTCGCACGGGACACGTGGCTCGGGCCCCGGGTGGAGGACGTGGTGCTCGCCACGTCGGAGCTCGCCTCCAACGCGCTGGAGCACGGCTCGCCGCCCGTGCGGTGCCGGCTCCTGATGAACGGGTCGCGCGCGGTCGTCGCGGTGTTCGACGCCCGGCCCGACGCCCCCGCGACCCATCCCGAGGTCGGCGTCGCGGCCATGACCGAGCGGCACCGCGGGCTGTCGATGATCGAGGCGGTCTCCGACCGCTGCGGCTACGCGGTCACCGGGGACGCGGGCAAGTGGGTGTTCGCCGAATGGTGGACCGCGGGCCCAGCGTCCGACGACGAGGGCACCCGACCGACGGCCTGACGGGCGTCGACGGCCCGGTGCTACTCCTGCGCGTCGGGCGCGTGGCCGGTGCTCTCGACGACCTCGACCGCGATCTCGCGCAGCTTGCGGTTGGCCTGCTGCGACATCGAGCGGAGCCGGCCGAACGCGGCGTCGGCGTCGCAGCCCTCGCGGGCCATGAGGATGCCCTTGGCCTGGCCGATCACGTCGCGCGTGAGCAGCGCCTCCTCGAGCTGGCGGGCCGTGCGGGTCGAGTCGGCGAAGGCGGCCGCGTTGGCGAGCACCACCGATGCGTGGTCCACGAACTCGTCGGCGGTCGTGCGGTCCCATGCGGCCGCCGCGCCCGGCGCGTGCGAGTAGAGGTTGAGGGCGCCCAGGGTGCGGTCGCGCAGGGTCAGGGGCATCGAGAGCACGCTGGCGACGCCCGACCCGGTGGCGACGCGGGTGAAGTTGGGCCACGCCTCGGGGGGAGCGGCGGCGTCGAACAGCGTCGGCCGGCCGGAGTCGATGGCCGTCACGCAAGGGCCCTCGTGCGTGTCGTACTGCACGCGGTCGATGTCGATGACCTCGTCGGACGTGGCGTTCGCCGTCTCGAAGCGCGGTCCTTCGCGCAGCAGGGAGACGCTGGCCGCGTCGGTGGGCTCGATGCACACCGGGGCGAGCGAGACGATGAGCTGCAGCAGCGAGTCGACGGCGTGCTCGTCGTAGACGACGCGGGCCATGCGCTGGATGGCGGCCGGGAGCGAGCGCTCGGCGGCGGCGTCAGCCACGGGCGCGGTCACAGGTGGGGACGCGCGACGCGCAGGGCTGGCGAGGCATGCCGGACGCCTTTCTGCAGTCTCAGAAGGGCGTCGAGCCGACACCGGGTGACGAGCAGCGGCCCGCCACGCCCGACTGGGCGTCGCTCCTGAGGGAACGTCCGGCTCCCTACTGAACCGCGGAAGCGCCCACGTTACCCCGCAGGCGAGACGGAGCCGTGACGGTGACCTTGACCCCGCGCCGGGCCCTTGGGCAGAATCTCGCGGCGGTTGAGCGACCAGCCCACCATCTGCGCGCCCCCCGGCGCGTCGGCGGAGGAGGCTCCCGTGGCGCTCGAACCCCGGAATTCCGGCACCGGCTCCGATCCGCACGGCCCGGCCGGGTCACCGCCGCCGGCGCGGCCGCCCGGCGACGTGGTGCTGATCGTGAGCGGTGAGGTCGACCTCGCCACGCGTGACGAGCTGCTGATCCGCCTGCTCACCGTCGTGCTCACCAGCCGCCGGCGGGTCGTGATCGACCTGACCGATGTCGACTTCCTCGACGCGGCCGGGGCCCGGGCCCTCCGCCGGGGCCACAAGCTGGCCCGCGACCTCGGCGTCGACGTCGCGCTGCGGGGCCCGCAGCCCGGGGTGCGCCGGGTGCTCGACCTCACCGGCACCGACGTGCTCATGACGGTCGAGTAGCCCACCCCGTCGGGCTCGGGCGGATCCGCGGGTGTTGACGGCGGTCGTCGGTTCTGCGCCAAGATGTGCGCAACGGCGCGCAAACCGCCGGGACTGTCGACGGGGGAACCGATGAGTCAGGAAGTCCGCACCGTGATCGTCACCGGTGCCTCCGGCGGAGTCGGCCGGGCCACGGCGGTCGCGGTGGGTGGCCTCGGTTGGAACGTCGCCATCGGCGCCCGGCGCGCCGACGCACTCGCCGACACGGCCGAGCTGGTGGAGAAGGCCGGTGGCCAGCCCTTCGCCGCGCCGCTCGACATCGACGACATCGACGACATCGCCCCGACCGTCCCACACGCCTGAGTCGCAATACCCCGAGCGTCACCACGAACGGAGTGCTCACACCATGGAGCTGAACCCCTTCTCGCACGAGTTCCACGAGGACCCGTACCCGACGTACAAGTGGCTGCGCGACAACGCGCCCGTCTACCAGCACCCCGACGGTTGGTACGCGTTGTCGCGCTACGAAGACGTGGTGGAGGCGTCGCAGCAGCCGCTGCTCTACAGCTCGGCCGAGGGTACGACCCTCGAGACGCTCGACACCGCGAGCATGTTGCCGATGATGATCTTCATGGACCCGCCGATGCACGACCGGCAGCGCGCGCTGGTGAGTCGCGTGTTCACCCCGCGGGCGGTGGGCTCGTTGGAGCCGTTCGCCCGCGAGACCGCGACCCGGTTCCTCGACGCGTTGGCGGAGAAGGGCGGCGGCGACTTCGTCGAGGAGTTCTCCGCGATCCTGCCGATGAACGTGATCATGGAGCTGATCGGCGTGCCGCAGGCCGACCGGAACCAACTCCGCCACTGGATGGACGCGAGCCTCGACCGCACGGAGGAGCCGCCCTACATCCCCGACTCCGCGATCGAGGCGATGATCGAGAGCGGCGGGTACTGGCAGTCGTTGACCGCCGTGAAGCGGGCGAACCCCGACGACGGCCTCATGAGCCGGCTCTGCCAGGTGGAGATCACCGAGGACGACGGCACCACGGCGCGGCTGACCGACGACGAGGTCATCGGCTTCTGCATGCTGATCGGCTCGGCCGGCACCGAGACCCTCACCAAGCTGCTCGCCAATGGTGTGGTCCTCTTCCAGAAGTACCCGGAGCAGTGGCAGAAGATCCTCGACGACCCGAGCCGCATCCCCGACGCGGTGGAGGAGATCCTGCGCTTCTGGCCGCCGTCGCAGTACCAGGGCCGCGTCCTCACCGACGACGTCACGCTGCACGGCGTGACCATGCCCAAGGGCTCGCGGGTGCTGCTGCTCACCGGCGCGGCCAACCACGACGAGCGCGAGTACGAGAACCCCGATGTGTTCGACATCGACCGGCCCAGCCATTTGGCGGTGGGCTTCGGGCACGGACTGCACTTCTGCGTCGGCTCGTCGCTCGCCCGCATGGAGGGGCGGGTCGGCATCGAGGAGTTCGTGAAGCGCTTCCCCGACTACGAGATCGCCATGGACCGCGTCGAGCGCGTCCACATGGGCAACGTGCAGGGGTTCGCGAGCGTCCCGTTCGTCACCGACCGGAAGAAGCTCGCCGTGAGCCGGTAGGGCGCGGCCTGCGCGCTCAGCGCGGGATCTCCACCAGGACCCCGGCGCCCGCGCTGACGGTCGTG
>JADGOM010000214.1 GCA_017882925.1 Acidimicrobiia bacterium | reverse complement strand
TGAGGAAGACCATCGGCCACGCCTGCTCCTCGGCGCTCGACCGGCGGTTCGACGGGCCGACGAACGCGTCGATGAGCGCGGCGCCGGAGGCGGCTTCGAACTGCGGCATCATCGCGGTCTGCGTGGGCCCGGGGTTGGTGTTGTTGAGCCGGATGCCGAGCGATGTGAGCAGGCTCGGCGCCCGCCACGCCACCCACGCGTTGACCAGCTGCTTCGAGAACGCGTACCCGTTGCCGGGGTAGAGATCGGCGTGCTCCTCGAGGTACGCCTTGCCCGCGGCGAAGTCGGGGGTCTGCGCGATCGGGAGCAGCGTCTCGAGCGCCTGCTCCCAACCCATCCCGGCGTTGGAAGCGACGCACACGACCGAGGAGCCCTCGGGCATCAGCGGGACGAGCGACTCGACCAGGTGCCGGGCGCCGACGAAGTTGACGAGCACCGTGTCGAGGTCGGAGAACGGCGGTCCGGGGAGGCCGGCGATGCTGAACAGCGAGTCCACCGGCGCCCCGATCTCGGCGACCGCGGCGTCGACCGACGCCGGGTCCTTGAGGTCGACCTGGATGAACTTCGAGACCGGGACCTCGGTCGGCTTCACGTCGAGACCGATGACCTCGGCTCCGAGGTCGACCAGGATCTGCGCGGCGGCTGCGCCCATCCCCGAGGCGCAACCGGTGACGACGACACGCTTGCCGGCGTACTGCAGGACATCTTCCACGGTGGAACTCCTCGTCTCGGGCGTGTGCCCGATGGGCTGGATGCGGTTGGTGCGGACGGACGACGGCAGCGAAGCATCGGGCTGCGCGGCGCATTCTTCGCCCGCCCGCGCGTCCCGCGCAACTGGACCCCCGGAAACCTCCGTTCCGCCCGCGGCCCGGGGGGGCTACTTTCGGTCCTTCGGGGACACAGGCCCTCGGCCCCTGACGGAGGAGCACTGGTTTGATCGTCCACTCGGTTGCCTTCACGCTCGGGAGCCACGTGTCCGACGAGGTGCGGGAGAACCTGCTCACCGAGCTCGCCGCGTTCCCGTCGCTCTACCCCCAGATGCGGCACTGGCGGCTCGGGCGCAACATCAGCGAGCGCGACCAGACGTTCGAGTACGCGTTCGTGGTCGAGTTCGACGGCCTCGAGGGACTCAACCAGTACCTCACGAGCGAGTCGCACGAGCTCTTCGTGCTCAGCCGGTGGCAGCCGCTCGTGTCCCGCCGGTCGATCTGCAGCTTCGAGGCGTGATGTCCGTCGCCCCGTCGACGGGGACCGACGCCGATCGGTCCGGACCCCCGGCGACGGGGTATCGCAACCCGCTCGACTGGCTCCTGCGCGACCGAACGACCGGCCGGATCGTCATCGGCCAGCGGCCCAACACCCTGATGATCGTGGCGAGCACCGCGCGCGGCCTGCGGGTGTTCACCCGGTCGTCGGGCGGGACCGCCGACGCGACCCTCCGCGCCCTCGCCACCGGCGCCCTGATCGCGTGGGCCGCGGACGAGGTGGTGCGCGGCGTCAACCCGTTGCGGCGGACGATCGGCGCGGTGACCCTGGTCGTGCAGGTCCGCAGCGGGGTGCGACAATTTCGCTCGTGAACCCACCCGGAGCACCCGAAGCCGAGGGCCCGCTCCGGCTGCCGCTCTGGATGCATCAGCTGCTCGAGTACGCCATCGGGCTGGTCCTGATCTTCCAGAGCGTGCACTCGACCGACGCGCCGCAGCTCGCCGCCGCGGGCGCGCTCGTGGTCGTGCTCGCCGCCCTCACCGACGCGCCGTGCGGCGCGTTCCGCTGGATCCCGCCCCTCCTGCACCGTACGCTCGACGTGCTCGTCGTCGCGGTGCTGTTGCTCGCGCCCGTCGGGTTCGGCGTCGCCGACCCCGTCGCGATCGTGCTGTGCGTCGGCGGCGCGATCACCCTCGGTTGGCTGCACTGGCACACCCGCTGGGTCGCCCCGGTGCGCCGGCCGCGCGCGGCACCGACCCCGCCCGCGGCCGCGCCGAGGCCGGCCGGACCGTCGACGGCCGACGCGACGGCCCGGGCGCTCGGCGCCGCCGTGGGCAAGACCTCCCGCGCGGCACCCGGCGCGGCCGGGCGCGCCGTCGGGCGGGCGCGTGCGGCCCGCCGGCGCAAGAAGCCGGGCTGATCGCGCGGCCCTGCAGCCGATGCGCGCGCCGACCGGCCCCGCAACGACGAACGCCGCCGGAAACCTGCGGATCGCAGATCGTCGGCGGCCGTCGCGACCCGGTCGGTCGTCGACGTCAGTCGTCGGCGAGGAGCCGGTAGAGCTGCTTGCGGGCATCGGTGACGATCGCCACCGCCTGCTCCACCTGCTGCTCGTTGCCGGCCACTCCCACCTGGCGGGCGGCCGCGGCGAGCTGCATGAGCGCGCCCCGGAGTCCTCCGCCGCGTTCGGCGTCGGCCCACGGTGGGCCGCCGGCCTCGTCGAGCCGCTTCTGCGCCTCGGCCCGGCCGGCCTCGGTGATCGAGTAGACCCGCTTGCCGTCGCGCTCGGAGGACCGGGCGAGCCCGGTGTCCTCGAGCATCTGGAGCGTCGGGTAGACCGAGCCCGGGCTCGGGCGCCAGGCCCCGCCGGTCTTGGCCTCGAGCGCCTGGATGACCTCGTAGCCGTGGCCGTCCTGCTCGCTCAGCACGAGGAGCACCGCGGTGCGGATGTCGCCGCGCCGCATGCGCCCACCACGACCACCGCGACCACCGGGACCCCGGCCGAACCCCCGGCCGCCGCCCCGACCGCCGGCGAAGTGGCCGCCGTGGCCCTCGTGACCGTGCTCGCCGTCGTGCCCCTCGGGGCCGAACCGGCGCTTGCCCTGGCCGCGTGTCCGGCGGCCTTCGTCTGCTGCATTCATGGGAACTCCTTCTGTCGGTACCCTTCGTGTCGGTACCGTTCGTGTGCCGTCACGATATATCGGTAACTATCGAGCGTCAAGCCCCCCGGCGCCGAGCCGGTCAGGCGGGATCCGGCCACGTGCGATGCGCGGGGCCGCGGCCGACCCGGGCAACCGCCCGGGCGGTACGGACCCGGCTGACGGCGTAGGCGCCGAGATAGATCGCGCCGGCGGTGGCCATGATCGAGAAGCTCGGTGGCACGTCGCCGTCGACGTAGGCGACGAGCACGCCGATCCACATCGCGGCCACGGCCAGGACCGCGGCCAGGCCGAGCCCGAGCCACGGCCGGTCCGTCAGGCGCTGCGCGGCGCCGGCGGGTGCCGCGATGAGCCCGACGAGCAGCAACGCGCCGACGGCCTGGGTCGCCTCCCCCGCGCACACGCCGACGAGCCCGAGGAACACGATGCCGAGCGCGCGCACCGGGACGCCACGCGCCGCCGCCACCGCCTCGTCGATGCTGGCGAACAACAGCGGGCGCGCGATCACGAGCACGGCCGCGCACAGCGCGACCCCGATGAGGGCCGCGGCGACGGCCTCTCCGGTGCTCAATCCGAAGATCGAACCGAACAGCACGTTGACGTTGGCCGCGCCGTTCCCGGTGCTCGACGACGTCGTGTAGATGCTGAGGAACAGCACGCCGAGGCCGAGGATCCAGGTGAACACGGTGCCGATGACCACGTCGTCGGGCCGCCCCCGCGTCCCGACCGCGCCGAGACCCAGACCGACGAGGATCGTCGCCGCGAACAGGCCGACGCGGGCGTCGACCCCGAACGCCAACGCGCCCAACGCACCCGCGAACGCGACGTGGCTCAGCGCGTCGCCGCTGAAGACCTGGCTCCGCAACACGACGAAATAGCCCACGAGCCCGCTCGCGGCGGCGATCGCGGTGCCGGCCAGCAGCGCGTTGCGCATGAACGGGTGGGCGAACAGGTCGGCGATCCCCGACCCGGCCGCGAGCACGAGCGCCGCGGTCACGGAGCCGCCGCCAGCGTCCGGCGCCGGCGCGCCGCCCGGGCCCCGGTGGCGCGCGTCGCGATCTGGACGCCCACGTAGACGGCGAACGCGACGCTCGTCGTCCAGAACCCCACCGGGTAGTCGGCGTAGTAGCTGATGCCCAGCCCCAGCCAGGTGATCAGGAGCCCGAGCCCGACCGACCACGCGAGCCCGACACCCGGCCTCGACGTGAGCCGCTGGGCGGTCGCGGCCGGCACGACCAGCAGCGCGAACACGAGCAGGGAACCGGTGATCTGGCTCGCTTCGGCCACGGCCACGCCGAGCACGACGAGGAACGCCACCGAGAGCGCCCGCACCGGGATGCCGCGCGCGGCGGCGACGTCGGTGTCGATCGACGCGAACAGCAAGGGGCGGCCGATCACGACCAACACGAGGAGGGCACCGCACCCGACCGCCAGCAGCGCGACGACCTGGGCGTCGGTGATCCCGAGGAAGCTGCCGAACAGCAGCGAGTCGATGCCGTTGAGGAAGCCGGCGTACAGGCTCACGAACAGGAAGCCGCACGCCAACGCGAACGCCTGGATCGTGCCGATGACGGCCGACTCCTCGCTGAACGCGCGTCCACGTCCGTGGGGCACCGCCGCGATCAGCAGCGCGGCCACGATGCAGAACGCGAAGTAGCCGTAGCTCGCGCTCACACCGAGCCAGATCGCGCCCGCCGCCCCGGGGAAGCCGACGACCGAGAGCGTGTGGCCCGCGAAGGTCTGCTGGCGCAGCACCATGAAGTAGCCGATCGCGGCGGCGACGACCGCCACGACCGTCCCCGCGCGGAACGCGTTGACCATGAAGTGGAACTCGAACAGCTGCTGCACGTCGTGCACCAGGTTCCACGAGAGCTGCGGCGTCACGTCAGAGGCCATGCGGATGCTCGTGGTGGGCGAGATCGGGGTGGTACGTGGGCGTCTCGGGCTGGCCCACGACCACGATGCGCCCGGTCGACGTGCGGAGCACCTCGATCGGCGCGCCGTAGAGGCGGGTGAGGTTCTCGGTGTTGATGACCTCCTCGGGAACCCCGGTGATCGCGCCGCCACCGCCGAGGTACACGACGTGGTCGAGGTAGCCGAGGATCGGATTCACGTCGTGGGCGACGATCAGCACGGTGACGCCCTCGTCGCGGCAGATGCGGTCGACGAGCCCGGCGACGCTCGCCTGATTGGGGAGGTCGAGGCTGTCAAGGGGCTCGTCGAGCAGCAGCAGCGAGGGCTTCCGGGCCAGGGCCTGCGCGATGAGCAACCGCTGCTGCTCGCCGCCGGAGCACTGCCCGATCGGGCGGCCGGCGTAGGCCGTGGCCCCGACCAGCTCGAGGAGCCCGGCCACCCGGCGGCGCGCGTCCCGGCTCGCCCGCCCGGGTCGCGGCACGCCCCAACGGTCACCGTCGAGCCCGAGGCGCACGATGTCGACGCCTCGGATCCGCAACGACGGGTCGAAGCTCCGGCGCTGCGGCAGGTAGCCGATCTCGTGGTTGGCCTCGCCGGCCGGGCGCCCGAGCACCTCGGCGGTCCCGGCCGCGAGGGGCACGAGCCCGAGCACAGCCTTGAGCAGGGTCGACTTGCCCACCCCGTTGGGCCCGAGGATGGCCACGAACTGCCCGTCGCCCACCTCGAGGTCGACGTCGCGCCACACGGTCGCGTGCGCGAGCCGAACCTCGGCCCCCCGCAGGCGGATGACGGGCCCGGCCGCGCGCTTCACGTCGCGGCCTTCGCGCGGGCCAGCGCGCGCTGCAGCTGCCGGAGCTGGCGCGACTGCCAGGCCTGGAAGGTCGCGCCCGCCGGGGTGAGGGTCTCGGTCACCGTCGACACCGGGACGTGCGCGCGCCTCGCCGCATCCAGCAGCCGCTTCACGTCCGGGGTCGCGTTCTGCGCGTTGTACACGAACACCTCGATCTCGTGGTCAGCCACCTGCGCGTCGACCGTCGCCTTGTCGGCTGCGGTGGGGTCGTTGCCTTCCGCGACCGCGTCGAGGAACGACCCGGGGGTCTCCAGCTGCAACCCGAGGGCCGAGGCGAGCGGCGCGACGATGCTTTCCGACGCGCCGATCGGCGTGCCCGCGTACTGCGCGCGGATCGACGCGATCAGGTCGCGGTAGGTATGGAGGCCGGTCGACTCGTACCACCGGCGCTGCCGCGCGTAGTAGGCGCGGTTGCGCGGATCGAGGCGCTGGTACCGGGCGGTGGTCGCCCGGACGAACTGCTCGACCGACGCGGGCGAGTACCACTGGTGCGGGTTGCCGCCGGTGGGCACGCCGACGAGATCCCCGACGTCGAGGACGAGCCGGCCCGGGTCGGGATTCGCGTCGACGAGCTTCTGCACCCACGCGTCGTAGCCCGCGCCGTTCATGATGACCAGAGCCGACGACGCGATGGTCCGCGCGTCCTGCGCGGTGGGCTCGTAGTCGTGCGGGTCGGTGCTCGGGTTGCTGATGATGCTCGTGACGTCGGCCCGGTCGCCCGCGAGCTGGCTCGCGATGCTCCCCCAGAAGTTCTCGGCCGCCACCACCCGCAGCCGCCCGCCCGAGGCCACCGGCGAGCCGGTGCTGCACCCCGCGAGCAGTCCCCCGACGAGCACCGCCACGCCCACGCACGCCACCACCCGCCACGGTGCGACCCCGATGCTCCGCCCGCTGCCAACCATCTCGGCAGCAATCTATAATGAGAACCGTTCCTATTGCAATTCCCCCAGCCCGGGCGACCGCCGCACCTACGCTGCGCCGATGCAGCACGCGCTCTTCCTGCCGCCCTACGGCGAGCTCGCCGATCCCCGCGCGTTGATGGACCTGGCGTCGGGCGCGGAGGCGGCGGGCTGGGATGGCATCTTCCTCTGGGACCACGTGCTGCGGGCGGCGACCGAACCCCCCGAGGTCGCCGACCCGTGGATCGCGTTGGCTGCGATCGCCACCGCGACCACGTCGCTCCGGCTCGGCCCGATGATCACCCCGCTCGCGCGCCGCCGCCCGCAGAAGGTCGCGCGCGAAGCCGTCACCCTCGACCATCTCTCGGGCGGGCGCCTGACCCTCGGGCTGGGGTTGGGGGTCGCCTCCTACGGCGAGCTCTCGCGCTTCGGTGAGATCACCGATCCCTCCGAGCGCGGCGACATCCTCGACGAGGGCGCCGCCCTGCTCGACGCGCTCTGGTCGGGCGAGGAAGTGCACCACGACGGGGCCCACTTCCGGGCCGACGGCGTGCGCTACCTACCCCGCCCGGTGCAGCGACCGCGCGTCCCGCTCTGGTTCGCGGTGACCACCAACGCGACCCGCCCGGTGCGGCGGGCGGCGCGCTACGACGGCGTCTTCCCCATCGGCTTCGATCTCGACGGCTTCGCGCGCGTGCTCGACCTCGTGCGCACCGAGCGGGGAAGCCTCGACGGCTTCGACGTCGCGATCGTGGCCGGGCCGGGGGTCGACGTGGCCGCGCACGTGGCGCGCGGGGCGACGTGGGCGATGTGGCAGTTCCGACCCGGCGCTACGGTCGGTGACGTCGCGGCGTTCCTCGCCGGCGGACCCCGCGACGACGCGAGGCGACGATGACCTCCCAGGCCGGGAAGGTCGCCCGGTTCCGCGCGCTCCACCGGGGCGACGGGCCACTTCTCATGCCGAACGCCTGGGATGCCGGCTCGGCGAAGCTGCTGGCCGCGGTCGGCTTCGACGCGATCGCGACCACGAGCGGCGGGTTCGCGGCCACGCTGGGCCGGCGGGACGGCTCGGTCACCCGGGACGAGGTGCTCGACCACTGCCGCACCATGGTCGGGGCGACCGATTTGCCCGTGAGCGCCGACTTCGAGCACGGGTTCGCCGACGCGCCCGACGCGGTGGCCGCCTCGGTCCGTCTCGCGGCCGGGACCGGGCTCGCCGGACTCTCGATCGAGGACTTCACCGGTCGGGCCGACGACCCGATCTACGCCCTCGACCTCGCGGCCGCCCGGGTCGAGGCGGCCGCCGAAGCCGCCCACGCGGGCGACGCGCCCCTCGTGCTCACGGCCCGGGCCGAGAACCTCCTCCACGGGCGCCCCGACCTCGGCGACACCATCGTTCGACTCCAACGCTTCCAGGCCGCAGGCGCCGACGTGCTGTTCGCGCCGGGGATCGTGACCATCGCCGACATCCGCCGCGTCGTCGACTCGGTCGATCTCGCGGTCAGCGTTCTGGTCCTGCCGGGCGCGCCGCCGTTGCCCGATCTCGCGGCCGCCGGCGTGGCCCGCATCTCGGTCGGCAGCTCACTGGCGTTCTCCGCCCTCGGCGCCGCAGCCACGTTCGCGCGCGACCTGCTCGAGCGGGGCGAGATCACCTACCGCGAGTCGGCGGCCGTCGGCCGCGCCATCATCACCGACCACTTCGGCCCGACCGCGCCGGAGTAGCGCGCCGGATCGGCCCCGGCTTCAGATCAGAACGTGCTCGCGGCTGCGGGCCGCGAACTGCTCACGCAGCTCGGCCTTGTCGTCGGGCTCCATCGGCCGGAAGTCTTCGCGGTCGCGCCGGAACCACACCGGGTCGTCACACTCCCAGCGCTCGCGCGCCAAGACCCGCTTCAGCACCTTGTTGGTGGACGTCTGCGGCAGCGTCGCGGCGACGCGGATGTAACGGGGCAGCCACTTCGTGCCGAGGTCGGGCTGCGCGCGGATGAACGCCACCAGGTCCTCGATGCTGGTGTCGGCGCCCTCGTGCAGGACGATCGCGGTCATCACGTCGTCCCCCACCGACGGGTTGGGGACCGCGTAGACCGACACGAGCATCACCGCGGGGTGCCGCTGGATCAGGCGCTCGACGGGCTCGGTGGCGATGTTCTCACCGTCGACGCGCATCCAGTCCTGCGTGCGGCCGGCGAAGTAGGCGAAGCCGTCGCGGTCGACGTAGGCGAGGTCGCCGCTGTGGAAGCGGCCGGCGACCACGCGCTCCTTGTCGGCCTCGGGGTTGCCGTAGTAGCCGACGAAGCTGCCGATGCCCTCGAGGTTGACGAGCTCTCCGATCGCGGCCTCGGCGTTGAGCAGGCGGCCGTTGGCGTCGAACTCCGCGGGCGGGCACACCTCGCCGGTGTCGAGGTGGACGACCGCCACGCCCTCGGGCATCGCGCCGATCGAGTTGAGCGGCGTCTCGGAGTCGCGCACCAGGTTGATGCCCGACTCGGTGGAGCCGTAGCCGTCGATGATCGAGACGCCGAAGCGGCGCATGAACTCGCTCACGTCGGCGTAGGTGCCCTCGTTGCCGATCGCGACCCGGAGCGGGTTGTCGGCGTCGTCGGATTGGGCGGGGGTGGCCAGGACGTACGCGAGGGGCTTGCCGATGTAGTGGAACCAGGTGGCGCCGTAGTGGCGCACGTCGGGCAGGAACTCCGACGCGGAGAACCTGCGCTTGAGCACCGCGGTCGAGCCGAGCGTCAGGGTCGTGCTCCAGCCGGCCATGACGCCGGCGGAGTGGAACAGCGGCATCGGGAGGTAGCCGACGTCGTCGGGCGTGAGGTCGAGGAGCCCGATCACCGCGGTGCCGGGCTGGGTGATCTTCCGGTGCGTGCAGCGCACCACCTTGGGATTGCCGCTCGTGCCCGAGGTGAAGATCAGCATGAAGAGGTCGTCGTCGGTCACGGGCACCATCGGGTCGTCGGCGTCGACCCGGGCGGAGAGCAGCGACGTCCACTCGTAGCTGTCGACCATGTAGCGGTCGTCGGCCGCGACCGGGATGTCGAGGTCCTCGAACAGGTCCCAGTACTTGCGCTCGGTCACGATCATCGAGCAGTCGGTGACGGTGATGTCACGTGCGAGCTCCGCGTCGCGACGCGTGGGGTTGAGGCCGACGATGACCGCGCCGGCCAGCGCCGCGCCCCCGAGCAGCATCGAGAAGTCGGGGATGTTGTCGAGCAGCACGCCGACGTGCAGCGGGCGCCCCGGCGGCGCGAGGTCGCGGATGAGCGCAGCCCGTTGGATGCAGCCGTGCACGTACTGGTCCCACGTCCACTGCTGCTGCTCGAAGACCAGCCCGATCCGTTGGTCACCGCGGCGGGCCCGGACGAGATCGGCGACGGTCACGGCGCGCCGACCGGGTCGTCGCCGGCCGGCTGCTTCCGGCTCGCGCCGCCCTGGCGGACCACGCCGTCGGCGTGCAGCGCGGCGATGGCATCGGCGCCGAAGCCCCACTCGGCCAACGCGGCGTCGGTGTCCTGGCCCGGGTGCGACCCGCTGCGGCGGATGGAGCCCGGGGTCCGGGAGAAGCGCGGCTGCGGCGCGGCCTGGCGGAGCCCGCCGACCTCGACGAACGTGCGGCGTTCGACGTTGTGCGGGTGGTCGAAGGCGTCGAGCGGGTCGAGGACGACGGAGAAGCACGCCTCGAGGCCCGCGAACACCGCATCCCATTCGTCGCGGGTCTTCGTGCGCACGATCCCGGCGACCCGCACCCGCATGGCCGGCCACTGGTCGCGCGCGCCCTGCTCGGGGAGATCGGCGGCGTCGAGGCCGAGCCCGTGGAGCATGGCGGCGTAGAACTGCGGCTCGATCGCGCCGAACGCGACGTAACCGCCATCGGCCGTCTCGTACGTGTTGTAGAAGTGCGCGCCGCCGTCGATCAGGTTGGTGCCCCGCTCGCGCGTCCACCACCCCACCTGCATCGGCCCGGTGTTGGCGGTCATCAGGAGCGCGGAGCCCTCGACCATCGAGCAGTCGATCACCTGCCCCAGGCCCGACCGCGTGCGTTCGAACAGCGCGGCGGCGATCGCGAACGCGAGCAGCACGCCCCCGCCGCCGAAGTCGCCGATCAGGTTGAGCGGGGTGCTGGGCGGCTCGCCGGCGGGGCCGAGGGCCCCGAGGATGCCGGCGAGGGCCAGGTAGTTGAGGTCGTGGCCGGCGGCGGCGGCCAGCGGGCCGGCCTGGCCGTAGCCGGTCATGCGGGCGTAGACGAGCCCCGGGTTGCGGGCCGCGCACGCGTCGGGCCCGATCCCGAGGCGCTCGGCCACGCCGGGCCGGAAGCCCTCGATCAGCACGTCGGCCCGCTCGACCAGGTCGAGGACGACCGCGGCGCCGCGGGGGTGCTTGAGGTCGAGCGCGATCGAGGGCCGGCCCCGCGTGATGATGTCGGTGTCCTGCGGGTCGGCGTACTCCAGGTCGGCCTCGGCGGCCCGGTCGACGCGCACGACGTCGGCCCCGAAGTCGGCGAGCATCATGGCGCACATCGACGCGGGCCCCATGCTGCCGATCTCGACGACGCGCACGCCGTCGAGCAGGCCGCGCGGCGTGTCCGGGTCCCCCGTCCCGTGGGTGCTCACGGCGCCAACATAGCAATGATTGACTCTTAGGACCCGGGACGAGTCGAGCGTCTCCTGAACACACATATCGTGCCCGGGGGAGGCACGAAGCCGGGGCGGGCGCGCGACGGGGGGAAGCGGATGCGACTCGGCGACACGGTGGGCCAACCGGACGAAGACCGCGGCAAGCCGCTCGACGGCGTGCGGATCCTCGCGCTCGAGCAGATGCAGGCCCTCCCGTACGCAACCCAGCTGCTCGGCCGCCTGGGGGCCGACGTCGTGAAGATCGAGCCGCCCGGGTCCGGTGACGCGGGCCGGCTCGCGCAGCCGTCGGTCACCGCCGCCGACGGAACGGCGGTCGGGGCGACGTTCCTGCGCAACAACCTCAACAAGCGGTCGGTCGTCGTCGACCTGAAGCAGCCGCGCGGGCGCGACCTGGTGGTGCGGCTCGCGGGCGGCTTCGACGTGTTCGCCGAGAGCTTCAAGCCGGGCGGCCTCGACCGGCTCGGCCTCGGCTACGAATCCCTGGCCGCGGCGCACCCCGCGCTCGTCTACGCGTCGGTCACCGGGTTCGGCCACGGCGACGGCTCGCCGTACCGCGATTGGGGCGCGTACGCGCCGGTCGTCGAAGCGATGTCGGGGCTCTACGAGACCAAGCGGCGGGGCGACGATCCCCCGGTCGTGGCCCCGGCGGGCGCGTTGGCCGACATGGGCACGGCGCTGTTCGCCGCGGTGGGGATCCTGGCCGCGCTGCGCCACCGCGACCGCACCGGACGTGGGCAGCACCTCGACCTCGCGATGTACGACGCGACCATCGCGATGACCGACCTCGTGGCCAACTCCTGGTCGATGGGCCTGCCGGCCGGCGCGCCACCCCCGTTGATCATGCACGGCTTCCGGGCCCGGGACGGGTGGTTCGTGCTGCAGGTGGGCCGCGAGGCCGAGTTCGCCCGGTTGGCCGCGCTGGTCGACCGGCCCGGCTGGCTCACGGATCCGCGCCTGGCGACGCGCGCGGGTTGGCTCGCGGAGATCGAGACCGAGATCCGGCCGGCGGTCGAGCGGTGGTCGGCCGCCCGCACGAAGCTCGACGCGTGCCGCGAGCTCGCGGCCGCGGGCCTGGTCGCGGGCCCGTGCTTCTCGGACGCGGAGCTCGTCGCCGACCCGCACGTGGCCGCGCGCCACATGCTCGTGGAGATCCCGCGCGCCGACGGCGTGCACCAGCCGGTGCTGATCCCCGGCGATCCGATCAAGCTGTCGGCGGTGGCCCAGGGCCCCGACCGCGCGGTGCCCGCGCTCGGGGAGCACACCGACGCGGTGCTGCGCGCCGAGCTCGGCCTCGACGACGACGCGATCGCCGCGCTGCGGGCCGACGGCGTCGTCGCGTGAGCCGCGGTCGGCGGGCCCGGCCTCGCTGATCGGGCTCGCGGCCTATTCGCCCGCCGCGAACAACCGGCCGACGCGGAGGTAGGTCTCGCGCTCGGTGCCGAGCAGCTGCGCGCCCGACCGCGCCCGGCGCAGGAAGAGGTGCGCGTCGTGCTCCGCGGTGATGCCGAGCGCACCGAGCGTGCGCACCAGGGCCCGCGCCGCGAACACGGCCGCCCCGCTCGCGGCGCCCTTGGCCATCGCGGCCGCGAGCTCGCGCTCGGTGTCGGTCGCCGACGCGTCGTCGAGCACCATCGCGGCGTGGAACACCAGCGTGCGGGCCCGCTGGGCCGCGACGTACACGTCGGCCAGGCGGTGCTTCACGGCCTGGAAGGAGCCGATCGGCTTGCCGAACTGCTCGCGGCTCTGCGCGTGCTCCACCGCGATGGTCAGCGCCCGATCGGCGACACCCAGGAGCTCGGCCGCGAGCGCGGTGCGCGCCGCGTCGACCCCGGGACGCGGTGACGCGTCCGCCACCTCGGTGGGCTCGGCCCCGTCGAAGACCACCATCGCGCAGGGACGACCGGGGTCGATCGACTCCCGCGGCTCGACCCGGGCGGCGGCCGCGGGGACCACGAGCACGGTCGGCGAGCCGTCGGGCCCGGCGCACGCGACCACGAACACGTCGGCGCGCGACGCGTCGGGCACGGTTCCGGCGCGTCCATGGAGCACGCGCCCGTCCCAGCGCAGGCCCGCATCGGGGCCGGATCCGGGGTCGGGCCCGGCGCCGACCGACGCCGCGACCGTGCCGTGCGCGATCGCGTGCAGCGTCTCGGCGAAGACACCCGGGCCGTCGAGCGCGTCCAGCAGGGCCGGCACCGCGATGCCGGAGCTGGTGACGAGCGGCGCGGGGACGACGAAGCGGCCGGACACGTCGAGCAGCGCGACCAGGTCGGCGAGCCGGGCGCCCGCTCCCCCGAAGGTCTCGGGGACCAGGAGCGCGGTCCACCCGAGCTCGACCATCTCCACCCACAGGCCGCGCCAGGCATCGGGATCGGCGCCGGCGTCGCGCACGAACGCCGAGGTGCAGCGGGTCGCGAAGAACGCCGCGGCGGATTCCTGGAGCGCTTCCTGCTCGTCGTCGTAGCCGAACTGCACCGCTCCCCCCGAGCGTTGTCGGTTCATCTTCGTGCTCATAGGATCCCACGGCGGCTGGACGGCCGGAGTGGCGACCCGACCAACGGGGGGATCGTGGAGCGGGAGTTGGTTCTACCGCATCTCATCGCGCGTCGCGCGGGCGAGACACCGGACCGGCCCGCGGTCCAGTGCGTCGACGGCACCGAGATGACGTTCCGCGAGCTGTCGGAGCAGTCGTTGCTGTGGGCCGACGCGTACCGCCGGCTCGGCGTCACCGCCCACGAGCACGTCGCGACGATGCTCCCGCACTCGTTCGACTCGTACCTCGCGTGGCTCGGCGTCGCCTGGCTCCGGGCGGTCGAGGTCCCCACCAACACCGGCTACCGCGGCGAGATGCTGCGCTACCTCCTCGCCGACTCCGAGGCCCGGGTCCTCGTGATCGCCGCCGCGTTCCTCGACCGCCTGGCCGAGGTCGCCGATCGGCTGGGCAACCTCGAGCTGGTGGTCGTCCCCGACCTCGACGCCGCGCCGCCGCCGCTCCCCTTCCGCGTGATCGACCGGGCCGGGTTCCTCGCCGGCGCCGTGCCCGCGACCGACCTCGAGGGCCCGGAGTACCACGACGTCTCCGCGGTGATCTACACGTCGGGCACGACCGGCGCATCCAAGGGCGTGCTCGTGCCGTGGGCCGGCCTCTACGACCTCAACGGCATGCTGCCCGGCGACATCATCACCGGGCCCGACTCCGGCTACTACAGCGTGTACCCCGCCTATCACGTGGCCGGGAAAGCCGCGATGTACGCCGCCTACGTGCACGGCGCGCGGCTCGTGTTCCGCGAGTCGTTCAGCCTGTCCAACTACTGGGACGACATCCGCCGCTACGACTGCGAGTTCGGTGGGCTCGTCGGCCCCATGGTCTCGATGATCCTCTCCGAGCCCGAACTGCCCGACGAGGCGTCGACGCCGCTCAAAGGCGTCGTCATGGCCCCGGTGGTGCCCGCGTTCGAGGAGTTCAAGCGGCGCTTCGGCGTGCGGGTCTGCACCGGCTTCGGCATGACCGAGATCGGCTACCCGTTCGCGAGCGGGTGGGAGCTCACCGACCACACGACCGTCGGCCGCCTCCGCACGGGGGCCCCAGGGTTCGAGGCCCGCGTCGTCAACGAGCTCGACGAGGACCTCGGGCCCAACCAGCTCGGGGAGCTCGTCGTGCGGACGCGCGACCCGTGGGTGATCACCTCCGGCTACTACAACATGCCGGACAAGACCGCGGCGGCGTGGCGCAACGGGTGGTTCCACACCGGCGACGGCTTCCTGCGCGACGACGACGGCAACTGGTTCTTCCTCGACCGGGTGAAGGACGCGCTGCGGCGGCGGGGCGAGAACATCTCGTCGTTCGAGGTGGAGGTCGCGATCAACGCGCACCCGGCCGTCCTCGAGTCGGCCGCGATCGGCGTGCCGTCGGAGCTCAGCGAGGACGAGGTCAAGATCGTGATCGTGCTGCAGCCGGGTGAGCAGCTCGACCCGGCCGACCTGATCGCGTTCCTCATCCCGCGGATGCCGCGCTTCATGATCCCCCGCTTCGTGGAATTCGTCCCCGAGCTGCCGAAGACGCCGGCGACGCAGCGGGTGCAGAAGTACGAGCTCCGCCAGAAGGCCCGCAACGAGAACACCTGGGACCGCGAAGCCGCCGGCATCGACCTCCCGAAGTAGCGAAGTCAAACTCATCGGCGCCGTGAGAGCACCTCGGTGCCAACGATGGCGGCCGCGTCCTCCAGCGGCGCCGTCACCTGGGCAACCCGAGGCTGCGCTCGCCGATGATCGTGCGTTGCACCTCCGACGTGCCGCCGTAGGTGGCGGCCGCGAGGGCGTCGATCTCCGCGGCGAGGAGGTCGACGTCGGTGAGCGCGTCGACGCCGACGAGCTCGTCGGTGAGGGTGCTGATGCGCAAGAGGGTCTCCGATCCGAGCAGCTTCTGGATCGACGTCTCCGGGCTCCGCCGCCCCCGCAGCTGGTTGGTGACCGCGCGCCACCCGGTGAAGCCGAGCGCGTAGGAGTCGGCCACCGACCGGCCGAGCTCGATCGCGGCGTCGTCGCCCATCGCGTCGCCGGCCCGGTCGACGACCCGGTGCAGGGCCTGGTCGACCTGGGCCCACGCCATGATCCACAGCATGTGGCGCTCGGCCTCGAGCGCGCTCATGGCCACAGCCCAGCCGTCGTTCTCGGTGCCCAGCAGGTTGTCGGCCGGGACCACCACCTCGTCGAAGAACACCTCGCAGAACTGCTCGTCCTTGCCCGTCGCCATCGCGATCGGCCGCACGGTCACGCCCGGGCTGCGCAGGTCGACGATCAGGCACGAGATGCCGCGGTGCCGCGGGGCCTCCCGGTCGGTGCGGCAATAGAGCATCGTGTAGGTCGACCAGTGGGCCTGTGAGGTCCAGATCTTCTGCCCGTTGACGACGTAGGCGTCGTCGACCCGCACCGCCGCCGTCTGCAGGCCGGCGAAGTCGGAGCCGGCCCCGGGCTCGGACATGCCGAGGCACCAGCGGACGTCGCCGCGCAGCATCGGGACGAGGTACGCGCCCTGCTGCTCGGGCGTGCCGAGCTTGCGCAGCGCGGGCGCCACCACGTGCACGCCGCTCGGGCCGTAGAGCTTGGGCGCCGCCCGCCGGGCCGACTCGAGCTGCACCGCGAGCGCCTCCAGCGGCCCCAGGCCGCGGCCCCCCAGGCCGACGGGCCACGCCGGCAGCAGCCAGCCCGCCTCGAACGCGGCGCGCTGGTAGCTGCGGCGCAGGTCCCAGTCGCCCGCGTAGGGCGTGCCGTCGCCGTAGTCGGCCGGCAGCACCTCCCCGAGCCACCGTGTGAACGCGTCGCGCGTGCGCCGCTGCTCGTCGGTCTCGTCGATGTCCATCAGTGGCTGTCCATCGAGTCCCGGGCGCTCATGTGAAGGGCAGATCGAGCAGCTTGATCGCGTTGCCGCGGGCGATCTTGTCGACCGACACCGGGTCGAGGTGGCCGAACAGCTCCGCCGCCACCGTGTGCGTGTGCGGCCAGGTGCCGTCCATGTGGGGGTAGTCGGTCTCGAACAGCACCTGGTCGACACCGATCTTGTCGAGCAGGTCGATGCCGACGACGTCCTTGAAGAAGCAGCTGTACACGCGGTCCTTGTAGTGGTCGGACGGCAGACCCGAGATCGTGGGCTCCCGGTGCCCCCACAGGTGGGTGCGCCACGCGTCGTCCGCCCGCTCGAGCACGAACGGGATCCAGCCGATCTGGCACTCGGCGTAGAGCAGCTTGATGTCGGGGTAGCGCTCGAGCACGCCCGACATCAGGAAGTCGACCATCGACGCGGAGCTGTTGGCGAAGATCATCACCGTCGACACCACCGCGGGCGCGTCGGGCGAGGTCTGGAGCGTCTTGGTGCCGGAGCCGATGTGCATGCAGATCACGGTACCGGTCTCGTCGCACGCCCGGAAGAACGGGTCCCAGTAGCCGGAGTAGATGCTCGGGAGCCCGATCCACGCGGGCAGCTCGCTGAACGCCACCGCCTTCACCCCGCGCGCCGCGTTGCGGCGCACCTCGGCCGCGGCCAGCTCCGGATCCCACAGCGGGATCAGGCACAGCGGGATGAGGCGGCCGCCGCTGCCCGCGCACCACTCGTCGACCGTGAAGTCGTTGTACGCCTTCACGCACAGCAGCCCGAGGTCGTGGTCCTGCGCCTCGTTGAAGATCTGGCCGCAGAAGCGCGGGTAGTTGGGGAAGCAGAGCGACGCCTCCACCCCGTTGATCGTCATGTCGTCGAGCCGCGCCGCCGGCTGCCAGCACCCGGGGCGCATGTCGTCGAGCGAGACGGCCCGGCTGTCCTCCGGGCTCGGCGGGTAGCCGGCCGACGCGATGTAGCGGATCACCGGGTAGTAGCGGTCCTCGTAGTGCCACCACGCCGCGGGCGCGCCCCCGGCCCCCGGGTTGGGCACGTAGCGGCCGTCGCGCAGCACGAAGCCGTCGGCCGGGTGCTCCTCGATGCGGGGACCCACGTCGCGGTACTTCGCCGGAAGGCGGTCCCGCCACACGCCCGGCGGCTCGATGACGTGGTCGTCGACGCTGATGATCGGCGGGATCGGTGTCGTTGCGGCTGGCTCGGTCACGGTCGTCCTCTCCGGGCCCGTCGGGCGGGTCAGCTCCGCGGGAGCTCGCGGAACGGCAGCGAGCGGTCGGCCCGCGGCTCGGTCGGCAGGCCGAGCCCGCGCTCGGCGATCACGTTGCGTTGGATCTCGTCGGTGCCCCCGGCGATCCGGTACGAGGGGCCACCGAGGAAGTACTGCTGCCACGACCCCGCCCCCGGCGCGTCGGCTCCGGCGAGCAGCGCGCCGGGGCCGAGCACGCGCAACGCGAGCGCAGACGTGTCCCGCACGTGCTGCGCGTGGGCGAGCTTCGCCACCGAGCCCTCGTACCCGCGCAACCTGTCGCGCGCCGCGGCGGCGCGCGTCCGGTCGCCGAGGAACGAGAGGATGCGCTCGCGCGAGTAGGTGCGCGCCAGCGCGTCGCGGAACGTCGGGTCGGCCGCGCGCCCGTGTTCGACCGCGAGGCGGATGACGGCGTGCGCGTCGGGGCCGAGGTTGGTGCCGCCGATCACGTTCCGCTCGAACCCGAGCGTGGTGAGGGCCACGCTCCAACCGCCGTCGACGTCACCGAGCACGTTGGCCGCCGGCACCCGCACGCCGGTCAGGAACACCTCGGAGAAGTGCGCGCCCCCGGTCATCTGCCGCAACGGCCGCACCTCGACGCCGGCGCTGGTCATGTCGACGAGGAAGCACGTGATGCCGCGGTGCTTGGGCTGGTCGGGTGCGGAGCGCGCGAGCAGGATGCCCCAGTCGCTGTGAGCCGCGCCCGACGTCCAGACCTTCTGCCCGTCGACGACCCAGTCGTCGCCGTCGCGCACCGCGTGACAGGCGACCGCGGCGAGGTCGGAGCCCGCGCCGGGTTCCGAGAACAGCTGGCACCAGCCCTCGTCGCCGCGGAGCATCGGGGTGAGATAGCGGTCATGCTGCTCGGGCGTGCCGTGCCGGATGATTGTGGGCCCGACCATGCCCAGGCCGACCTGGAGCAACGCGTTGGAGATGCCGACCGCCGTCTGCTCCTCGGCGTAGATCCGCTCGAAGGCGAGGGGCAGGCCCCGGCCGCCGTGCCCGACCGGCCACGAGAGCCCGGCCCAGCCGCCGTCGAACCGCAGCCGCTGCCACGCACGCGCGTCGCGCGCGGCCCGGCCCTGGTCGTCGGATGACGCCGAGAAGCCCGTGCTGCGCGCGCCCGGTCCCGCCGCCGGCGCGTGTTGCGCGATCCAGGCCCGGGCCGCGGCCCGGAACTGCGCCTGCTCGCGCTCCTCGTCGGTGCCGGCGGCGTCGGTCGCGGTCGTGGCCGTCACCCGGGGAGACACACCTCGGCGGTGGCGGTCGCCATGGTCCGCCCGTTCTGGTCCGACATCCGGAGCTCGAGGTCGACGAGGTTGCGCCGGGTCTCGGGTTCGTGGCGCGTGCCGACGACCTCGCCCGCGAGCTCGGTGACGTCGCCCGTGAGCGCGGGGCTGCGGTACGAGGCGTTCATGTGGACGGTCCACGCACCCTCGCCGCCCCAGTTCTCGATGTAGTCGAGGAGCCAGCCACCCATGGACGAGCCGTAACCGTAGCCACGCGGCATGCCGATGTCGCGCGCGTGGTCGACGTCGGCGTGGCCGCGCGATGCGCCCGCGTAGAGGCCGTCGGCCTTGGCGGGATCGATGGCCTCGCGCTCGCGGTCGCGGGCGAAGTCGGAGAGCCAGCCGGCGTCGAACATGCCGGTGCGGCCCTCGGTGTAATACGCCGCGCCCCACACCGTCGCCGGACGTGCCCGGTGCTCGGTGGCGAACGTCGCCACGCTGTGCGGGCCGAGCGGGCGGTCGGGCAGCGTGTCGCCCGCGGCGACGTCCTTCCAGCGCCGGGGCTCATGACCCATCGCGCGGAACGTCTCGTAGTACGCGAGCTGGCGGGCGTCGATCGCGGCGAGCTGCTCAGCGGTCCAGGTGGGCTCGCCCTGGTCGTCGGCGTAGGTGGCGCGCTTGCGGGCCTCCTCCGCGACGTAGCGGATCGCGGTGCAGCGCTGCTTGGCGACGAACTCACCCTTCTGGTTGGCGTAGGTGGTGTCGCCGCGGCTGAAGATCGTGGGGCCGGCGAACTTGGTGTCCGCGACCTTGTAGTCGAAGAGCATGCCGTCGCGCTGGAGGAGGTCGCCGGCCCGGATCCGCGGACCGTAGAACCACCACTCGTCGCCGCCGAAGAGCATGTGGGTGCCCTCGACCGCGCCCTGGATCGCGGGGGTCGCGCCGTGGCCGTCGCCCGCGGCCACGGTGAACGACTGCGGGGCCACCAGCCCGTTCTCCGACTCCCCGAAGAAGTCGGGGTCGTAGAAGCGCGGGTTCGGGTTGTGCATCGACTGCACCCACCGGCCGATGTCGGCCTCGGTGGTCGGGTAGCGAAGCTGCAGCCTCGGCAGGGGCACCCCGATCCAGCGATCGATGTCGCTGGTGTCGAGCCCGGTCGTCCCGTCGTGCGCCACTGCAGTCCCCCCGGCCGGCGGCCTATCTTCTCATCAATGTACTGATAGCACATTAGGGTTCGTGCGCCGGCCGCCGATCGACGGCCTGGCACCACGTGCGTCACACGTCCCGGGGGGAGCGTGCCATGGCCACCGCGTTGGACGGAGTCCTCGTCGTCGACCTCTCCGACCGTCTGCCGGGCGCCTACGCGACGAAGCTCCTCGTCGACGCGGGGGCCGAGGTCGTGAAGGTCGAGCCGGCGTCGGGTGACCCCACCCGCCGTCGCTCCGCGTCGGGCCACGCCCCCGGCCCCGACGGCGACACCGCGGCCGGGCAGTGGCTGCACGCCTCGAAGGGCTCGGTCGTCGCCGACCTCGACACCGCCGCGGGCCGGGCAACGCTGGCCGAGCTCGTCCGGCGGGCCGACGTCGTGGTGGAGAGCGGGCCGCCCGGCCGCGCCGCGGAGCTCGGCCTCGACCCCGCCAGCCTGGACGCGCTCGGGTCGACGACCACCGTGGTGTCGATCACCCCCTACGGCCAGACCGGCCCGACGCGCGACCGCCCGGCCACCGAGTTCACGCTGCAGGCCGAGTGCGGCTCCATCGGCTTCCGGGGCCATCCCGACCGCGCGCCGGTGTGCGCCGGGGGCCAGCTCGGCGACTGGGCCACCGGGGTGTTCGCGGCCATCGGCGCGCTGGCAGGGCTGCGCCGGGCCCGGATCACCGACTCGCCGCAGCACGTCGACATCTCCCAGCTCGAGTGCATGTCGATCACGCTCAACGCCTACGAGTCGCTCCACGCGGATCTGACGGGTGACCCGGAGCACTTCCTGCGCGACGTGTTCGAGCGGTCGGTCGAGGTGCCGTCGATCGAGGCCGCGGCCGACGGCTGGGTCGGGCTCGCGATGTTCACACCCCAGCAGTGGCACGAGTTCGCGCTGATGATCGGCCGACCCGACGTCGCCGACGACGTCGAGCTCGGCCAGCAGCTGGGCCGTTGGCCCCTGCGCGACCAGGTGCAGGCCATGATCGATCCCTGGATGCAGAGCCACACCGTCGGCGAGATCGTGGCCGAGGCGACGGGCCACCGGCTCCCGGCGGCCCGGCTCGGTGACGGCGCGTCGGTGCGGGAGATGGAGCAGTTCGTCGACCGGGGCACGTTCGTCACCAGCGCGAGCGGCGACTTCGTGCATCCCTGCGTGCCGTACCGGATGTCGGCGGCGGAGACGCGCGCGTTCGGGCTACCGGCCCCGGTCGGCGCGGGGCGAGTCGACCCGACCGCCGCCGACGGGCCCGGCGCCGGCTCCGACCCGGCGGACGCGCCCGCCGCGCTCGCGACCGGCCGCGCGCTCGACGGTGTGCGCGTCGCCGACTTCACCGCCGCGTGGGCCGGGCCGCTCGTCACCCACCTGCTCGGGGCCCTGGGCGCCGACGTCGTGAAGGTGGAGGCGACGCAACGGCCCGACTCGATCCGCTACGCGAGCGTGCAGCCACCCACCGTCGACCAGTGGTGGGAGTACAGCTGGCTCTTCCACGGCGTGAACCCGGGCAAGCGGTCGATCACCCTCGACCTCGGTGCGGCCGAAGGCCGCGATCTCGCGCTGCGGCTCGTCGCCGGGGCCGACGTGGTGATCGAGAACTTCTCGCCCCGCGTGTTCGAGGGGTTCGGGCTCGGCTACGACGCGGTCTCGGCCGCGGCCCCCGACACGGTGATGGTGCGGATGCCCGCGTTCGGGCTCACGGGTCCGTGGCGGGATCGGCCCGGCATGGCCCAGACGATGGAGCAGCTGTCGGGCCTGGCCAACTCCACCGGCTATCCCGACGGGCCGCCGATCAACCCCCGGGGCCCGTGCGACGCGATCGCCGGCCTCCACGCGTGCTTCGCCACGCTCGTCGCGCTGCATCACCGCGACCGCACGGGCGAGGGGCAGCTGCTCGAGTCGGTGATGGTCGAGGCCGCGCTCAACGTCGCCGCAGATCAGACCATCGAGCACTCGGCCTACGGCGAGCTGATCATGCGCACCGGAAACCGGGGCGCGTTCGCCGCGCCCCAGAACCTCTACGCGTGCGCGGGCGACGACCGGTGGCTCGCGCTGGCGGTCGAGACCGACGCGCAGTGGGAAGCGCTGCGCGCGTGGCTCGGCGACCCGGAATGGGCGCGGGCCGCCGACCTGGGCGACCCCGCCGGTCGGCACGGGCGCCACGACGACATCGACCGCGGGCTCGGTCCCGTGTTCGCGGGCCTCGACCTCGACGCCGCCGTCGACCAGCTCGTCGCCGCGGGCGTCCCCGCCGCGGCCGTGATCATCCCGGGCCGGATCACCGCCAACGTGCAGCTCCGGGCGCGCGACTTCTTCCAGGCGCTCGAGCACCCGGTGGCCGGGTCTCTGCTCTACCCCGGGATCCCGCTGCGTTTCCACGACTTCGACGGCCGGTGGTACGAGGCCGCGCCGCCACTCCTCGGCCAGCACAACGCCGAGGTGCTGCAGGGCGAGCTCGCCTGCACCGATGCCGACCTCGACCGGCTCCGGGCCGAGGGGATCATCGGCGAACGCCCCGCGGGGTTCTGAGCCCAACCTGCAGGGTCGCTGCGGACGCACTGCAAGCGCCGCGCCTCCGGACTGCAAGGGGGTCACCCCACGATCGGTGCTCACGATCCGTCGCACCCCGGTGGGCGCGGCACGAAAGGGAGCCCCCGATGACAACGACCCCGACATCCGTCCGCGACCTGTTGACCGACGACGTGCTCCACGAGCGACGCCGACATCGTGCGCTTCGTGCAGCAGGAAATCGTGCGCCTGGGCGCCGATGGGATCATCGGCAACCCCCCCCGCCGGGCTCTGAGCGCGGTAGGCGTTCACTGACTACGTCACGCGTAGTCAGTGAACGCATTCAAAGCCTTGAAGTGGGGGTCTGGGTGGTGGCGGGCTTGAACGGTGCGGTGTCGATGTCCTCGAGCTCGATCTCGCCCGCGATCACCCGGCGCTTCCACTCCTGGTGGATCGGCTCGCGCGCGTGGAACTCGGGCATGACCTCCTTGGCGAACAGCTCGAGGCTCTCGCAGATGTCCTCGTGCGTGTTCTTGCCCGCCTGGTTGAGCAGGATCACCTGGTCGACGTGGGCGCGGTCGAACGCCTCGAGCTGCTCGATGATGGTCTCGGGGGTGCCGATGAGACCCGGCGCGTAGACCTGCCCCTTCGGCGACTCGCGCCAGACCAGGTACTCCTCCCACAGGTTGACCGTCCCCGGCGCGACCGGGCCCGACTTGTTGTAGTAGATCAGCGCGAACTGGAAGAACGACCAGCCGTCGGCCCGGCGCTGGGCCTCCTCGTCGGTGTCGGCGCACATGAGCGCGCTGACCATCGCGATGTTGGGGTTGGTCTGGTAGTCGGCGAGCGGGCGGAGCTTCGTGGTGTACGCCTTGTAATAGGCGTTGACCCACGCGACCGCGGCCTCGCTGCTGAGGAACTGGAACCCGAGCGCGCCGAGCCCGAGTTCCCCCGCGCGTTCGATGGTCTCGTACTGCGAGCACGCGACCCACAGCGGCGGGTGCGGCTTCTGCAACGGCTTCGGCAGCACCGCCCGCAACGGGAAGTCGAAGAACTCGCCGTGCCACTCGATGCCCTCGGGAGAATCCTTGAGCATCGGGATGAGCACCTGCAGCGCCTCGTCCCAGATCGCGCGCTTGTCGCGGAACTTGCGGTCGAACGGGTGCAGCTCGGTGGTGCTGCCGCCCTCGCCGAGGCCGAGCTCGACCCGGCCGTCGCTCACGAGGTCGAGGGTGGACACGCGCTCGGCGACGCGGGCCGGGTGGTTGGTGGTGAGCTGCACGATGCCGTGACCGAGGCGGATGTTCTTGGTGCGCTGGCTCGCGGCCGCGAGGAAGACCTCGGGCGCCGACGCGTGCGAGTACTCCTCCATGAAGTGGTGCTCGGTGCACCACGCGAAGTCGTAGCCGAGCTTGTCGGCCAGCTCGACCTGCTCCAGCGCGTTCTTGAACTGCCGGTGCTCGCTCTCCGCATCCCAGGGCCGCGGGATCTGGTGCTCGTAGAAGACGCCGAACTTCACGCCAGAACCTCCACGCTCCGGTGCCGGGTCATCACGCGCACCTCATCCTCTTATCATTGCATAGATGGGCTCACAGCCCGCGGGACCGCGGTTCAGCTCCGGCCCTGCTCCGCGTCGGTGACGCCCACCAGGACGACCCGGTTGCCCAGCACGTCGATGCCCTCGGCCATGTCGGCGTGCGCCCGCCCGATGCCGTCGAACGCGTAGATCCGGCCCAGGCACGGGTCGATCCTCCCCGCCCGCACGAGCTCGTTGTACGCGCGCGCCTGCTCGTCGTTGGTGCCGTGCGAACCCTGTAGGCGCTTCTGCCGCGTCCAGTGGTAGCGGAGGTCGACGGTGGCGGAGTAGCCGGTGGTGCCGGCGCAGATCACGATCATCCCGCCGGCCTCGCACACGAAGACGCTCGTGGGCACCGTGGCCTCGCCCGGGTGCTCGAACACGAGGTCGGGGTTGCGGCGCTCGCCGAGCGCGTCCCAGAACGCCTTCCCGAACGCGCGGGCGCCGCCGGTCCACTCCTTCTGGCCCGCGGCGTCGTCCCAGTGCGGCGGGATCCCCCAGTGGCCGAACTGCCCGCGCACGACGTAGCCGGTGGCGCCAAGCTTCATGCAGTACTCGCCGCGCGTGTCGTCGGACACCACCGCGACCGCGCGGGCGCCGGTCGCGACCGCGAGCTGGATGGCCTGCGAGCCGAGACCGCCGGAGCCGCCCCACACGAGGACGACGTCGTCGGCCTTCATCACGTTGCCCTCCCACCCGAAGAGCATCCGGTAGGCGGTCGTGCCCACGAGCGTGGGCGCGGCGGCCTCGGCCCAGCTGAGGTGGGGCGCCTTCGGCAGCAGCTGGTGGGCCTGCACGATGCAGAACTGGGCGAAGGAGCCGAAGTTCGTGTCGTAGCCCCAGATCTTCGCCGACGGGGCGATCATCGGATCCTTGCCCGCGGCGATCCAGGGGTCGGCCGGGTCCCAGTAGCCGGGGTGGACCACGACCTCGGCGCCGATCTCCACGCCGTCGACGCCGTCGCCGACCGCGTAGACGATGCCCGACGCGTCGCTGCCGCCGATGTGGAAGTCGTGCGGGTCACCGCCGCGCTGACGCGACGCGATCACGTCGACCGGCACGCCGCGCGCGGCCCACACGTTGTTGTAGTTGACCCCTGCGGCCATGACCGCGACGAGCACCTCGCCCGGCCCGGGCTGCGGGACCGGCAGCGACTCGACGACGAACGCGTCGGCCGGGTCGCCGAAGCGCTCCTGGCGGACCACCGAGGCCCACATCCGCTCCGGTACGTCGCCGACGGGCGGCAGCGATCCGAGGTCGACCTGCTCTGTCATCAATGCTCCTGGGTCACGGTGGTCTCGGGGGACAGGTGCTCGCGCCACTCGGGCGCGAGGTCGGGCGATTCGAGCAACGCGCGCCGGGCCGCGGCCTCGACGGCGACGAGCCCGACCTTGTCGCTGTCGGTGAGGCCGAAGTCGGCCGGGTCGAGCAGGAGGACGCGGGACGGCACCTTGTAGGAGGTGAGCCGGCCGCGAAGGTATTCGAGGACGTCGTCCTCGTGCAGCGGGTCGTGCGGCTGCGGGGCGATGCACGCGACGACCGCGTCGCCGTAGGTCGGGTGCGGGACCCCCACCACGCGCACCAGGCGCAGCCGGCCCCACCGGCCGAGGATCTCCTCGATCTCCACCGGCGCGACGTTGACCCCGCGGGAGCGGATCATCCGCGCGAGCCGGCCGTCCCAGTGGAGCATCCCGTCGGCGTCGAGATGCCCGAGGTCCTGGGTGTGGAAGAACCCCTGCGCGTCGAAGGCCGCCTCCGGTGGCTGGTGGTAGTAGCCGCGCATGAGGCTCGGGCCGCGCACCACGATCTCGCCCGTCTCCCCCACCGGCAGCTCGTCGCCGGTGAGGGGATCGAGGATGCGGAGGTCGACGCCCGGCAGCGCGGGGCCGTTGTGGCCGTGGCGCGCCGACGCGGGCGCGTCGGCCGGGAGGCCCGTGACCACCGTGAACGACTCGCTCATGCCGTAGGCCGACGCGGGATCCCACGTGTCGGCCTCGCGTCCGAGCGCGGCGTGGAGGGGGCTGCGGGCCGACAGCCGCACCAGTGCCGACAGGTCGCGACGGACGAGGTCGGGATGCTCGGCGAGGCGCGCGGCCACGTGGGGCGGCGCGTGCAGCGTCGTGACGCGTTCCCGCTCGAGCAGCGCCAGCGTGACCTCCGGCTCGATCACCTCCTGGAGGATCACGGCCGCGCCCTGCGAGAGCGCGGCGCCGAAGCCCATCGCGAACCCCGCGCACCAGAACAGCGGCAGCGCGCTGAACACGCGGTCGTCGGGCCCGGTCTGGGTGAGGTCGCCCAGCCGGTACGACTGCAGGACCGGGGCGCGGTGGCGGTGCACGACGGCCTTCGGCGCGCCGGTGGAGCCCGACGTGTAGAGGATGAAGACGTCGTCCTCGGGGTCGACCTCGGCGATGAGCCGGTCGAGCAGCCGCTCCGACACCGCGTCGCCCCGGGCGATGAACGCCGACCACGGCTCGACCCCCGGGACGCTGGTGGAGCCGTCGAACCCGACGACCCGGCGCAGATGGGGGAACGCCTCGACGAGCAGATCGCCAGGGACCGCGGTGGCGAGCTCGGGCACCGCGCGCGCGAGGTCGGCGAGGTACTCGTTGCCCTGGAGCGACTCCTCGCACACGAGGATCGCGGCGTCGCAGTCGGCCAGGACCTCGTGCCGCTCGTCGGCGGTGGCGTAGGAGCTGATGGGGATGACCACGGCCCCGATCGCGGCCGCACCGAACACCGCCGCCACCCATTCCGACTTCGAGCCCGCGAGCACCGCGACGTGCTCGCCCTTGGTGACGCCCGCGGCGACGAACCCGCGCGCCGCGGCCCGCACCGCGCGCCGGAGGTCGTCGAAGGACCACCGGGTGCTGCCGCTGACGATCGCCTCGCGCGCGCCGAAGCGCGCCGCGAGGTCGTCGACGAACCGCCCGAGGGTGAGGCGGTCGACGGCCACGGGGATGCCCAGGTCGACGCCGGCCGGTGCTGTGTCACCCACGCGTCGCACCCCCCGGCCCGGCGTCCGCCCCGCTGCTGCTTCGTCGTTGAACGTCTAATCATTGCACTGATACCGTCCCCCCGGTCCACCGGGAGCTCGTGTCTCCGGGAGGACGCGACGTCCAACAGGAGGATCAGTGGCAGACCGCACGCCGGTCATCGTCGGGGTCGGGCTCAGCGACTACCCGAAGGAACCCGAGCTCGACAACGTCGCGCACCACGGCCTCGCGATCCGGCGCGCGCTCGACGACTCGGGGGTGAAGCTGCCCGACATCGACGGCCTGATGTGCTTCGGCTCCTACGGCGTCGACGACGCCCCGACCGTCGCGGAGATCTTCGGCATCAAGTACCGCGTCCTCGACGGCACGTTCGTGGGCGGCACGGTCTTCGAGTACTTCGTGCACCACGCGGCTGCGGCGATCCGCACCGGGCAGGCCGACACCGTGCTCATCAGCTACGGCTCCGCGCTGCTCTCGAGCCAGGGGCGCAACCTCGGCACCCAGATGTTCACCTCGGGCGCCCGCCAGGCCGGCCCGCTGCAGTACGAGGTGCCGTGGGGCAACCCGCTCATCGGGTCGTACGCGATGGCGGCCAAGCGCCACATGCACGAGTACGGCACCACCTCGGAGCAGCTCGCGCAGATCGCGGTCGACATCCGCGACAACGCGTCGCACAACCCGAAGGCGCTGTACCAGAAGCCGATCACGGTCGACGACGTCATGAGCTCCCGCCTGATCGCCGACCCGCTGCACATGCTCGACTGCTGCGTGATCTCCGACGGCGGCGGTGCGGTGATCATGACGACCGCCGAGCGCGCCGCCGACCTGCCGTCGACACCCGTCTACATCGCGGGCTCGGCCACCGCGCAGACCCACTGGAACATCTCGCAGATGCCCGACTTCACGTCGACCGCGGCGGCGATCTCCGGGCCGGCCGCGTTCGCCGAGGCCGGCATCACCCACGCCGACGTCGACACGTTGCAGCTGTACGACAGCTTCACCATCACCACGCTCCTGCTGCTCGAAGGCCTCGGCTTCTGCGCCAAGGGCGAGGGCGGGCCGTTCGTGGGCCGCGGCGGCGTGCTCCGCTTCGACGGCGAGCTGCCCACCAACACCGACGGCGGCGGACTGTCGTCGTGCCACCCCGGGATGCGCGGCGTCTTCCTGCTCATCGAGTCGGTGCGGCAGCTGCGGGGCCAGGCCGGTGACGTGCAGGTGCCCGACTGCGAGGTCGCGGTCGCCTGCGGATCGGGCGGCTTCCTGTCGGCCATGGGCACCGTCGTCCTCACGAAGGAGAAGCGATGACCTCCGACGGCCCGGCCTTCGACGACGCGGCCATCGCCGCGCAGACCGTGATCGAAGGCCGCAACCTGCCGCGGATGGAGACGTGGAGCCGCCCCTACTGGGAGGCCACCGGACGCGGTGAGCTGCTGCTCCAGCACTGCGCGCACTGCGGCGAATGGCAGTTCTACCCCCGGCCGCTGTGCACCACCTGCGGCGAGGTGCCGGAGTGGGAGCTCGCGAGCGGGCGGGGCGAGGTGCACACGTTCACCGTCATCCGGCAGAACCGCTCGGCGCCGTTCAAAGAGCTCGGCCCCTACGTCGTCGCGATGATCCAGCTCGACGAGGGCCCGCGCATGATGACCAACCTCGTCGGCTGCGCGATCGACGACGTGCGGATCGGCCTGCCGGTGCAGGTGCACTTCGTGCCGGCCGACGACGAGATGGCCTTGCCGTTCTGGCGGCCCGTCGTGGGCGTCGGATGAGCGCGGCATGAGCGGGATCTGCGCCGATCGGGTCGCGATCGTCACCGGAGCCGGCGGTGGCCTCGGCCGCAGCCACGCGCTCGAGCTGGCCAAGGCGGGCGCCCAGGTCGTCGTCAACGACGTGGGCGTCGCGCTCGACGGCGCGGGCGGCTCCTCGGGGCCGGCCGACGACGTGGTGGCCGAGATCCGGGCCGCCGGCGGCGAGGCGGTGGCCAACACCGACGACGTCTCCGACTTCGACGGCGCCAAGCACCTGATCGACACCGCGGTCGACACCTACGGGCGCCTCGACGTGCTGGTCAACAACGCGGGGATCCTGCGCGACCGCATGCTGGTCAACATGGACATCGACCAGTGGGACGCGGTGATCCGCGTGCACCTCCGGGGGACCTTCTCCACCGCGCACTGGGCCGGGCTCCACTGGCGCGAGCGCAGCAAGGCCGGCGAGGCGGTCGATGCCCGACTCGTCAACACGAGCTCCGCGGCCGGCCTCTTCGGCAACGTCGGCCAGGCCAACTACAGCGCGGCCAAGGCCGGCATCGTGGGGCTCACTCTCGTCGCCAGCGCGGAGCTCGCCCGCTACGGCGTGACGTCCAACGCGCTCGCGCCCGGCGCCCGCACCCGTATGACGCAGGACGTCTACACGAGCATGATGACGACGGCGGAGGCGGGCCGGTTCGACCCGATGGCCCCCGAGCACGTCTCGACGCTCGTCGTCTGGCTCGCCAGCACTGACTCGGCCGGGGTCAACGGCCGCGTGTTCGAGGTCTACGGCGGCCGGCTCGTGATCATCAACGGCTACTCGCGCGGGCCGCTCGAGGTGCACGACCGTCGGGTCGAGCCCGACGAGTTCGGGCCCATCGTGCGGCGGCTCATCGCCGAGGCACCCGAGCCCCGGCCCGTCCAGGGCACGGGCGCTGCTCCTCCGTAGCTGTAGCCCCGCTGGGCCTGCCGTCCGCCCTTCTGTTCGTGACCACGGAGACCGAAGGTCGGAGTACGGTCCCGGCGTTCGCGGCAACGGTCAGAGACAACGATGGCAACGCGGCGTCGCGTGGGCGGAGTCGCAGACTCACAAGTGACGAACTCATCGAAGAGGAGCTGGCAATGAGCGGAACGAGTGAAGGTCGTGTGGCCATCGTCACCGGGGCGGGGCGTGGGATCGGCCGGGCCGAGGCCATGACGCTCGCGGCCGAGGGCGCGAGCGTCGTCGTCAACGACGTCGGCGGCGCGGCCGACGGCAGCGGGAGCGACGCGGGGCCCGCGAGCGAGGTCGTGGCCGAGATCCGCGACCTCGGCGGGAAGGCCGTCGCCAACACCGACGACATCTCGGAGTGGGACGGCGCCCAGAACCTCATCAACACCGCGATCAACGAGTTCGGCCGGCTCGACGTGCTGGTGAACAACGCGGGCATCCTGCGCGACCGCATGATCGTGAACATGGGCATCGAGGAGTTCGATGCGGTGATCAAGGTGCACCTGCGGGGCACGTTCTGCACGTCGCGCTGGGCCGCGGCCTATTGGCGCGAGCAGGTGAAGGCGGGCGAGACCGTCGACGGCCGGATCATCAACACGACGTCGTCGTCCGGCATCTACGGCAACGTGGGCCAGAGCAACTACGGCGCCGCCAAGGCCGGCATCGCCGCGATGACGATCATCCTCAGCAAGGAGCTCGGCCGCTACGGCGTCACCGTCAACGCGCTGGCGCCGGCGGCGGCGACCCGGCTGACCACCGCCGTCAACGGCGGGGCGATGTCGGAGGAGATGCAGGCCAGCCTCGACCCGCAGTGGATCGCCAACGTCACCGCGTGGCTCGCGAGCCCGGCGTCGGCCGCCGTGACCGGCCGCGTCATCGACGTCTCCGGCGTGCACATCGCCATCGCCGAGGGCTGGAACCGCGGGCCGGGCGCCCCGACTCCCGCCGACATCGCCGGCGTGGGCGCCACCATCGAGGAGCTCCTGAAGACCGCCGCCCCCGTGTCCGAGATGCCCGGCCTCTAGCCCCTCAGAGCTCCAGTGCGTATCTCACCTACCTGTCAGGTAGGTGAGATACGCACCAGGCGCTAGTAGGGGCGGCCGGCGGCGGACTTGCCGAGGCCGGATCCGGGCGGGCCGTCGGTGACGACGATGGTGACCGCGCCGGAGTCGGCGTCGCCGAGCACGTGGGTCTGCGTGGCCTGCAGGTGCTGCTCGGCCAACTTCGCCGCCGCGGGCGCGTCGCCCTTCTCGATCGCCGCGAGCAGCTTCGAGTGGGCCCGGATGACGGCCCGCCGCAGCGGGATCTCGGGGTACGTGTGGTGCGAGTCGGCCGCGGCCGCCCACGCCGCCTCCTGGCTCGACCACAGCGCGGTCAACGAGCCGACGACGAGCGTGAGCGTGGCGTTCCCGGTGACCCGCACGAGCTCGGTGTGGAACTCGCGCGAGAGCAGCGTGAACTTCACCGGGTCCTCGATCTCGCGCTCGGACTCGTCGATCAGCTCCTGCAGCGGCGGGACCACGGTCACGAGCCGGTCGTCGCGCATCGCGCAGAGCGACGCGCAGAGCGGCTCGAGGCGGGTGAGCGCGATGGCGAGGTCGGACTGCGGGACCCCGCCCGACTGCATCACCAGGCCGAGCATGTAGGCGGCCGACTCCGCGGTCGGCGCGTGCACGATCGCCCCGCCGAGGTTGCCGCGCCGGACGGTGATCAGGCCCTCGGTCTCGAGGATCCGCAGCGCCTCCCGCAGCGACGGGCGGCTCACGTCGAACTCCTCGAGCAGCTCGTCCTGCTTCGAGAGCCGCTCGCCGTCGGCCAGCTCCCCGCTCACGATCCGCTGCCGCAGCACCGCGGCGATCATCTCGGCGATGCGCGGCTGCCGGAGCTGGTGGCGGGTCCCGGGGGTCTTGCTCGACGGCATCGGCGGCCTATCCGGTCGGTGGGCGCGCGCCGGTCCGGCGGCGGCGAGAAGGGCAATTGATTGTACCGATAGCGAGGATTCAGCGCGGAAGGCCCAACACCCGTTCGGCGACGATGTTGCGCTGCACCTGCGAGGTGCCGCCGTAGATCGTGGCCCCGAGGGCTTCCAGCCCGTCGACGGTCAGATCCGCGTCCGCGAGCCCCTCGGGCCCTTCGGCCTCGGCGACGAGGTCCCACGCGCGTTGGAGCGTCTCCGACCCGAACAGCTTCAGGATGTGGAACTCGGGCGCGTCCCGGCCGACCGCCGCGGCCGCGGCGACCCGCAGGCCGGTGAGTCGCAGTGCCGCGGCGTCGGCTGCGAGGCGGCCGGCTTCGACCCGCAGGTCGTCGCGGTCGGCGCGCGCGGCCGCGGCGTCGACCCGGCGCCGGGCCCGCTCGATCTCGACCCAGTTCATGACCCAGATCATGTCCCGCTCGTGGCGCAACGATGCGAGGGACACGCCCCAACCACCGTGCAGCGCACCGAGCAGATTCGCGGCCGGCACCTCGACCCCGTCGAAGAAGACCTCGCAGAACCGGTCCATGCGGTCGTCCGCGACCCGGATCGGGCGCACGGTGATGCCAGGGGTCGCCATGTCGACGAGGAGGCACGAGATCCCGCGGTGCTTCGGTGCGTCGGGATCGGTGCGGCAGTAGAGCAGGCACCACTGGCTCTCGTCGGCCTGCGTCGTCCAGATCTTGGCGCCGTCGACGACGAACCCGCCGTCGCGCAGCACCGCGCGGGTGCGGAGGCTCGCGAAGTCGCTGCCGCTGTCGGGCTCCGACATCCCGAGGCACCAGTCCTCGTCGCCCCGCAACGTGGGCACGAGGTGGCGGGCCTTCTGTTCCGGCGTCCCGAAGTCGTAGAGGCCGGGTGCGGCGACCCCGACCGACTGCACGCTCACCAGCTTCGGCGCGTTGCGCAGCGCGCCCTCGACCCGCACCGCGACCGCGGCGTCGGGTGCGAGACCGCGCCCGCCGAGGCCGACGGGCCAGCTGGGCACGAGCCAACCGGCCGCGAACGCCTCCCGCTGGTGACGGCGCCGGAAGGCGGCGTCGTAGCGGTACCGGCCGAAGTCGGCGGCGTAGTCGGCCGGCAGGAACGCTTCGAGCCACGCCGCGTACTCCGCCCGCGCGACGCGCGTCTCCGGGCGTTCGACCAGGTCCATCAGCCGGCCGCCAGCTCGAGGTAGAGGTCGCGCGGCGACCCGAGGAGCGCGGAGCCCTGTCGGGCCCGGCCCAGGTGGCGGTGCATGCCGTTCTCCCAGGTGGTGCCCATCGCGCCGAAGGTCTGGACGGCGACCTTCGCCGCGTGCAGCGCGGCTTCGGACGCCGCGGCCTTCGCCATCGCCGCCGTGCGGGGCGCGTCGGCCGACCCGGCGTCGACCATCACCGCGGCGCCGTACGCGAGGCTCCGGGCCCGCTCGATCCCGACGTAGACGTCGGCGAGCGGGTGCTTCACGCCCTGGAACCCCCCGATCGCGCGGCCGAACTGCCGGCGCTCGCGCGCGTAGTCGACCGCGACCTCGAGCGACCGCTGCGCGCCCCCGATGAGGTCGGCCGCGACCGACGCGCGGCACGCCGCGAGCACGGCGACCGCGTCCACCGGGATCACCGCCGACGGCGCAACGCCGGCGAACGCCACCGCCCCGATCGGCACGGAGAGGTCGGGGCCGTCGAGCGGGGTGACGCGCACGCCGGGGGCGCCGGCGTCGACGACCGCGAGGACGTCGCGCCCTCCCTGCGTGGCGCGGACCACCAGGATCTCGGCTCGCGTCGCGTCGGTGACGACGGCGAACGCGCCGCGGAGTCGATCGCGGTCGACGACGGCCGGCGCGCCCGTTGCGACGGTCGCCACCGCGCCGGCCGCGATCCGGGCGAGGGCTTCCGCGCTTCCCGGGGCCGGGCCCGCTTGCACGAGCGCCGCGCCGGCCAGGCCCGCGCTGCTCACGACCACGGGACAGTACGAGCGACCCGCGGCCTCGAGCAGCAGGCTCAGGCCGACCTGGCCCAGGCCGAGACCGCCCTGCTCGGGCGGAACGCCGACCGTCGGCCAGCCGAGATCCACCGCGGCGGCCCAGGTCGCGCGCCAGTCGTCGAGGACTGCGGATTCCAGGACCGTGCGCACCGATGCGCACAGATCCTCGAGGTCGGGGTCGACGGTGAAGCCCACGATCGCAGTCGGCCGTCAGCGCGCGGACGCGCGCTTCCAGAGCCGGTCGCGCAGGTTCTTGCGCAGGAGCTTGCCGGTGCCGTCGCGCGGGAGCTCGTCGACCACCAGGTACTGGCGGGGTCGGCGGTACCCGGCCAGATGCTCGTCGGCGACCGCGCGCAGGTTGGCGACCGCGACCTCGGGCTCGGAACCGGTCGCGACGACGACGAACGCGGCGACGGTCTCGCCCCGTTCGGGATCCGGCGCGCTGACCACCGCGAGGTCGGCGACGCCGTCGGTGCCGTCGAGCACCGACTCGATCTCGGCCGGGTAGACGTTGACGCCGGCGGAGACGATCAGGTCGGCGGAGCGGCCGGTGATGTAGAGGTAGCCGTCGGCGTCGAGGTGGCCGATGTCGCCGACCGTGTAGAACGAGCCCGAGAACGCCGCCGCGGTCTTGGCATCGTCGCCGAGGTACCGGAACGAGTTCACGCCCGGGTGGTCGAAGTAGATGACGCCGTCCTGGCCGGGCCCGAGCAGGTTGTCGTCGGCGTCGCGGATCGTGATGCGCCGGGCCTGCGCGGCCCGGCCCACGGTACCGGGGCGCTCGAGCCACTCTTCCGACGTCGCCACCGTCATGCCGCCCTCGGTGAACCCGTAGTACTCGAGAAGCACCG
>JADGOM010000213.1 GCA_017882925.1 Acidimicrobiia bacterium | reverse complement strand
CTAGAGCACGGAGCCGCCCTCAATCCGCGCGCTGGTTACCGACCTTCAGCTCGCGGAACGGGGTGTCCTTGTCGGGGCCGGGTTCCTTCGGCAGGCCCAGGGCGCGCTCCCCGATGATGTTCTTCTGGATCTCGTCCGTGCCGCCGTAGATCGACGGGCCCGGCGCGAAGAGCGTGGTCTCCGAGACCACGCCGCCGCGGGGAGCGTCGTCGCCGATGAGCAACCCCGCGGGACCCATGATGGCGGGGCCGAGATCACGCGCGAGGCGGGTGATGCTGCTCTGCTGGAGCTTGCCGAGATTGGGTGCGGCGGGAACTCCCCAGGGCCGGCCGCTGCCGGCGCGGGCCCGCTGCGCGTTCCACGCGCCCAGCTGCTTGAGCGTGTACAGCTCGGCCAGGCGTTGGCGGATGTGCACGTCGCCGGCGCGGCCGTACTCGGTGGCCAGGCCGATCATGAAGGTCGCCGGGTCGGCCGCCGCCTTGCTCGCCGCGGCCCCGCCCCGGGCGCTCGTCCGCAGGAAGTCGGAGCACGGCCGGTCGAGCCGGCCCGCCTTCTCGCCGGGAAAGGTGGCGCCCGCGCCTCCGCCTCCGCCGCTCCCCAAGCCGGCCCGTTCCGCGGCGAGGGTGGTGTTGGCCACCGCCCACCCGCCGTTGAGCGCACCGATCCGGGCGGAGTCGGCGACGCGCGCGCCGTCCAGGAACACCTCGTTGAACATCGCGCGGCCGGTCATCTCGCGGAGCGGGCGCACCTCGATGCCCGGTTGGTCCATCTCGATCGCGAAGTAGGTGATGCCGCGGTGCTTGGGCGCGTCCGGGTCCGTCCGGCAGATCAGCATTCCGAGATCGGCGAGATGCCCGTGCGAGGTCCACACCTTCTGCCCGGTGACGACCCACTCGTCGCCGTCGCGCTCGGCCTTGCACTGGAGACTCGCGAGGTCGCTGCCCGCGCCCGGCTCGGAGAAGAGCTGGCACCAGGCTTCGGAGCCGTCGATCAGCGGGCGGAGGTAGCGCGCCTTCTGCTCCGCGGTGCCGTGCTCGATGATCGTCGGCGCGGCGAGGAGCACCCCGAGGCCCGTGGGCACGCCGAGCGCACCGACGTCGGCGACGGTTGCCGCGACGACCCGGGCGTCGGCTCGGGAGAGACCCTTCCCGCCGACGTCCGTGGGCCACGAGGGCATCGCCCAACCCGACTCGGCGAACCGGCGCCACCATTCCCGCACCGTGAGCTCCGGCGACCATTGCTCGTCGAGGAACTCACGGACTTCCTGTTCCAGGGCCACCTGGTCGACCATGCCGATCTCCGTTGCCAGTGTGCCCGCCATCGTGGGACGCGGTGGCTAGGGAGCGTAGGTCCTTGTGTGGGGCGGGTCAGACGCCGGGTGGGCGTTGGCTGGTGAGGGGCGGGAGCCCGGCGAGCTCGCGGGCGGCGCGGATGGCGAGGGCGACGATCGTGAGGGTCGGGCCGTAGCCGGTGGAGGTGGGGAAGACCGACGAGTCGGCGCAGACCACGTTGGGCACGTCGTGGAGGCGTTGGAACTTGTCGAACACGCTGGTGTCGGGGTCGTTGCCCATGCGCGCCCCACCCATGATGTGGCGCGACTGGGGCGTGATGTTGTGCGACTCGCCCCGGCTGCCCGGGAGCGGGGGAGAGGTGGCCGAGAACGTGTTGACCGCGCCGGCCTCCTTCATGACCGCCTCGAGCCGGGGCGCCCAGTGGTGTGAGGCGACGACGTCGTGCTGGTGCGGCGAGTACGTGACCCGTCCCGCCGGGAAGCCCCACACGTCCTTCACCTGGGGGTCGAGGTCGATGCGGTTGGTGAGCAGGGGGAGGTCCTCGCCCTGCATGGTGAACCCGGCCATGCAGTCGCGCATCGGCGACTCGAGCATCATCCGCGAGTGCATCGGGCCGGGAGGCGAGTACATCGCCTCCATCACCGGGTGCCCGGCCGCGCCGTGCTCGACGATCCCACCGCGGATGTAGGGGAGTCCGGCCTCCTTGGCCGCGGCCTGCGCGAGCGCGTCGGGGACGATCGGGTCGTCCATGAGGTGCGTGACGGCGCGGCCCTTGTAGCCGTGGAGGCGGAACGGCATCTGGCCGACGGCGAACGTCTGGAGGTGGAACATCAGGTGGCGGCCGACGAGATCGGTGCGGTTGCCGACGTCGCTGCGCAGCAGCAGGCGGGGCGTCTCGAACGCGCCCGCGCCCAGGACGACGGCGCGCGCGGTGACCTCGTGCTCGACGCCGTCGGTGTCGAAGTACTTGACGCCACGCGCGTTCTTGCCGGTGCCGTCGAGCACGATCTCGGACACGAACGACTCGCACCGGATCTCGCAACGACCGGTGTGCAGCGCATGGCGCAGCGGCGCGACCGGGTCGCCCTTGGCGTCGATCGGGCAGCCGAAGAAGGCGCAGAAGCCGCAGTTGTTGCACGCGGGCCGGCCGTCGTACTCGGTGGTGTTGGCGCCGGTCGGCGCGCGGTAGGGGTTGTACCCGAGGCGCTCGGCTGCGGCGCCGGTCACGACCGCGCAGTACATGTCGGCCCCGGGCGCCATCGGGTACTCGCTGGAGCGCCAGGCCGCGAACGGGTTGCCGGTGCTGTCGCCGGCGACGCCGATGATGCGCTCGGCCGCGCCGTAGTACGGCTCGAGCTCGTCGTACTCGAACGGCCAGTCGGCGATGTTGGCGCCTTCGATCGGGCCGAACTCGCTGAGCAGGTGGAAGTCGACCTCGCGGAACCGGGGGAGCTTGCCGTCGGCGTGGAAGCCGCCGCCGCCGAGGCCCGTCGGGAGCATGTTGACGGAGCCGGTGACCTCGCGTTCGCCCGCAGCCTCGGTGCGACGGAACGTGCGCGGTTCGAGCAACGGATCGGGCTCGAGGAAGTAGCGGCGGAGGAACTTGATCTCGTCGTTCGTGATCTCGCCGCTCATCGCGAACGGCGGCTCGAGCGACATCAGGTGGTTCGCACCCTTCTCGAGCATGATCACCGACCAGCCGGCCTCGGTGAGCACCTCGGCGACCGTCGCACCGGCGGGGCCGGTACCGACGATCACCGCGTCGCAGTCGAATTCAGTCACGGTGGGTGCCACCTCGCTCGGGAGAGGGGTCGGAAGACGTCGGAGTCGCCGCGGCGGGGGCCGTGCGGGTCAGGGCCCGCTGACCTCGGCGTCGGTGAAGCCGCGGGGCTGGATGTCGCCGGGGTACTGGATCGCCTGCCAGCCGAGCGTCTCGCGGTTGCCGCCGTACTCGGGCGCGCCGTAGGCCCCCTCGCCGCAATGCGCCCACAGCACGGGGAAGAGCACGTCGTCGGACTGGATGCGGCGCAGCTGCTCGGGCGGGTCGCAGTCGAGGAAGTCGGGGCCGAGCCGGGCGAGGCCCTCGGTGTAGATCTGCTGCCAACCCACGACGGGCCCGTTGATCTCGCGCTCGGGGATGCCGGCCGACCCTTCGATCCGGGTCCGCCAGGCGAGCTCCTGGAACTTCGTGAGCTTGGTGAACGTGGAGAAGCCCGCCCCGCCGCCGAAGCGCCCGCTGAACGGGCCCCCGGCGAAGATGCGCGGGGGATCGACGGAGAAGGCACCGAGGGCGCCGTCGATGTAGTCGGCGACGCCGAGCGCCTTGGCGCCCGGGTGCCCGTCGACCGGGGGGATGAGGGCCTCACAGGCGGCTTCGAGCACCGCGAACTGCGCTTCGGTCAGGTACTCCGGCATGCGGGGGACACTACCGGTTGGCTGACGCAGGCGTCAGGTACCGGACGGGTCGGCCGCGTGAATTGCAGGCCCAGCCGCTACCGTCGCCCGCATGCGCGAATCCCTGGCCCGGCTCGGCCGCCGGCGGTCGTCCGTCGCCGCGATCGGGATCGTGTCGCTGCTCGTCGCCGGTGCGTGCGCGTTGGTCCCCGTCACACCCGCGGCCGCCGACAGCCGGGCGCCCGGCGCGCCGTTCGTGGGCCACGCGTTGAACCAGCCGGTCGTCGCCATGACCGCGACGCCGAGCGGCGGCGGCTACTGGCTCGTCGCCCGCGACGGCGGGGTGTTCAGCTACGGCGACGCGCAGTTCCACGGCTCGACGGGCGCGTTGGCGTTGAAGGCGCCGATCGTGGGGATGGCGTCGACGCCGAGTGGGGCGGGCTACTGGTTGGTGGCGAGTGACGGCGGGATCTTCTCGTTCGGCGACGCGCGGTTCTTCGGCTCGACGGGCGCGTTGGCGTTGAAGGCGCCGATCGTGGGGATGGCGTCGACGCCGGGTGG
>JADGOM010000212.1 GCA_017882925.1 Acidimicrobiia bacterium | reverse complement strand
CCGCGCTCGATGCCGATGCGGAGATCCGCCTCCAACGTGAGCCGGGCCTGCGCGGTGGCGCGCATGTCGGCATCGAAGACCTCGATGCGCGACCGGCCGTTGTCCTTGGCGCGGTACACCGCGACGTCGGCGTTGCGGATCACGTCGTCGGCGTCGGTGCTGCCGTCGCTGATCGCGACGCCCACGCTCGCGCCCACGTACACGGCGCCCCGACCCAACGCGAACGGGCTCTCGACCGCGGCGATGATGTGGCGGGCGAGCATGACTGCGGCGGCTTCGTTCTCGACCTCCTCGCAGAGCACGAGGAACTCGTCGCCCCCGATGCGGGCCACCGTGTCGCCGGCGCGCATCAGGGCTTCGAGGCGGTCGGAGACCTCCACGAGCAGCCGGTCTCCGGCCGAGTGGCCGTGGGTGTCGTTCACGAGCTTGAAGCGGTCGAGGTCGAGGAACAGCAGCGCGACCAGCGTGCCGTGGCGCTGCGCGCGTTCGAGCGCGGAGCGCAGACGGTCCATGAGCAGCACCCGGTTGGGGAGCCCGGTGAGTGCGTCGCGGGTTGCGTCGCGCGCGAGCTGCGCCTCGAGCCGCTTCCGCTCCGTGATGTCGGTCATCTGGCCCACGAACCGGTGGGGGTTGCCGTCGCCGTCGCGCATGAGCGACACCTCGGACACCACCCAGATCTCTTCGCCGTTCACGTCGTGGTAGCGCTTCTCGCAACGCCAGCGGTCGATCTCGCCGGCGAGCGCGAGCAGGGCCTGCTCGGTCTCGTACTCGCGGTCCTCGGGCAGGGTGATCTCGAGGATCGAACGGCCGATGAGGTCTTCGGCCCGGAAGCCGAGGATGTTGGTGAGCGACGGGTTGACGTCGATGGTGGTGCCGTCGACATCGATGACGGCCATGCCCACGGGGGTGGTCTGGAAGATCGCGCGCAGCTCGCTCTCGGCGTCGCGGCGCGCGAGCTCGGTGGCGCGCCGGTCGAGCGCGACCAGGAGCACGTCGCCGAGCAGCCGGAGCGACTGCAGGCGCTCGTCGAGCCGGGTGGCGTTCTCCTGCCGCCAGACGAAGGTGACGACGCCGGTCACGACGCCGCCGGCGCGGACCGCGAGCCACGCGATCGACTTCGCGCCCAGCATCTCGGCCACGGCGCGTTCGTGCGCGGCCTCGGGCGGGAGGTCCTTCTCGATGTCGGTGCACGCCGACCAGTCGCGGGTCTCGAACCGGGTCTGGAGCCAGTGCGCCCCGACGATCCGCCGGGCCGAGTCGGGGTCGGCCGCGGTCTCGGGGTCCTCCGGCCAGGCGCAGTAGTCGGTGACGTGACGGCTCGCGGACAACGCATGCCGGTTGACCCGCTCCATCGTCGCCCGGTCGGCGCCGAGGAAGAACGCCGCCGACTGCAGCGCGCTCTCGACTCCTTGGATGATGTCTTCCGGGTCGGTGGCGAGCAGCTTCCGCGAGACGTTGGCCACGAGCGCCTCGCCGGCGGAGGCCTCGTGGAGCGCGTCGACGGCGCTGCGCAGCTTGGTGATGTCCTGCAGCGTGACGAGCATCTCGGTCGTGCGGCCGTTGTCGTCGCGCGAGCAGGTGGCTTCCAGGTGCACGTGGCGCACGGTCTGGTCCCGCCACAACACGCGGCACTCGATCGGCCTGGCGTCGGCGGTGTTGCGGATGTGTGCGTCGGCCTGCGCCTGCACGAGCTCGAGGTCGTCGGGGTGCACCCAGTTGAGCCACTCGACGTTGGGATCGACCTCGCCGGGTTCGTAGCCGAGCAGGCGGAACGTCTCATCCGACCAGTCGACGGTCCGGGCGGTGAGGTCGTACCGGAAGCTGCCGATCCGCGCGTGCCGTTGCGACTGCGCGAGCAGCAGCTCCTTCTGCCGGAGCTCGCGTTCGGTCTCGGCCCGGCGGTCGAGGTCGGAGACGAGCTCGCGGTGTGCGCGCGCGGAGCGGCGCTGGAGCTCGATCACCGCGAACGCGAACATGAGCGTGGTGATCGAGAGGATCGCGAGCGCGTCGACCAGGATCTCGTGGTTCACCCCGGGGTCCAGCACGACCAATGCGAGCGTGCTGATTCCCGCCAGGGTGAAGAAGGCGAGGGCCCAGGGCCAGATGCGACGCATCGGGTCTCATCGGCAGCCGTATTCGCCGTCTGCAGGAGTTTCCTCGCGTTCTCGCCGACCGCCGCAACTCGGACACCCGGTCGGGAACCTGAGGTCAGGGATGAAATCCCAGGCCGCGGTATCCGTCGCGGAAACCGGCGGTACGGAGCGCTTCGGCCCATTCGCTCTCGCGCGCCGGGACGCCGTCGACGCGCCGTAGCTCGAGGGCTTTGAGCCGGCGCTGCTTCACCAGCCCGGTCAGGGCTTCGAGCCACTCCGGGTCGGCGGGCTCGGCTCCCGCGAATGTGACCAGGTGATGACCACCGCGCTCGAGGAACGCCCGCAGGACGCCGTCGCCGATCACGACCCACGCCCCGGCACTGCGGGTGGGCTTCCCGGCGCTCTCGGGCCACGCGAGCGCGGCGCCGTACGGTTGGGCCGGGTCGGTGGCCGCGAGCACGATCGACTCGTGGGGCCGGAGGTCGTCGAGCCCCAGCTGGGGCCGGTTGCCGCGGAGCCGGTCGACGGCCCCGGGCAGCGCGAACTGCGCGGCGCCGAGCCCGGCGACGAAGTAGCCCCGGCGGACCTGGCCCCGGTCCTCGAGCTCCCGCAGCACGCCGTAGACCGACGCGAACCCGCCGGGCACGCCCTCGGCGCGCACGGCTTCGCGGGTGAGCACGCCGTAGCGCTGCAGGAGCTGTTGCGTGCGGCCGAGCGCGATCAGCGTGTCGAGCGGCTCCGGTTCGCGCAGCGGCGCGGTGGACGACCAGCGCCCCGCGCCGGCGGGCGGGCCGAGCCGGGTGAGCCGGCCGAGGCGGGGGCGGGTCTTGGGCTTGCCGCCCGGGCGACGCTTGCCTTCGAGCGCGGCCCGCAGCGGTTGCAGCGTGTCGTTGGTGACCTCGCCCGCCCACACGAGATCCCAGAGCGCGGCGAGCACGCTCGGGTCGTCGGCGCCGGGCCCCGCGGCGCGCAGGAGGTCGGGCCAGAAGCTCGCGCCGGCACGCGCGAGGTGCTCGCGGATCGCATCGTGGATCGGGCCCTGCGGTGGGTCGTCCGCACGCGCGGGGAACAGCACGCCGGCCTGGTCGCGGAAGCACACGACGATGCGGCCGTCGTTCGCGCCGATCGATCCCGCGCCGCACCACACGACCTCGCCCAGCGTGCACAGCTCGTCGAGGTCGGCGGCGCGGTACGTGCTGAGGCGCGACGGGAGCACGTCGTTCTCGAACACCGAGGCGGGGATCGGCGCGCCCTGGAGCACGCCGATCGCGTCGAGGAGCGCGTCGACCCCGTGGCGTTGGCTGCTCACGCCCTGCCACGACGGCAGGAAGCGCGCGTAGACCTCGGGATCGACCGGCTCGATCTCACGCCGGAGCGCGGCGAGCGACCGGCGGCGCAGGAGGCGGAGCACCTCGACGTCGCACCACTCGCGTTCGTTGCCGCCGGGCCGGAACTCGCCCGCGGCCACGCGCCCGGCCTCGTCGAGCGCGGCGAGCGCGACCTTCACCGTGGGCTCGCCCAGGCCGAGCCGGGCCGCGCACTCGGCGCCGGTGAAGGGGGCGTGGGTGCGGGCGTAGCGGCTGACCAGATCGAGGAGCGGCGCCGCCACGGGCGCGAGGAACACTTCGGGGAGCCCGGGCGGCAGGGCCACGCCGAGCGCATCGCGGAACCGGGCCGCGTCCTCCGACGCCGCGATGCGGGCCTCGCTCCCGACCCGCACGTGGATCGCACGCCGTTGCGCGAGCAGCTCCTCGATCCACGGCGTGGGGTCGGTCTGGCTGCGGGCCGCGAGCTCCACCGGCGTGAGATCGCCGAGGTCGCGCAAGATGTCGTGCAGCTCGTCGGGGTCGCGGGCCTGGCGGATCGGGGTGAGGTGCTGGAGCTCGAGCTCCAGCGCGTCGATGGCCTCGGGGTCGAGCAGCTCGCGCAGCTCCTCGGTGCCGAGCAGGTCGCGCAGCAGATCCGCGTCGAGCGCGAGCGCCGTCGCCCGGCGCTCGGCGAGCGGCGAGTCGGATTCGTACATGTAGACGGCGATCCAGCCGTAGAGCAGCGACTGTGCGAACGGCGACGCCTTGCGGGTGTCGACGGCCACGGCCCGGATCTCGCGCGACCGCAGGTCGGTGAGGATCTGGAGCAGCGCCGGGACGTCGAACTCGTCGCGCAGGCACTCGCGGGTCGCTTCGAGGAGCATCGGGAAGTCGGGGTAGCGGCCCGCGACCTCGAGCAGGTTGGCGGCGCGCTGGCGCTGCATCCAGAGCGGGGTGCGGCTGCCGGGCCGGCGGCGGGGGAGCAGCAGGGCGCGCGCCGACGCCTCCCGGAACCGGGCCGCGAACATCGACGTGCTCGGGATCCGCTCGACCACGAGCGCCTCCGCGTCCTCCGGGCTGATCAGCAGGTCGTCGAGCGGGATCTGCTCCACGGCCTCGGGGAGGCGAAGCACGATGCCGTCGTCGCTCCAGAGCACCTCGACCGGCGAGTCGAGCCGCTCCTCGAGCCGGGTCTCCAGCGCGAGCGCCCACGGCGCGTGGATGCGGGCGCCGAACGGGGTGAGGATGCAGATGCGCCAGTCGCCGAGCTCGTCCGGGAAGCGCTCGACGACGATGGTCTTGTCGTCGGGCAGCACGCCGGTCGCCTCGCGCTGCTCCTCGATGTAGGCGAGCAGGTTGTCGGCCGCCCACTCGTCGAGCCCGAAGTCGGCCCGGAGCCGCGCGTGCGCCGTTTCGGGCTTCGCGGCCGCCATCTCCCGCACGAACGCGCCGATCGCGCGGCCGAGCTCGGCCGGGCGCCCGGGCCGGTCACCCTTCCAGAACGGCGTCTTCGCGGGCACCCCGGGTGCGGGCGTGACGATGACGCGGTCGTGCGTGATCTGTTCGATGCGCCAGGTGGACGCGCCGAGCTGGAACGCCTCACCGGGCCGGCACTCGTAGACCATCTCCTCGTCGAGCTCGCCGACGCGCTGGCCCTCGGGCAGGAACACGCCGAAGAGGCCGCGGTCGGGGATGGTGCCGCCGCTCGTGACCGCGATGCGCTGCGCGCCGGCGCGGGCGCGCACCCGGTTCTGCACGCGGTCCCACACGAGGAGCGGCCGCAGCCCGGCGAACTCGTCCGACGGGTAGCGCCCGGTGAGCAGGTCGAGCACCGCGTCGAAGGTGAGATCGGTGAGATCGGCGAAGCACGCGCAGCGGCGCACGGCCGCGCGCAGGTCGTCGACGGCCCACTCGTCGAGCGCGGTCATCGCGACCATCTGCTGCGCGAGCACGTCGAGCGGGTTGCGGAGGTAGTGGGTCTCCTCGATGAGGCCCTCCTGCATGCGCTGCACGACCACCGCCGACTCCACGAGGTCGCCCCGGAACTTCGGGAACACGGTGCCGGTGCTGGGCTGGCCCACCTGGTGCCCGGCCCGCCCGACCCGCTGGATGCCGCGTGCCACCGAGCCCGGCGACTCCACCAGCACCACGAGATCGATCGCGCCCATGTCGATGCCGAGCTCGAGCGAGCTGGTGGCGACGAGGCCGCGCAGCCGGCCCTGCTTCAGGTCGTCCTCGATGAGCGTGCGTTGCTCGCGCGCGAGGGAGCCGTGGTGGGCCTTGACCAGTGGCGGTCCATCGTGGCCGCCCTCGATCGCGAGCTCGTTGAGTCGGGCCGCGAGCCGCTCCGCGAGCCGCCGCGAGTTCACGAAGACGAGCGTGCTGCGGTGGCTCTGCACGAGCTCGAGCAGCTTGGGCTCGACGTAGGGCCAGATGCTGGCCCGCGCTCTCCCCGCCGACGCGGGGCCGCTCGGGGTCTCGTCGATGATGTCGCCCATCGCGCCGAGGTTCTCCACCGGCACGACGACGTTGATGTCGAGCACCTTGCGGCTCCCGGCGTCGACGAGGGTGACGGGCCGCGGCGCGCCGGCGCGGTCGTTGCCGCCGAGGAAGCGGGCGATCTCCTCGAGCGGCCGCTGCGTGGCCGAGAGCCCGATGCGCTGGAAGCCGTGGGGGCCGACGAGCTCCTCGAGCCGTTCCAGCGACAGCATCAGGTGCGCGCCGCGCTTGGTGGGGGCCATCGCGTGGATCTCGTCGATGATCACCCAGCGCACGTTCTTCAGGCCCTCGCGCGCGCGCGACGTGAGCATGAGGTAGAGCGACTCGGGTGTGGTGACGAGGATGTCGGGCGGGTGCCGGGCGAAGGCGGCGCGTTCGCGGGCGGGGGTGTCCCCCGTGCGCACGCCGACGACGGGCTCGTGCAGGACGACCGGCTCGCCCGTCTCCGCGGTCCTGCGGTCGGCCGCGAGGCGGATGCCGGTGAGCGGGGAGTTGAGGTTGCGCTCGACGTCGACCGCGAGGGCCTTCAGCGGGGAGATGTAGAGGACCCGGCAGCGGTCGGCGGGCTCAGGGACCGGCTCGGTGGCGAGCCGGTCGATGGCCCAGAGGAACGCGGCGAGCGTCTTGCCCGAGCCCGTGGGGGCCAGGACGAGCGTGTGCTCACCCTTGGCGATCGCGTCCCAGGCGCCGTCCTGGGCCGGCGTCGGCGCGTCGAACGCCTGCTCGAACCAGGTGCGGGTGGCGGGGGAGAAGTGCTCGAGCGACACGGTTGCACGGTACTGCTCGGGTGTGACAGCCCGGCCGGCGGTTCCCCGGCCCGGGGCGGGCCCCGGCGGGGGTCAGCCGTCGCGGGCGACGTCCTGCCACGTGCGGCCGCTGCGGACGCTGTGCGGTTGGTCGCCCACGATGTCGGAGTCCCGGCGGGCGTATTCGTCGCGCATCTTGATCAGGATCCAGCTGTCGGGACCGGTCTGGGCGAGGGCGAACCCGCCGCGGAGCTTCTCGCCGTGGAGGTTGAACGAGACGTGGTCCGGGTCGTCGCGCGTGAGGTCGACCGTGCCCTCGTCCCAGATGATCTTGGCCCCGGTCCCATTGGGTCCATGGTCCACGCCCTCGAACTCGGCCGCCTCGAGCTCGTGGTCGGGGACGGGGATCGCGAGCCGCCGGACCGCCGGGTCGAGCGACGGCCCCTTCGGCACCGCCCACGACCGCAGCACCCCGCCGCTCTCGAGGCGCAGGTCGAAGTGCAGCGTGGTCGCGTCGTGCAGCTGCACGACGAAGCGGGGCGGATCCTGGGGCTCGGTCATCTGGGCGCGAAGGTACCGGGCTCCCGGGCGATCGGCTCGCCAACACGCTCCGAAGTCCGCCGAACGCGGTGCGTCCGGGCGGGGAACCGGGACCCCGGAGCGTCCGTTGAGTGTGCATGAGCATCTACGACGGGCCCGCGTGCATCGACACCGGGACCAGACCGATCCAAGCGCCGACGATCACGATCCTCCACGTGGAAGACCCGAACTGGGTGGCGACGATCCTCGACCTCGAGCCCTACGACCTGCCGCACACCCCGGTCCAGGTGACCCTGCTCCAAGGTGAGCACGGCGGCCTCACCGCGTCTGCCGAGCTCACCGCCGGCCACAAGCGGGTGGCGAAGCTGCGGGGCCGCGAGCCCTTTCGCCGGCCGGCTTTGTAGCGGCCCGACCGAGCGACCTCCCGATTCTTGATGCGTCCCCTGACGACCTATTCGGTCGTCAGGGGACGCATCAAGCCCTGGGGGCTAGCGCTGCGGCAAGCGGGCGAGGATCTCGTCGGCCCAGGTGACGTCGGCCCGGGGGCGGCGGCGACCGGCGAGCGAGTCCGGGACGTCGATCTCGAGCCGGATCAGGTTGCTGCCCATCGTCTTGCCGAGGTTGTCGGCCCGCAGCGATTGCGGAGCGCCACCGCCGAGCGCGCCGTGCAGCACGAAGTTGAGCCCGAGCACGTTGTCGGCCTCGTACCTCACGACCCGGCCGTGCACGAGCGGGCCGAAGTGCGCCTTCACCCGCTCGACGGTGACCTCGCGCGTGATCACCTCGTAGATCTCCGCGTCGTCGGCGAGCAGCGCGACGTTGGCGATGTCGCCCTTGTCGCCGGACCGGAAGCCGCAGATCTCGCGCAGCGCGATGCGGGCCACGGTCAGACCTCCTCGATCGCGACGGTCACACCCGGGTCGACGAGCGCCTTGTCGACGAGCGTGGGCCAGATGCCGAGCAGCTCGGTCGCGCCCACGGCGCCTCGCCCCATGCCCGTGAAGCCCGGCATCGGCGCGCTCAACGTGAGCGGCGTGAGCTCGCGGCCCACGAGCGCGGCAACGGCCCGATCGGCGCAACGCCACGCCACCCGCAGCACCACCTCGGGCGG
>JADGOM010000211.1 GCA_017882925.1 Acidimicrobiia bacterium | reverse complement strand
TGCTGACCCGGCGTGCCAACCAAAGCATCATGATCGGGCAGGACATCGTCGTGACCGTCCTCGAAGTTCGTGGTGACCAGGTGCGGATCGGAATCAAGGCGCCCCGCGACATCGACGTGCACCGCGAGGAGGTCTTCGACGCGCTGCAGCACGCGAACCAGCCGGCGGCGACCTCCGACGGTGCGGCGCGCGGGCTCGAGCGGTCGGCCCCCGCCGACGCGGGTGCGCCGCCCGCGGGGGAGAACGGCTCCGCGCCGGCGAAGCCGGCTCCGGATCGGGCCGCGGCCGCGCGCCGGGAGTAGTTCGCGCGCCGTTCACAGCCAGGTCGCGGGCTCGCAATACGCCGGGCCGAAGCTTGGTGCGTGCCTCCCACCCCGGCGTCCCACGAGATCGACCTCACCGCTCCCGAGCCCGGGGTCGTCGCGGACGAGCCGGTGGCACCGACCGAGTTCGTGGCTTCGGCCCGCGAGCGGCTGCAGAGCGAGTGGGCGGCCCTGCTCGACAGCGACGGCCGGATCGTCGCCGCGGCGCTGCCTCCGGGCTACGAGCGCGAGCCGGCCCGGCTGGCCGTCTGGCGGGCCCGCGCGGGGGCCGACGCCGACCACTTCGCGTTGATCGACGTCGCCGGCGGCGCCCTCACCCTGGCCGCCGGCCGGCAGGCGGCCGCGTTCCGGGCCGAGGAGCTCGACAGCATCCGCGCCTACGGCCGGCGCCTGGCTCCGCGGGCGCAGCCACCCACGAGGGTCGGCGCGCCCTGATCGCGGTCGCGGGCCGATCCATCCCCCCGGGTCGGCCCGCGACCCCGTTCCACCCATCGGCCCGCGCGTTTCGGCCGCGGACCCCGCTCCCGTCCCGGGGCCGGCTCAGCGTCCGAGGAGCTCCCCGAGGGGCCGGACGGTTCGGCCCAGCGCTTCGGCCACGACCGCGTTCGTCACTTCGCCGTCGAGGGTGTTGACGCCGAGCGCGAGCGCCGGGTCGCGGGTGACGGCGGCGGCGACTCCGCGGGTGGCGAGATCGACGAGATACGGCAGGGTCGCGTTGGTCAACGCGTACGTGGAGGTGCGCGGCACCGCGCCCGGCATGTTGCCCACCGCGTAGTGCAGCACGCCGTGGTGCTCCCAGACTGGGTCGGCGTGGGTGGTCTCGCGCGTGGTCTCGATGCAGCCGCCCTGGTCGACCGCGATGTCGACGAGGACCGAACCGGGCCGCATGGTCTCGACCATCTCGCGGGTGACCACCACGGGCGCGCGCCCACCCGCGACGAGCACCGCGCCCACGACGAGGTCGGCCGACGCGACCGCGCGCTCGACCGCGCCCCGGTTGCTCGCCAGGGTCATGATCCGCCCCTTGTGGATCTGGTCGACCCAACGCAGGCGGTCGAGGTTCTTGTCGAGGAGGAGGACCTCCGCCTCCATGCCCTGCGCGATCCAGGCCGCGTTCCAGCCGACGTTGCCGGCGCCGAGCACGACGACGCGCGCGGGCTGCACGCCGGGCGCGCCGCCGAGCAGCACGCCGCGCCCACCGGGTTGGCGCTCGAGGAAGCGCGCGCCCACCTGCGGCGCCATGCGTCCCGCGATCTCGCTCATGGGCGCGAGCAGCGGGAGGGCCTCGGACTCGAGCTGCACGGTCTCGTACGCGATGCCGGTCGTGTGGCACTCGAGCAGCGCATCGGCCACTGTGGGATAGGCCGCGAGGTGGAGGTAGGTGAAGAGCACGAGCCCGGGGCGCAACCGCCCGAACTCGTCGGGCTGGGGCTCCTTCACCTTCACCACGAGATCGGCCCGGGCCCATACGTCGGCCGCGCCGGACACGATCTCCGCGCCCGCCGCGGCGAACTCGCCGTCGGCGATCGCGGAGTCGTCGCCTGCGCCGGCCTCGACGAGCACGGTGACGCCCTGGCCGCGGAGCTCGTGCACGCCGTCGGGCGTGATCGCGACGCGGTTCTCGCCCTCCTTGACCTCGCGGGGCACGCCGACCGCGAGCGGCCCGGCCGCCGCCGGGGCGGTCATCCGAGCATCCGTTCCGAGGCCTCGGTGAGCACGGTCCGGAGGGTGGACGCGATCACGTCGAGCTCCTCGGGGCCGGAGACCAGTGGTGGCGAGAGCTGGACGATGGCGTCGCCGCGGTCGTCGGCCCGGGCGATGAGCCCGGCCTCGAAGAAGCGCGGGCCGAGGAACCCACGGAGGAGGTCTTCCCGCTGCTCGGCCGTGAACCGGGTCTTCTCCTCCTGGTCGGCCACGAGCTCGATCGCCTGGAAGAACCCCGCTCCCCGCACGTCGCCCACGATCGGGATGTCGCGTAGCGACTCGAGCCGGTCGCGGAACCCGGGCTCGAGCTCGCGCACGTGCTCGAGGATGTCTTCGCGCTCGAACACGTCGAGGTTGGCCAGCGCCACCGCACAGCTCACCGGGTGGCCGCCGAAGGTGAGCCCGTGCGCGAACGACGCCTTGCCGCGCAGGAACGGCTCGGCGAGGAAGTCGCGCGTGAGCACCGCGCCCAGGGGCGAGTACCCGCTCGTGAGGCCCTTCGCCATCGTGATCATGTCGGGCAGGTAGTCGTAGCGTTGGGCGCCGAACCAGTAGCCGAGCCGGCCGAACGCGCAGATCACCTCGTCGGAGACGAGGAGGACGCCGTGGCGGTCGCAGATCTCGCGCACCCGCTGGAAGTAGCCGGGCGGGGGCACGAAGCACCCCCCGCCGTTCTGCACCGGCTCGAGGAACACCGCGGCCACCGTCTCCGGCCCTTCGAAGTGGATCTGCTCCTCGATCGCGTCGGCGCAGGCGAGGGAGCAGTCGGGGCCTTCGTCGCCGCACGTCTCGCTGCGGTAGTGGTTCGTGTTGGCGACGTGGCTCGCGCCCGGCGCCAGCGGTTCGAACGGGGTGCGCAGCGCGGGGATGCCGGTGATCGCGAGGGCCCCGAGGGTGGTGCCGTGGTACGCGACCTTGCGGGAGATGACCTTGGTGCGCGACTCCTGGCCGATCGAGCGGAAGTACTGGCGGGCGAGCTTCCACGCCGACTCCACGGCCTCGCTGCCGCCGGTCGTGAAGAACACGCGGTTGAGATCGCCCGGCGCGAGGTCGGCCAGGCGCTCGGCGAGCTCGATCGCGGGTGGATGCGCGTAGCTCCAGATCGGGAAGTAGCCGAGCTGCTCGGCCTGCTTCGCCGCCGCGGCCGCGAGCTCGGCCCGGCCGTGACCGATCTGCACGGTGAAGAGGCCGCTCAGCCCGTCGAGGTAGCGCCGGTCGTGCTGATCCCACACGTAGCAGCCCTCGCCGCGCGTGATGATCGGGACCTCGCGGTCGGCGTAGCTGCCCAGCCGGGCGAAGTGCATCCACAGATGGCGCTTCGCCGCGTCCTGCAGGTGTGCGTTCTCGGCTGCGGTGCTCAACGGGTCCCCCAGGCGTAGGTCTGCTTCTCGAGGTGGAGATAGGTGAAGGTCTCGGTGCTGCGCACGGCGGGGATCGCCCGCAGCGTGTCGTTGAGGAGGCGCAGCAGGTCGGCGTCGTCCTCGCAGACGATCTCCAGCAGCAGGTCGAAGGATCCGCTCACCACGACCACGTAGTCGACCTCGGGGAGCTCGGCCACCGCCTCCGCCACCGCCCGCACGTCGCCCTCGACCCTGACCCCGACCATCGCCATGCGGCGGAAGCCGAGCGACAGCGGGTCGGTGACCGCCACGACCTGCATCACCCCCGACTCGGTGAGCCGCTGCACGCGCTGGCGGGTGGCCGCCTCCGAGAGCCCGATGAGCTCGGCGACCCGGGTGTAGGGCATCCGGCCGTCGTGCTGGAGCGCCTCGATGATCGCCTTGTCGGTGTCGTCGAGGGTGACGCTCCCGGCCGGGCGGCCCGGCGTGGTGCTGATCGTGGCTCGAGCCCGTGCCATCGGTCCTCCCGTCGCGGGCGGCGCCCACGACTCGATGCTGATCCGGACCGGGGCCCGGTGCAAGGGAATCCGTCGTGAAGTCGAGGTGTCGACGCGGATTCCCGCTTCCGGAGGGCAGAATACCGAGGATCCCGGGGGCCTCAGGGCCTCAGGGCCTCAGGGCCTCAGGAGCTCAGGGCCTCAGGGAGGCGGCGAGCTCGGCCGGCGTGGTGACGACCGCGAGCCCGAAGCGGGTCTCGAGCCACTCGCGGTTGCGGGCGTGGAGCGCGACGCCGGGGTCGTAGCGGTTGAGGGCCACGACCACGGGGTGCGCCGCGAGCCCCTCGACGGCGGCGCGCACCGCGTGGATCGTGCCCAGGCCGGCGTCGGCGACGACGACGACGAGGTCGGGCCGCAAGGCTCCGGCGAGGGTGGTGGCGTCGCCGTCGGCCGCGAGCGGGGACCGCGACCCGCCCGCGCCCTCGACGAACATCACCTCCGCGGTGCCGGCGTGGAGGCCGTCGGGGTCGTCGGCGGTGATCTCGGCCACGAGCTGGTTGACGGTGATGGGCGGCCGGCCGAGCTCGTCGGCCGCCATCGGCGGCGCCCACGCGAGCGGGTAGGAGCGGTGGGGAGGGCAGACCCGCGCCGGGGATTCACCGGTCGCGGCCGCGAGGACGTCGGCGTCACGTGGGGCCGGGTCGTCGGGATCGAACGACTGCACCGGCTTGCGGGCCGCGACCCGCCGGCCTCCGGCGCGCAGCAGCGACGCGGTGGCCGCGGTCCACCACGTCTTGCCGACTCCGGTCCCGGTGCCGGTCACGAGGACAACCACGCGCGGCCGGCGCGCCGGTGCCGGTGTCACCGCGGGCACGGTCACCCCCCGCCGGGCTCGTCGGGGCCCGGCTCTTCGAGGGCCGGTTCTTCGAGGGCCGGTTCTTCGAGGGCCAGCTCTTCGAGGGCATCGCGCAGCGCGTCGACCTGGGCGGCGGTGTGCGCGGCGGAGAGCGCGACGCGCAGGCGGCTCGTGCCGGGCGCGACCGTCGGTGGCCGGATCGCGGGCACGAGCATCCCGCGGTCGAGCAGGGCCGCCGCCGCGTCGAGCGCCCGCTGCTCGTCGCCGCAGACGACCGGGACGATGGGCGAGGGGTGCCCGGGCCGGAGCCGGTCGACCAGCAAGCGCAGGCGCGCCGTGAGCTCGCGGCCCTCGCCGCCGCGCAGCACCTCGAGCGCGGCGAGGGCCGCGGCGGTGTCGGCGGGAGTCGACGCGGTGGTGAAGATGTAGCTGCGGGCCCGGTTCACGAGCAGGTCGACGAGCGCGCCGGGCCCGGCGGCGAACCCGCCGAGCGACCCGAGCGTCTTCGAGAGCGTTCCGACCCGGATGACGGGCACCTCGGTCGGCGGCAGGTCGGGCCCCAGCACCGCGTGCGCCTCGTCGAGCACCAGCAGCGCGTCGTGACGCGCGCAGGCCGCGAGGATCCGGTCGATGGGCGCGACGTCGCCGTCCATGGAGAACACGAGATCGGTGACGACGATCGCGGGCCCGGGGTGGGCCGCCAACAGCTGCTCGAGCTGCTCCACGTCGCGGTGGCGGTAGACGCTCACGGGTGCGGCGGCGAGGCGGGCGCCGTCGATGATCGACGCGTGGTTCAGCTCGTCGGAGAACACGCGCGCGTCGCGGTGGCCGAACGTGCTGAGGACGCCGAGATTCGCGGCGAAGCCGGTGGGGAAGAGCACCGCGCGCTCGGTGCACTTCCAGTGGGCGAGCGCGAGCTCCAGCTCGGAGTGGACGGGGCGCGACCCGACGATGAGCCGCGCGGACCCGGCGCCGGCGCCCCAGCGGTCGAGCGCGGCGTGCGCGGCCGCGATCACCCGCGGGTGCTGGCTCAGCCCGAGGTAGTCGTTGGACGCGAAGGAGACGACCGCCCGGCCGTCGGGCGCGAGCTTCCCCTCGGGGCCCGCGCCGTCGAGGTCGCGCGGGCTCCGCCAGCGGCCGAGCCGGCGGGTCTCCGCGCCGGCCGCGTCGGCCCAGCCGTTCCAGCCGTTCGCGCCGCTAGGGCTCACGGCCCGCACACCTCGTCGATGGCCGAGCGGAGCACGGTGACGATCCGGTCGATCTCGGGGCCCGTGATCGTGAGCGGTGGCATCACGACGACGACGTCGCCGAGGGGCCGGAGGAGGACCCCACGCTCGACGGCCGCCGCGCACACCCGCCGGCCCCACCGCAGGTCGTCGGCCGGCGGCGCGAGCTCGATGCCGACCATCAGGCCCCGCTGGCGGATCTCGCCGACCGCCGGGTGCGGGGCCACCTCTGCGGCGAGCCGCGCCGCGAGCTCGACCGCGCGGTCACAGACGTTGGCGAGGACGTCGCGCTCCTCGAGGAGCCGGAGATGCCGGAGCGCGACCGCGGCGGCGAGCGCGTTCCCGCTGTAGGAGTGCCCGTGGTAGAGCGTCTTCTCCGACAGGTCGGGCCCGAGGAACGCGTCGAACACGCGCTGGCTGGCCACCGTCGCCGCCATCGGGAGGTAGCCCCCGGTGATGCCCTTGCCGATGCACAGCAGGTCGGGGCGGACCCGGCACTGATCGGTGGCGAAGAGGGTGCCGGTGCGGCCGAAGCCGGTGGCCACCTCGTCGACGACGAGCAGCACGTCGTGGGCCCGGCAGGCGTCGGCGATCGCGCGCACCTGGTGGGGCTCGGCGAGCTGCATGCCCGCCGCCCCCTGCACGAGCGGCTCGATGACCACCGCGGCGAGCGACGCCGCGTGCTCGCCGATCAGCTCGACCGCGCGGTCGCACCACGCGGGCTCCGCGAAGCCGGGCGCGCGCACGACCGGGAACCGGAGCGGGTCGAACACGTCGGTGCCGAAGCCACCCGCGCCGACGGACAGCGCGCCCAGGGTGTCGCCGTGGTAGGCCCCGCCGAACGCGAGGTAGGCCGTGCGGCCCGTGACGCCCTGGTTGGTCCAGAACTGGAACGCGATCTTCAGCGCCTGCTCCACGGCCGACGCGCCGTCGGAGCAGAAGAGGAAGTGCGGTCCGTCGACCGGGACCACCTCGGCCAGGGCCTCGGCGAGCTCGATGACGACCCGGTTCCCGTTGCCGAGCATCGTGCTGTGGGCCACGCGGTCGAGCTGGTCGCGGACCGCCTGGTCGAGCTCAGGGACGCGGTGGCCCATCGTGTTGACCCAGAGCGACGAGATCGCGTCGAGGTAGCGCCGCCCGTCGACGTCGATGAGCTCGTGCCCCTCGGCCCGCTCGACCACCACCGGCGCGCCGTCGGCGTAGGCGGCCATCTGCGTGAAGCCGTGCCAGACAACGTCGCGGTCGCGCTTCACCCAGGCGTCGTCCATGGGGACGATGGTAAGGCCCCGGCTCCCGCCGGGCCGACGTCGCGGGCGATGATGGGGACTCACGAGGCAAGGAGCCCGAGGTGAAGCTGTTCTCCCGTCGGCCCAGCATGGGCGCCAGCCCCTACAGCGTCGACGACCCGTCGGTCCTCGACTTCCCGGTCTCCGGGAAGCCGTTCCGGGCCAACGGCCACCAGGTCGCGTGGGGCTCCGAGACCTTCGACCTCGCCGACGTCACCGAGTGGACGATGGACCTCACCGGGCGGACGCGCCAGGGCCGGATGTCGGGCTTCGACGCGGAGCTCCGCCTCCGCGGCGCGGACCACGCGCTCGTGGTGCCGTTCGGCAACACGTTGACGCTGGAGGAGGGCGGGGCGGGCTCGGTCCGCGACGCCTGGGCGCTCTACGGCACGCTGCGCGACTTCGGCTACCTGAAGATCGCGCCCCGCATCGTGCCCGAGCTGGCCGCGCTCGTGCGGGCCGGCGGCGCCGTCGCCTGGCCCGAGGTGAGCGTCACCCTCGAGGGCATCGAGAGGGACACCAAGAAGGGCGCGGAGATGCTCCCCTGGAGCGACTACGCCGACTGCTGGCAGCCCCGGAAGCACATGGGCCTGCCCGAGCTCACGATCCGTTACCGGCGGGGCTCCGGGCCCCGGCGCACCTGGGTCATGGTCCCGGCGGAGCTGCCCAACGTCTACGTGCTCCCCGCGCTCCTCGCGGAGCTGCGTGCGGCACCGGGCTGAGCGCGGGTCGCAGCGCGCGGCCCGTCGCCCGCCTCCCGCTTATTGCGCGAGCGCGCCGCAGAAACCTTCGAACTGCTCGATGTAGCGGTCGATGTCGGCGTCGGTGTGCTGCACCGAGATCGTCCACTGCTCCTCGTCACCAGGCGTCATGTAGACCCCGCGGTTCATGGCCCACGGGTACGACGCGAGGTACAGGTCGGGGCGCGTGTCGAGGAAGTCGCGGTAGTTCTGCAGCGGCTCGGGCCGGTACGAGACGCAGCCCTTCGCGCCGAGGTCGACCGCGTGGCCCGGGATGCCGTGCTCTGCCATCGCCTTGGCGCAGCCCTCGGCCAGGCGCGTGCCGAGCCCGTCGAGGTAGGTGTAGGCGTCGGGCGTGAGCACCTCGGTGAGCGTCGCCAGGCCGGCCGCGCTGATGAGCGGATTGCCGTTGAACGTACCCTGCTGCGCGGCGCCGGTGGCGATCGTGCCCATGACGTCGGCCCGGCCTCCGAACGCGGCGCCCGGGGTGCCGCCGCAGATGGCCTTGGCCCAGCAGGCGAGGTCGGGGGTGACGCCGTAGCGCTCCACCGCGCCGCCGGCCGCGACCGTCGCGCCCGACTTCACCTCGTCGAACACGAGCAGCGCGCCGTGCTTGTGGAGCAGGTCCTTGAGGCCTTGGAGGTAGCCGGGCTGGGGCTGCACGATGCCGATGTTCATCATCACCGGCTCGAGGATCAGGCACGCGATCCGGTCGCCCATCTCGTCGAGCAGCGCGCCGAGCACCGTGAGGTCGTTGAACGGCACGACGTGCGTGTAGTCGGCCACCGCCTTCGGGATACCGGTCGACATCGGGTGCGTGGCCGGAGCGTCGCGTCCGCCCATGAGGTCGGAGCCGGGCACGACCGAGAACATCACCTGGTCGTGGTGGCCGTGGTACGAGCCTTCGATCTTGACGATGTGCTCGCGCCCGGTGGCAGCGCGGGCGACGCGGATCGCGCTCATGGTCGCTTCCGTGCCGGAGTTCGCGAACCGCACCTGCTCGGCGCCGAACCGGCGGCACAGCTCCTCCGCGAACGCGACCGTCACGTCGGTGGGGGCGGCGAAGTGGGTGCCGGTGCGCGCGGCGCGGTCGATCGCTTCCACGACCTTCGGGTGCGCGTGGCCGACGACCATGCAGCCGAAGCCGTTGTGGAAGTCGGTGCGCTCGTTGCCGTCGACATCCCACACCGACGAGCCCTTGCCTTCGCGGAGGTACACCGGGTACGGGTCCCAGGCCTGGAACGACGAGGGCACCCCCATCGGCATGCTGCGCAGCGCGCGCTCGTACAGCGCCTTCGAGCCCGGGGTGCGGCTCCAGAGGGCGGTGTTCTCGCCGGCGGCGATCTTCCCGGCTCGGGTCCCGAGTGCGTCCATGGTGCGCCTCTTTCGCTGGTGGTCCGGCCCGCGCGAGGGGCTCAGACGTGCTTGATCATCACGTGCTTGAGCTCGGTGTAGGCCTCGATCGCGTACACCGACATGTCCTTGCCGTAGCCGCTCTGCTTGAACCCGCCGTGCGGCATCTCCGACACGATCGGGATGTGGTCGTTG
>JADGOM010000031.1 GCA_017882925.1 Acidimicrobiia bacterium | reverse complement strand
GCTCGGCCACGGGGGTGGGGCCCGCGCGCAGCGACGCCATCACTGCGCCCCTTCGCTCGCGGAACGAGCCGGCGAAGGCGGGCTGGCGGGTGCGCCGTTCGTCGGACCGGACCCCGCGGGTTCGGCATCGGGCGAACAGCGGACACGCCGGGCAGTCGGGATCGCGGGGGCGGCACACGGTTGCGCCGAGGTCCATGAGGGCGAGCAGGCGGTCGCGCCCGAGGAGGGGGGTCCCGGCGTCGATCATCGCCGCGTGCGCTTCGCCCTCGGTGAGCCGCCGGCCCGCGACCCGCTCGAGGACGCGGCGGACGTTGACGTCGAGCGCGGCGACGTCGGCGTCGTCGGCCTGCGCCGCGAGCGCGCCCGCGGTGTAGCGGCCGACGCCGGGGAGGTCGCGTAGGTCGGCGGGCCAACCGGTCGCCGTGATGATGCCCGCGGCCTCCCACAGCCGCCGGGCGCGGCGGGGGTAGCCGAGGCGGCCCCAGGCGCGGATGACATCACCGACCGGGACCGCGGCGGCCGCGGCCGGCGTGGGGAACGACTGCATGAACGCGGGCCACGCGACCAGCACGCGCGCGACCTGCGTCTGTTGGAGCATGACCTCGGAGACCAGCACCGCCCAGCGGTCGCGCGTCGCCCGCCAGGGGAGGGAGTGACGGCCGTGCTCCGCGTACCAGGCGGCCAGCGCGCCCGACGGCGCAGCGGTCATCGCGCGGTGGGGTTCAAGGGGCCGCGGTGCTCACGTCGTGGTGGTGGGGACCGTGGTGGTGGTGCTGGTGGTGGTGGTGGATGCGGCCTGGCCCACCGTGATCGTCACCCGGTCGCCGGCGTGCCCGCTCGAACCGCCGGGTGGGGTCTGCGCGATCACCTTGCCGTCGTTGGCGGGCGTGGTGGGCGCGAAGTTGACCCCGACGGTGAAGCCGGCCCCGGTCAGGGTGCTGGTGGCGGTGCTCTGCGTCTGGCCGGTGACGTTGGGGACGTCGACGACCTGCGCGCCGCTCGACACGGTGAGGGTGATGGTGGCGCCCTTGGCGGCCGAGGTGCCGGCGCCGGGGCTCGTGCTGATGACCCGGCCCGAAGCGACGGTGGTGCTCGACTGGCTCACCGTCGACACCTTGAACCCGAGCTGCCCGAGCTGGTTGGAGGCGGTGGTGGCGTCCTCGCCCGCGACGTTGGGCACCTGCACCTGGGCCGGGCCGCTCGAGATGAAGAGCTGGATGGTGGCGCCGCTCGCGAGCTTCTTGCCGGCCGCCGGGTTGGTGCTGAGGACCGTGCCCGCGTCCTTGTCGCTCGGCTGGTTGATGTTGTCGACCTTGAGCCCGAGCGCGTTGAGGGTGGTGTTGGCGTCGGTGAACGACTCGCCGGTGACGTCGGGGACGGTGACCTTGCCCGGCCCGCTGCTCACGGAGATCGAGACCGGCTGGTCCTTGCGCAGCTTCGTGCCGTCCTGTGGGTCCTGCGCGAACACCTGGCCCTTCGGCACCGTGTCGTTGGCGACCTGCTTCTGGTCGACGGTGAACCCGATCTTGGTGAGCGCGGCGTCGGCCTGCTTGGCGGTGAGGCCGACGACGTTGGGGACGACCGCGGTGCCGGGGCCGCCGCTGTCGCCGGAGAGCGCGACGAAGGCGAAGATGATCCCGCCGATGAGGAGGAGGGAGAGCACGACCACCGCGACGATCGCGATCACGTTGCGATCCGGAGGCGGGGGAACCGTGGCCGCACCCTCGCGGCGGCGCGCGACCTGTGGGCTGGCCATCGTCGCGGCGGCGCCATCGGGGATCTCCGCCACCATCGCGGTGACCGGCGCACCCTCGAGCGGCCGGCCCCGCCGGAAGCGCAGGAGGTCGGCGCCCATGTCGTCGGCGGTCTGGTAGCGGTCGGCCGGGTCCTTGGCGAGCGCGGTGAGGATGATCTGCTCGAGCGGCGGCGGCAGCGACGGGTTGCGCTGCGACGGCGGTATCACCGGCTCGCGGACGTGCTTGTAGGCGACGGAGACCGGGCTCTCGCCGGTGAACGGCGCGACGCCCGTGACCATCTCGTACATCACGACGCCGAGCGAGTAGACGTCGGAACGGCCGTCGACCGTGAGGCCCTGGGCCTGCTCGGGCGAGAAGTAGGTGGCCGTGCCCATCACCGCGCCGGTCTGCGTGAGCGACTCACTCGTACCCGCGCGGGCGATGCCGAAGTCGGTGACCTTCACCTGGCCGGTCGGCGCGATCAGGACGTTGCCCGGCTTCACGTCGCGGTGCACCACACCGTGGTTGTGCGCGTAGGCGAGCGCGGATGCGATCTCGGCCCCGATCTCCGCGGCCTGGTCGGGCTCGATGACCGACTGGCTGCGGATGACGTCGCGCAGCGAACGACCCTCGACGTACTCCATCACGATGAAGTACGTGCCCTCCTCCTGGCCCCAGTCGTAGATGCTGACGATGTTGGGGTTGTTGAGGTTGGCCGCGGCCTGGGCCTCGCGGCGGAAGCGCTCGACGAACGAAGGGTCGCGCGCGAACTCCGCGAAGAGGACCTTCAGCGCCACCGGCCGGTCGAGGAGCTCGTCGTGGGCGAGGTAGACCTCCGCCATCCCGCCGCGCGCGATCTCGTGCTGGATCCGGTAGCGGTTGGAGAAGACGCGCGGGGGCGGGGGCTGAGACATTCCGGGAGACCCTACCCTCGGAGTCCGGCGGGCTCGGGTGCACCGGGCACGGCGGTCGCTACTTCCCGAGCGCCTTCGCGAGCATCTTCCCGGCGAGTGGCGCGGCGAGGTGACCGCCGGTGGCCTCGCTCCCGAGGCTCCCGCCGCGCTCGACGATGACGGCCACCGCGTAGCGCGGTGCCTCGGCCGGGGCGAAGCCGATGAACCACGCGTGCGGCGCGCACGACGTGACGCCGGGGGCGCAGTCCTGCTGCGCGGTTCCCGTCTTGCCCGCAACGGTGACGCCGTTGATCCGTGCGCTCGTGCCGGTGCCGTTCTGGACGACCGAGACCATCATCTGCGTGAGCTGCGCCGCGGTGTCGGGCGAGATCGCGGTGCGCCACGCGCCGGGGTTGATGCGCCGCACCACCGCGCCGTCGGTGTCCTCGATCGTCTCGGCGACGTGGGGGGTGGGGACGACGCCCCCGTCGGCGACGGTGGCGGCCACCAGCGCCATCTGCAGCGGTGAGACCGCGACCGGCCCTTGCCCGATGCCGGCGTAGGCGAACTGCGGCTGGTTCTGCGCGAACGACCCCTCGGCCGGGCCGGTGCTCGCGACCGCGCTCGGGTTGCGCACGTCGAGCGGCGGCGCGCTCGAGATGCCGAAGCGATCCATGCCGGGGACGAACGACTCGCCGAGGTCGAGCCCGAGCTGGCCGAACGTCGTGTTGCACGAGACCCGGAAGCTCTCGGCGAGCGTGCCGCCGCAGGCCTCGGGCGGGTGGCCGAAGTTGGAGAGCGTCTTGGTGGTCTGCGGGAGCTGCAGCTCGCGGAGCACGGGGTACACGGTGGCCTGCGTGACCTTGCCCGTGTCGATGCCCACGCCCGCGGTGACGACCTTGAACGTGGAGCCCGCGGGATAGAGGCCGGCGTAGCTCGCGGGCACGTCGGTGTGGTCGGCGTTGAGTGCCTTCAGCGTGGTCTCGACGACGTGCTGGTCGTGGCTCGCCATCGGGCCCGGGTCGTACGAGGGGTTGCTGTACATCGCGAGGATGCCGCCGGTCTTCGTGTCCATCAGCACGATCGAACCCCGCTGGGTGCCGAGCAGCTGGGCCGCGAAGTACTGGAGGCCGAGGCGCAGCGAGAGCACGACGTCGCCGGTCGTGTCCTTGCCGGTGAACAGGCCCTTGATGTTCTGCAGGTCGAACGAGCGGCTGTCGCCGGTGAGGTCGGCGTCGTACGACGCCTCGACCCCGGTGTTCCGGAACAGCGAGTGGTAGCCGACGATCTGCGCGAAGAGCGGCCCCGTCGGGTACTCGCGCTGGTACTTGTAGATGTCGCTGGTGGGGACCGACTTCGCGAGGATCTGCCCGTCGGCGCTGAGGATCTCGCCCCGTGGCTTCGCGAACCGCGACTCGAGTCGGCGGGTGTTGCGCGGGTTGTCGTTGAGCGCCTGCGCGTGGAAGACCTGCAGGTAGCTCAGCTGGGCCACGAGACCGAGGAGCAGGAGCAGGAGCACGATGCCGACGCGACGGATCGCGCCGTTCACGTGGAGCTCGCGACCGGTCGTCGGGACCGGGCCGGGTCGGGGTGGAGCTCGCGGGCGGTCTCCTCGTCGGAGATCCGTAGCAGCAGGGCGATGATCACGTAGTTCGCCACGAGCGACGAGCCCCCGAACGAGATGAACGGCAGCGTCACCCCGGTGAGCGGGATGAACCGCGAGACGCCGCCGACGATGACGAAGGCCTGGATGCCGAGGATCGTGGTGAGGCCGGCGGCGAAGAGCTTCGGGAAGGCGCGCTCGGCCTGCAGCGCGACGCGGAAGCCCGAGCCGACGAGCAGCATGAACGTGCTGATCACCCCGATGGTGCCGATCAGCCCGAGCTCCTCGCCGATCACCGCGAAGATCGAGTCGGTGGTGTTGAGCGGGATGTTGCGCGGATTGGAGAGCCCGAGCCCCGTGCCCGCGATGCCGCCGTTGCCGAACGCGAAGAGCCCTTGGACGAGCTGGTAGCCGCCGCGGTCGGCCACGGGCCAGGGATCGAGCCACGTGCCGACCCGGCTCTGCACGTGCGCGAAGAGCATGTAGGCGATGACCGCGCCGCCGACGAACATGACGAGGCCGAGCAACAGGTATGACACCCGGCTCGTCGCGATGTAGAGCATCGCCGCGAAGACGCTGAAGAACAGCAGCGAGCTGCCGAGGTCCTTCTGCAGCACCATGATCGCGATCGAGACGCCCCACGCGAGCAGGAGCGGGCCGAGGTGCTTCGGGTCGGGGATGCGCAGGCGGCCGAGCGTGACGCTGCCCTCGGTGAGCAGCTCGCGCTTGTCGACCAGGTACGAGGCGAAGAACAGCACCATCAGGATCTTCACGACCTCGCCCGGCTGCACCTGGAACGGCCCGAGGTGCACCCAGAGCCGGGAGCCGTTGATCTCGCGGCCCACACCGGGGACGAGCGGCAGGAGGAGCAGCGCGATGCCGAGGAACAGCGCGGTGTAGCGGTAGCGCTCCAGCGTGCGGGCGCGCCGTACGACCAGCAGCGTGAGGATGAACGCGGTGACCCCGACCGCGGTCCACAGCGCCTGGGTGCGGCCCTGCCCGCGGTCGAGGCGCGCGATGAAGACGAAGCCGATGCCGTTGAGCATCGCGACGAGCGGGAGCAGGGTGCCGTCGGCGTTGGGCGCGAGGCGCCGGACCGCGAGGTGCGCGAGCACGAACAGCCCGAGGACGATGCCGAGGAAGGCCCAGAGGTCGGCGGGGAGGTTCGGTTGGTCGGCGAGCGACATCACGACGTAGCCGCCGCCGGTGACGACGACCGCGAGCATGCCGAGGCCGAGCTCCGAGCCGCGCCGCGACCGGGCGAGGGTGGGCAGGCTCATGGGCCGCTCGGCGGCGTGGTGGGCACCGTGGTCGTGGCGGTGGCGCCGGGAACGGTCGTGGTCGGCGCGGTGGTCGTGGTGGGAATCGTGGTCGTCGTCGGGTGCTCGGCGATGTCGATGCCGCGGCGCAGGCGGCGGAGGTAGGCGTCGGCGTCGGCGCGCGACCCGAACGTCTTGGTGGTGTCGATGGCGTCGATGGCGGCGGCGAACTGGAGCTTCTCGAGCTGCGTACGCGTGATGCCGGTGGTCTCGGCCCGGGTGGGGTTCCACCCGAGCAGGCCGCCCTCGACGCCCTTGAACAGGACGACGTGGTTGTCGGCGAACTGGAGGTAGTAGCCGTGGCGCGCGTACCAACCGACGGCGCCGAACGCGATCCCGAAGATGATCAGCACGGGCAGGGTCCACAGGACGACGCGGCCGATGGTCCGGCCCCGGCCGCGTCGCCGGCGCGGGCGCCGCGCTGCCGGGGCCTCGACGTCGGCGGGCGGCGCCGGCGGCGGCGACGCCGCGGCTCCCGCGACGTGGGCCCCGGTGATGCCGGCGAGCCCGTCGTCCTCGACCTCGACCACGAGCGCGGTGATGTTGTCCTCACCGCCGGCGGCGTTGGCCGCGTCGACCAGGAGATCGGCCGCCCGGCCGGGGTCGGGCTCGCGCCGCAGGATCGTCGCGATGTCGGACGGCCGGAGCATGGTGGTGAGGCCGTCGGAGCACAGCAGGATGCGGTCGCCCGCCCGGATCTCGACCGGCACGAGGTCGACGCTGACCGCGGCGTCGATGCCGAGCGCGCGCGTGATGATCGAGCGCTGCGGGTGCACGTCGGCCTGCTCGGGCGTGAGCCGCCCCTCGCGGACGAGCTCCTCCACGAGGCTGTGGTCCTCGGTGATCTGGCGGAGGTCGCCGTCGCGGACGAGGTAGGCGCGGGAGTCGCCGACGTGGCCGATGACCAGCTCGGCGCCGGCCGGGTCGATGGAGAGCGTGGTGAGGGTCGTGCCCATGCCGCGCAGGGCCTCGTCGGCCGAGGCCTTCTCGAACACCGCGGCGTTGGCGGCGGTGACCGCCTGCTCCAGGCCGGTGCCGGTCGCGACCGACGCGCGGAGCGCTTCCAGCGCGGTGGCGCTCGCGACCTCGCCGGCCTGGTGGCCGCCCATGCCGTCGGCCACCGCGAACAGCTGGAGCCGATCGTCGATCAGGAAGCCGTCCTCGTTGCCCTCGCGCACCATGCCCACGTCGGTGGCCGCACCGGCGAGGAGCCTCACCGCACGACGTCCGCGAGGGTGTTGCCGAACTGGACCCGGTCGCCCTTGCGCAACCGCACCGGCGCGTCGAGGCGCTCGCCGTTGACGAAGGTGCCGTTGGTGGAGCCGAGGTCCTCGAGGAACGTGTCCGAACCCTGTTGGAAGGCGCGGGCGTGGACTTGCGAGATGAACGTGTCGTGGTCGAGGACGATGCCGCAGCCCGCGGCGCGACCGATGGTGACCTCGTTGCCGAGCGTCACGAGGTCGTCGCCGCCGGTGGGCTCGTGGAACTGGAGCCGCAGCGTGCCGCGTCGCTCGCGGCGCGAGCGCCCCGCGTCGTGCACCGGGACGGGGGGCGCCACCGGCGCGGGCTCGGCCATCTGCACCGTGATCTTCGACGCCCGCAGCTCGCGGAGCACGACCCGTATCACCAGCACGAGGAAGAGGTAGAGGAGGGCGAGGAAGCAGAACTTGAGGACGGTGAGCAGGCCCGCGCTGACCGAGTTGGCGGCGACCAGGTCGGCCAGCGTCACGAGGCCTCGAAGCGGAGGGTCGTGGACCCGATGCGGATCTCGTCGCCGTCGGCGAGCGGGTGCTCGCGGACGAGGGTCTCGTTGACCAGGGTGCCGTTGGTGGAGCCGAGGTCGACCAGCACGTAGCCGTCGGTGTCGGGCCGCACCTCCGCGTGCACGCGCGAGGCCTGGGAGTCGCCCAGGGCGACCGTACAGGTGGGGAGGCGCCCGATCGTGGCGGCCGCGTCGGTGAGCACGACCCGCCGCCCGTCGCTGAGGACCAGGGCGCCCGCGCGGCCGCCGGCACCCTCACGGATCGTCGCCCGGATGGCGCAGTCGCCCTTGCGGCGCTCGTCGTCGACGAAGAGCTCCACCGTGACCGGGCCGATGAAGTGGTAGCCCTCCTCCCGGGCGTGCTCCCGGGCCAGGTCGGCGAGCTCGCGGGCGAGGACGTCGGCGAAGGCCGAGAACCCCTCGAAATCGTCGGGGGAGAGGGACACCTCGATGTGGTTGGGCGCGACCGTCCCGCGCAGGCCGATCGTGCGGCGGGAATCCAGCTCCCGCACCATCTTCCGGCCGATCTCGATGGGCTGCAGGCCGCTGCGGAACGCCTTGGAGAACGCGCCCTCGACCAGCCGCTCGAGCCGACGCTCAAAGCCCTGGAGTCCCACGGCCGGGAGTGTATCGGCGGGCCGTCCGGGGATCGCGGCTGGGTGTCCGACTCGCGGTGATACGCGCGCTACAGGTCGGCTCGGTGGGCGTCGATCCTGAACATCGTTGGTGCAGAGAAAGGGAGCCACTCGGATGTCATTCTGGACCCGGTTGGGGGGATTCGTGGGGCGCCATGCCCGCGGGGTCCTGGCCGGAGTGATCGCGGTCGTGGTGGTGTTCGCGCTCGGTGCGCTGAACATCGGCTTCGACACCAGCCAGGACGCGCTCATCGGCGCGAACTCGCAGGTCGCGTTGGACAACGTCCAGTACCAGAAGGCGTTCGGCGGCGAGCCCATGCTCGTCATGTTCAGTGGCTCGGTGAACGACCTCACGTCGCCCGCGAAGCTCGAGCAGGTGCGCAAGCTCGAGGCCGCGCTGAAGCGGAGCGGGAAGTTCTACTCGGTCATCGGTCCGTACAACACGCTGCGCTACGTGCAGCGCCAGGTGGGGAAGGGCACGACCCTGTTCCCGCAGGCGGTAGCCGCGGACCCCGCGCACAAGGACCGGATCGCGGCGACGTTCCAGTCGGAGGTCGAGCGCCAGATCCAGACCGGGATCCCGTTCGACCAGCTGACGAACCCGGCGTCGCTCAAGGACGAGGGCTTCGTGCAGTTCCTGCTGCGCGATCCCGCGGGCAAGATTCGGGGCGGTCTCTCCGACACGTTCCCCAACGAGCAGCACGCGCTCATGATCGTGCGGCTCAAGCCCAACCTGCCGATCGCGGACATGGGCGCGGCCGCCGACGCGGTGAAGCGGATCGTCGCCGAGCACCCGATCGCCGGGCACCCGACCGTCACCACCGGGCCACCGGTGCTGCTCCAGAGCATCAACGACTACCTCCAGGGCGGCATGCTCAAGCTCGGCGGCCTGGCCGTGCTGGTGATGGCGTTCGTCCTCTTCTTCCTCTTCCGGGTGCGCTGGCGGATGTTGTCGCTCGGCGTGGTCGTCCTCGGCGCGCTCGCGACCTTCGGCCTCATGGGGATGCTGGGCATCCAGCTGACCCTGGTCACGATCTCGGGCTTCCCGATCCTCATCGGGCTCGCGGTCGACTTCTCGATCCAGATCCAGGCGCGCTTCGAGGAGGAGGTGCACCGCGACGGCGACGGCCCGGCGGCGCTCGTGCGCACGTACTGCGGCCTCGGCTGGCCGCTCACCGTGGCGATGCTCGCGGCGATCCTCGGCTTCATCGCGCTGCAGGTGTCGCGCGTCCCCATGATCCGCGACTTCGGGATCATGCTCGACATCGGCGTCTTCATGCTCTTCGTGATCGTGATGCTGGTGCCGCCGGCCGTGCTGATCCTCCGGGAGAAGCGCAAGCCGACGCCCGCGACGACGCACGCGAGTGGCGGCCTCGAGCGGGGCGTCCGGCGCGTCGTGCTGGCCGCCCGGCGCGTGCTGGCGCCGATCATGATCGTGGCCCTGCTCGTGACCGTGGCCGGCTTCGCGGTGGAGAACAAGTTCACGATCCAGACCGACCCGGAGAAGTGGATCTCGCAGGACAGCCAGACCGTCGCGCAGCTGAAGGAGCTGCGGGCCGGGGCCGGGTTCTCGAGCGAGCTCGGCGTGATGGTCGAGGCCACCGACGTGAAGAGCACGGCGGTGGCGCAGTGGATGCAGCGCTTCGGCGAGGGCGAGGTGGCGAAGCACGCCAAGACCCTGATCCACCCGCTGAGCCTCCCCGCGATCATCACCAGCGTGACCACGGGCATCCCCGACCAGGCCCAGATGAACACGATCCTCAGCGTGACGCCGCGCGACTTCCGCATCGGCTTCATCGCCGACGGGGGCACGAAGGCGAACATCATCTTCCCGATCCGCGAGGTCTCGCTCGGCGAGCGCCAGGCGCTCATCGAGTCGATGCAGCGCGACATCGCGTCCGGGCCGCTCGCCGCGCCCGCCGGCGTGCGCGCCACGCCGTCCGGCCTCGCGGTCGTCGGCGTGGAGCTGGTGAAGGCGCTCGACGCCAACCGGCTCGAGATGATCTACTTCGCGCTCGGCGTCGTGTTCCTGCTCCTGCTCCTCGCGTTTCGGAGCCTCTGGAAGGCGGTGCTCCCGCTCATCCCGGTCGTGGTCTCGGTGGGCGCGTCGTCGCTCGCCGTCTACGCCCTCGGCTTCGAGCTCAGCCCGCTCACCGCGGTGTCGGGCCCGCTCGTCATCGCGGTGTGCACCGAGTTCTCGGTCCTGATCATGAGCCGCTACGTCGAGGAGCGGGAGAGCGGCCGCAGCCCCGAGGACGCGGTGGAGGTCGGCGCGGTGCGCATCGGCCGCGCGTTCGTCGCCTCCGGCCTCACGCTCGTCGGCGGCTTCGGCGTGCTCGCCCTGTCGTCGTTCCCGCTCCTGTCGGACTTCGGGATCATCGTCTCGCTCAACGCGCTGCTGGCGATGCTCATCGCGCTGCTCGTGCTGCCGTCGCTGCTCATGTGGGCCGACCGCAGCCGGTTCGTGAAGGGCTTCTCGCCGGGACCGCGTGAAGACGGCTCGGAGGGCGGGGGCACCGGCAGCCCGCAGCGGCCGACGTTGCCGCAGACCGTGGTGGACCGCGTCCGGGTCTGAGCCCGATCGGCGTACCGTTGCCGGGTGGACGATCCCGACCAGGACCACCCGGAGGCTGCGGACCCGGCTGCCGACGACGACTTCGACGAGATCGATCCGCGGGTCGATGGCGAGGACGTCCCGTGGGAGGGCACGGTCGACCGGCTGAAGCGCACCACGGCCGGGGCGATGATCGGCGCTGGTCTGCTCGGGCTCCAGAACGCACTGGAGGGACGGCCCGAACGCGAGGATCCGGCGATCGTCACCGAAGCGCCGACCCGGCCCGACGGCCCGGTGAAGGTGGCGCTCGACTTCGACCATCCCGAGCTCAGCAAGGTCGTCATCAAGCGCAAGGCGCCCCCGCCGCCGGAGGATTCCTGAACCGGCGACTTCTCCGGACGCCGCGCCGTGGCGCGCTGGTAGCCTGACCCCTCCACTCGGGCGAGTGGCGGAATGGCAGACGCGCTGGCTTCAGGTGCCAGTGAGGGCAACCTCGTGGGGGTTCAAGTCCCCCCTCGCCCACGGCGCGGTCCGACCCGGGACCCACACGACGGCGAGTGACAGCTTCGGGCGACCGTGGAACACTCCCGGCAGCCACCGGGGGGTTGCCGATGTTGGTCCGCTATCCGACGTTCGACCTGAGCACGTCGAGCCCGCAGTGGGGTGACAACGCCGAGGCCGTCGTGATCATCAACGCCGGCGGGATCATCCCGGCCGCGATCGAGCGGTTCCTCATCCGGGTGATGCGCCAGGCCAAGAAGCTGCTCGACCCGGTGGCCGACGCGGAGCTGATCGCCGACATCGAGACCTTCAACAAGCAGGAGGGGCAGCACCTCAAGCTGCACAACGAGTACCTGCTCTGGCTGCGGGACAACGGCTACCCGCGCATCTTCGAGTTCGAGGCCACGTTCGAGGCCGACCTGCAGGAGTTCCTCGCCACCAAGCCGCTCGACTGGAACCTCGCCTACTCCGAGGGGTTCGAGTCGACCGGCTGCGCGATGGCGGAGGCGTGGATCGACGGCGGCATCGCGGAGGTGTGCGGCGACCACGGCTCCGCGCCGATGCGGCTGTGGATGTGGCACCTGGCCGAGGAGTTCGAGCACCGCGCGGTGGTCCACCGCGTGCTCGAGCGGCTCTACGGCCCCGACCGCGCGTTCGAGCTGCGCAAGGCGGGCGCCGAGTTCAACCGGCCGCACTCGCACGGGCACGCGGAGCAGGCCGCCGCCTACATGCACGAGGTGAACCGCGCGGGGATGACGCCGGCCGAGGTCGAGGCGTCGGTCGAGCGCGAGCACGCCGCGCAGGTGGACATGGCGCGCGTCTACGGCGACACGCTGGAGTGGGTCTTCCAGCCCGGGTACGACCCGGCGCAGGTCGAGCCCCCGCGCGACTACGAGGCCATCCTCGCGATGTACACGCCCGCGTCGTGAACGACGCGTCGGGCGGCGACGCCGTCGTCCCGTTCCGCATCGACATCGCGCCGGCGCAGCTCGACGACCTCACCGTTCGGCTTCGGCGCACGCGGTGGGTCGACGCCGAGACCGTCGACCGCGCCGCGCCCGATCCGGTGGCGGCGGACCCGTGGTTCCAGGGCGTGCCCCTCGGCTACATGCGGGAGCTCTGCGACCACTGGGCCGATGGCTACGACTGGCGTGACCGCGAGGCCCGGCTCAACCGGTACCCGCAGTTCCGCACGACGATCGACGGGCTCGGCATCCACTTCTTCCACGTGCGGTCGCCGCACGCCGACGCGACGCCATTGCTACTCAGCCACGGTTGGCCCGGCTCGGTGGTGGAGTTCCAGTCGGTCATCGGGCCGCTCACCGACCCCACCGCCTACGGGGGCGACGCGGCCGACGCGTTCCACGTCGTGTGCCCGTCGCTGCCGGGCTACGGGTTCAGCGACCGACCGACCGCGGCCGGGTGGAACCTCGGGCGCATCGCCCGGGCGTGGGCGACGCTGATGGACCGCCTCGGGTACGACCGCTACATCGCGCAGGGCGGCGACTGGGGGGCCATGACCACCCACACGCTCGCCGCGCTCGACGCCGAGCATCTCATCGGCGTGCACCTCAACATGCCGCTCGCGCCGCCCGATCCGGGGGACTCGCCGACCGCGTCCGAGCAGGCTGTCATCGACCGTCGGGCCGAGTACGACGTCCACGACTCCGGCTACGCCAAGCTCCAGGGATCGCGCCCGCAGACCCTCGGCTACGGCCTGGTCGACTCCCCGGTGATGCAAGCCGCGTGGATCGTCGAGAAGATCTGGAACTGGGCCGACCACGATCACGATCTCGATCCGGTGCTCGACCGCGATCAGATCCTCGACAACGTGATGCTCTACTGGCTCACCGCCACGGGCGCGTCGGCCGGCCGCATCTACTGGGAGACCGCGCAGGGCTTCTCGCTGCCCGACGTCACCGTGCCCGTCGGGTGCTCCCTCTTCCCTGCTGAGCACATCCGCACGTCGCGGCGGTGGGCCGAGCGCCGCTTCCCGACCCTCGTCTACTGGAACGAGCCGCCTCGCGGCGGCCACTTCGCCGCGTGGGAGCAGCCCGACCTCTTCGTCGACGAGATGCGTGCGTTCCGCCGGGTGCTCGCGGGCGTCACGGCTCCCCAGGGTCCGTGACCTGCTCGAGGAGCTCCCGCGTGAGCACCTTGCCGATCTCGTTGCGGGGAAGCTCGGCCACGGCCACGTAGCGGACCGGCACCTTGTACGGCGCGAGGTGCGCGCGGCACAGCGCGTCGAGCGCGGAGTCTTCGGGTGGCGCGGCGCGGTCGGTCGGGACGACGAACGCCCACGGCACCTCGCCGAGCCGGTCGTCGGGGGCGCCGACCACCGCGGCGTCGACGACCGCGGGTGACAGCCGGAGGACCTCGGCCACCTCGGCGGGGAAGACCTTCAGCCCGCCGCGATTGATCATGTCGCTCACGCGCCCCTCGATCCACACGAAGCCGTCGGCGTCGACGCGGCCGATGTCGCCGGTGCGGAACCATCCGTCAGGACTGAGGCGGTCGGAGAGATCGGCGCCGTCGGCGTAGCCGGCGCTGAGCGCGGGGGTCGTCACCCAGAGCTCGCCGGATTCCGGCTCATCGACGTCGGCGCCGTGCCCGTCGACCGCGCGGACGACGACGCCCGGGTGCGGGCGGCCGACCGAGCCGAGCTTCGCGTCGCCGAACTCCCGCGAGTCGGCCGCGCTCCAGCCGACGATCTCGCCCCCGATCTCGGTCTGGCCCCAGCCGTTGAGCACCGCGATCCCGAACCGGTCACGGAAGCGCCGGGCTTGGAGCGGCGACAGGGGCGAGCTGATGGAGCGCACGTAGCGCAGTGGCGCGAGGTCGGTGATCGACGCGTCGTCGCAGAGCATGACCATGGCGGGCGGCGGGAGCACGGTGGAGCGGATGCCGAACGCGCGGACGATCCCGGCGAAGGCCCGGGTCTCGAACCTCGGCATGATCACGACCGGGGCCCCGACCCTGAACGCGAACAGCACCTGGTAGATCCCGGCCCACAGCGAGAGCGAGACCGGCACGAGGTTGGGCATCGGCGCACGCGCCGGGTCGTTCGCGCGGCCCCCGCGCAGCGTGCCGATCACCCCGTCGAGCAGGTCGATCACGCCCTGATGCCGGAGCAGCACCGGCCTCGGCCGCCCCGTGGTGCCCGACGTCATGCTGATCAGCGCGACGTCGAGGTCGTGCGGGGCCGCGTCGGCGAGCGCCTCCACGTGCATGCCCTCGGTGACGATCGCCGCGGGGTGCACGGCGTCGAGCACGTGGGCCTGCTCCGTGGGGGTGAGGCGGGGGTTGAGCGGGACGTGCACCCCGCCCGCCCGCCAGACGCCGAAGAGCGCCGCCACCGCGTCGCTGCCGTTGGGCAACGACACCGCCACGGCCTGGCCGGGCCGCACCCCCGCAGCAAGCAGGTCGCGCGCGAGCCGGTCGGCGGTGGCCTCGAGCTCGGCCCGGGTGACCGAGGCGTCGAGCCCGACGTGGACGACGGGGTCGTCGGGCCGGCCGACCCCGGCCAGCAGGTCGCCGAGGCCGGAACCGGTCAATCGACCGTCCACTCGGCCGCGCGCTTCTCCGCGAAGGCCCTGGGGCCTTCTTCCTGGTCCGGGTGGCCCCAGAGTCCGGCGAGCTCCTGGCCGCCGGCTCGGCACGCGTCGGTGAGCCCGAGCTCGAGCGCGCCCCACAGCGCCCGCTTGCTCGCGGCCATCGCGGCCGGCGAGTTGCGGGCGATGACTTCGCCCAGCTTCTGGGCCTCGGCCCGCAGCTGGTCGGGCGGGTCGACGATCTGGCTGATCATCCCGAGGTCGAGCGCGCGCGCCGCCGACATGCGTTCGAACCGGCCGGTGAGGGCCATGCGCATGACGGCCTCGAAGGGCATGCGCCGGATGAGCCCGATGGCCTCGATCGCCACGACCTGCCCGATGGACACGTGAGGGTCGAAGAACTGGGCGTCGGACGCGGCGATGACGATGTCGGCGTCGGCGATCCAGTGCAGCCCGCCGCCGCAGCAGATGCCGTTGACCGCGGTGATCACCGGCTTCCAGACGTGTTGGTGCCACGCGGTGAAGTGGAAGTCGAAGTCGACGACCGACTGGTGGTACCGCGCCATCCCGACGCCGTCGCTGGCGATCTCGGCCACGTCGACACCGGTCTGGAACGCACGCCCGTTGCCGGTGTGCACGATGACCCGCACGTCGGGATCCGCGTCGAGCTCCGTCCACGCCACCGCGAACTCGTCGCGCATGAGGGACGACATCGCGTTGAGCTGATCGGGCCGGTTGTTGATCAGCCAGCCGACGGGTCCGTCGACGTGGACCTCGAGGCATTCGAAGGTTGAATAGCGCACCTAGATCTCCTGCCACTGGGGGACGCGCTTCTCCGCGAACGCGAGCGGCCCTTCCGCTTGGTCGGGGTGGCCGAACATGCCGACGAGCAGCTGCCCCCCGGCCCGGCACGCGTCGCTGAGCCCGAGCTCGAGCGCGCCCCACAACGCCTGCTTCGACGCCCGCATCGCCGCAGGCGAGTTCCGGGCGACCATCTCCGCGAGCTGCTGGGCCGCGTCATGCAGGAGCTCGGGGGCCACAACCTGGCTCAGGATGCCGAGCTGCAACGCGCGCTCGGCGGTGACGCGCTCGTACCGGCCGACGAGCGCCATGCGCAGCACGGCCTCCATCGGCGACTTCCGCGCCAGCGCGATCGTCTCGTACGCGCTGACCTGGCCGATCGAGACGTGCGGGTCGAGAAACGTCGCGGTGGTGGCGGCGATGACGATGTCGGCGTCGGCCACGAAGTGGAGGCCCCCACCGGCGCACACGCCGTTGACAGCCGCGATGACCGGCTTCCAGACCTCGTTCTGCCAGGCGGTCAGCCGCAGCTCCGCGTCGCGGGTGCGGCGGGACTGCTCGCGCAGCGCGTCCTTGTCCCGCGCCAGCTGCACCACGTCGAGCCCGGTCTGGAAGGCCGATCCCGCGCCGGTGTTCACGATCACCCGGACCTTGGGGTCGGCGTCGAGCTCGCGCCAGGCCTGTTCGAGCTCGCCGAACATCGTCGCGTTCATCGCGTTCCCCACGTCGGGCCGGTTGAAGGTGATCCAGCCCACCGGTCCGTCCCGCTCGACGAGAAGGGTCTCGTAGGTCACGACCGGGGCACGTCGGTCCACGGGGCGCCGGCGTAGGGGTCGGGCTCGCGTGGCAGCCCCAACACGCGTTCGCCGACGATGTTCTTGTTCACCTCGGTGGTGCCGCCCTCGATCGTGTTGCCCCGGCTGCGCAGCATCCCCGACACCTCGTACGGCAGCGAGGCGGCGTACGTCGCGTCGGGCGCGGCTTCCCAGGCGACCGCGTCCATGCCGAGCAGATCGACGGCCAGGAGCTGGATGCGCTGGTTCAGCTCGCCGCCGTGCACCTTGCCGATCGAGCTCTCGGGGCCGGGCGGCCGGCCCGCCTTCAGCGCCGCGCGTACCCGCTGGTTGGTCCAGCCCCGGATGCGCTCCTCGGAGTACACGCGCATGAGCTCCTGGCGGGCGACGGGATCCTGCGGCGCGTGCCGGAGGAGCCGGCCGGCGCCCGAGCCCCCGATGCGGTCGACGCCGCCGCTGCCCGAACCCGAGACCATCTGCCGTTCGCCGGACAGCGTGGCGTTGGCCACCGCCCACCCGCCGCCGATCTCGCCGACGCGTTGGTCGGCGGGGACGCGGGCGTGGTCGAGGAAGACCTCGTTGAAGTCGGCTTCGCCGCCGATGTGGCGCAGGGGCCGGACCTCGATCCCCGGTTGGTGCATGTCGACGAGGAAGTAGGTGATGCCCTTGCGCTTCGGGGCGCCGGGATCGGTGCGCGCGAGCACGACGCCGTAGTCGGCGAGGTGGGCCCACGTGGTCCACACCTTCTGCCCGGTGAGGATCCAGTCGCCGTTGTCGTCGCGTTCGGCCCGGCACGCGAGCGACGCCAGGTCCGAGCCGGACCCGGGCTCGCTGAACAGCTGGCACCAGACCTCTTCGTTGCGCACGATCCGCGGGAGGTAGCGCAGACGCTGCTCCTCGGT
>JADGOM010000210.1 GCA_017882925.1 Acidimicrobiia bacterium | reverse complement strand
CGGTCGCGCTGGCGGCGGGTGAGGCCGCCGCCCTGGGCCGTGGTCGACGGGATCGTCTTCAGGATCGTGTTGAGGCCGATCCGGCGGGCGACCTCCTCGATGAGGTCGATCTCGCGTTCGAGGTCGGGGCGGTCCGTGGGGGCGACGGCGACGACCACGTCACCCGCACCTTCGACGTCGATGCCGAGGGGCTCGATCGCGCCGAGGACCTCGGCCGACGTGAGCGCGGTGCCGAGCAACGCGTTGACGCGGGCGGTGCGCAGCGTGATCCGCAGCCGCTCGACCGGCGCGGGGTAGACGTCGACCGATCCGGGGGTCGCGACGCCACCCGCGATCTGCGTGAGCAGCTCGACCGCGCGGTCGGCGCCGGTGGCGCAGCCGTTGGGGTCGACGCCGCGCTCGAACCGCGCGCTGGCCTCGGACCGCAGCCCGAGCCGCTTGCTCGAGCGCGAGATCGTCATCGGCTGGAAGTAGGCGGACTCGAGCAGGATCTCGGTGGTCACGTCGGAGACCTCGGAGTCGCCACCCCCCATGATGCCGGCGATGGCCTGCGGCACCCGCTGCGCGTCGCAGATGAGCAGGTCTTCGGGGCCCACCTTCCGCTCCACCCCGTCGAGCGTGACCATCGTCTCGCCCTCGGCGCCGGTGCGCACCACGATCCCTGGGCCCGCGAGCCGGGCCAGGTCGAACGCGTGCAGCGGCCGGTTGCGCTCGAGCATGACGTAGTTGGTGACGTCGACGACGTTGTTGATCGGCCGCATGCCGGCGAGCGTGAGCCGCAGCGCGAGCCACGCGGGCGACGGCCCGATCGCGACCCGCACGACGCGGCCCACGAAGCGCGGGCAGCGGACGGGGTCGTCGATCTCCACCGTGACCCGGGCCGCGGTATCGCCGGCGGCCCCGGCGGCCGGAGGCTCGGGCACCGCGAAGGGCAGGCCGAAGTGGGCCGCGAGGTCGCGGGCGATGCCGACGATGCCCATCGCGTCGGGCCGGTTGGGGGTGATCGAGAGGTCGAAGACCACGTCGTCGAGGCCGAGCACGCCGCGGACGTCGGCCCCGAGCGGGGTGGCCGCGTCGAGCTCGAGGATCCCGGCGTGGTCGTCGCCCAGGCCGAGCTCCTTGGCCGAGCAGAGCATGCCGTCGGAGACCTCGCCCCGGATCTTGCGCCGCTCGAGCGTGAACCCGCCCGGCAGCGTGGCGCCCGACGGCGCGAACGGCACGACCATGCCCGTGGTGATGTTGGGCGCGCCGCACACGACACGCGTCTCGCCCGTGCCGAAGTCGACGTCGGCGAGCTGCAGCTTGTCGGCGTCGGGATGCGGCAGGACCGCGAGGATCCTCGCCGCGAGCACACCCGTGATCTCGCGTCCGGGCTGCTCGACCGCCTCGACCTCGAGGCCGAGGTCGGACAGCGCGTCGGCGATCTCCGCGACGGGCGCGTCGAGCGGGGTGAAGTCGCGGATCCAGGAGAGCGGAGCCCTCATGCCGGCACCTTCCCGTGAGCGGTCATCAGTACTGCTCGAGGAAGCGGACGTCGTTGTCGAAGAACGTCTTGATCGGCTCCACGCCGTAGCGGATCATCGCCATCCGCTCGAGCCCGAAGCCGAACGCGAAGCCGGAGACCTCCTCCGGGTCGAGGCCCGCGGCCGTGAGCACGTTGGGGTCGACCATCCCGCAGCCGCCCAGCTCGATCCAGCCCGTGTTGGAGCAGACCCGGCAGCCCGCACCGTGGCAGAACACGCACGACACCGCGAACTCGGCCGACGGCTCGGTGAACGGGAAGTACGAGGGCAGCAGCCGCGCGGTGACCGCCTCGCCGAAGTAGTCGCTCGTGAACGCCTCGAGCGTGCCGGCGAGGTCGCCGAAGGTGATGCCGCGGTCGACCGCGAGCCCCTCGATCTGGTGGAAGACCGGCGAGTGGCGGGCGTCGAGCGTCTCGTTGCGATAGGTGCGACCGGGGGCGACGACGAAGATCGGCAGCTCGCGCGTCTCCATCGACCGGATCTGCACCGGCGAGGTGTGGGTGCGCATCAGCACCTGCTCGGGCCGGCCGAGGTCGACGTAGAGCGTGTCCTGCATCGCGCGGGCCGGGTGGCCGGGCGGGAAGTTGAGGGCCTCGAAGTTGTGCCAGTCGTCTTCGACCTCGGGGCCTTCGGCGACCTGGTAGCCCAGGGCCACGAAGACATCCTCGAGCTCGCGCTGCACCTGGGTGACGAGGTGCAGGTGGCCGCGGGGACGGGCGTGGCCGCCGAGCGTGAGGTCGAGACGCTCGAGGGCGTAGCGGCTCTCGGCCTCCGCGGCCGACAGCGCGTCGCGGCGATCGGCGACGGCCGACGCGAGCGAGTCGGCGAACTCCCGGAGGGCCTGGCCGACCACGGGGCGGTCGGCCGGATCGAGGCCCTTGATCGCTTCGCGGACCTCGGCGACGACCGAGCGCTTGCCGCCGTACTCGCGTTCGGCGGCGGCGACGTCGGCCAGCGTGGCGGCCGACGCGAGCGCGTCACGCGCGGACGCGAGGGCGCGATCGAGCCGCTCCGTGGCAACGCTGGCGTTCACGCGGTCATCCTCGCGCGCGTCACGACCGGCCCCGGGGAGGTTTCGCGGCCGCGGCCCGCTCCTGGCGGGCGGCCTCGAAGGCGAGGACCGCGCCCGCGATGGCGACGTTGAGCGACTCGACCGGGTCCACCATCGGCAACGTGATCCCGGCCGAGCACGCCGCGACCACCTCGGGCGCCAGCCCGCGGGCCTCGCCGCCCAGGACGATCGCGACCCGCCCGGTGAGGTCGACGGCTTCGGGGGCCGCGCCCCCGGATCCGACGGCGGCCAGGACGACCCGGCCGCGTGCGGTGAGCGACCGGATCACGGTGACGGCGTCGCGACGGTCGCGGACGATCGGCACCCCGACGATCGACCCGGCCGACGCCCGCACGACCTTGGGCTGGTGGACGTCGACCGAGTCGCCGCACACGACCACTCCCGCCGCACCTGCGGCCTCGGCCGCCCGCAGCAGGGTGCCGGCGTTGCCCGGGTCGTTGAGGTCGACGGCCACGAGCACGAGGCCCTCGGCGTCGAGGGAGTCGAGCGGCACGGTGACCAGGGGCGCGACGGCCAGCACGGATTGCGGCGTCTTGGTGTCGGCGACGCGCTCGAGGACGCCCGGGGCCAGCGGGCGGACCGGGATCCCGGCGGCCCGGGCCCGCTCGAGCAGCTCGGGATGACGGCCGGAGGCGACCGGCGCGAAGTAGAGCACCTGCAGCGCGGTCCCCCGGTCGAGCGCGGAGCCGATCACCTTCGGCCCCTCGAGGACGAAGGCCTGCTGGTCGATGCGGGCGCGGGGCTCGCGAATCAGCTCGCGGAGACGCTTGACCTCCGGCGTGCCGGCGGCCAGCGGCCCGGCGGGCGGAGCTCCGGCCGCGTCGGCGGTCAGGCCGCCTCGAGGGCCGCGCGGGCCGCGGTGACGAGGGCGGCGAACGCCGCGTCGTCGCGCACCGCGAGGTCGGCGAGGACCTTCCGGTCGACGTCGATCTCCGCCGCCTTCAGCCCCGCCATGAACCGCGAGTACGACATGTCGTGCAGGCGGCACGCGGCGTTGATGCGCACGATCCACAGCCGACGGAACTCGCCCTTGCGCACGCGGCGGTCGCGGTAGGCGTACTGCGCCGACCGCATGACCTGCTCGTTGGCCTTGCGGTAGTGCCGGCTCTTCGCGCCGGAGTACCCCTCGGCCTGCTCGAGGATCGACCGGTGGTGCTTGCGTGCGTTGACGGAGCGTTTGACCCTTGCCATTGCGGTTCCTCCTGCGCTGCGGTGCCTGCGCGCGGCGCAGGCAGAGAGCCGCGCGACCCGACGGTCGCGGCGGCGGTGGGACTGCTGGTTACGAGAGCCCCAACAGGTGCGAAACCTGCTTGCGGAACTTGCCCGTGATCTCGGCCTCGCCCTTGAGGCGACGCGTGCGGGTGCTGGGCTTGTGCTCGAGCTTGTGGTGCCGGAACGCCTGGCGCTTCATGAACTTGCCGGTCCCCGTGGTCTTGAACCGCTTCTTGGCGCTGCGGTTCGACTTCATCTTGGGCATTACGGGGCTCCTGTGGTCTCTTCGGCGACCGGAACGCCGGACGCGGGTCCGGTGCTCGGCGCGGTTTCCGGCAAGGTCTTCACCTTGGCCTTCGCCTTGGTCTTCGTCTCGGGCTTCTTGGCTGCGTTCAGGATCATGGTCATGTTGCGGCCGTCCTGCTTGGGCGACTGCTCGACGACCGCGAAGTCGGCGACCTCTTCGGCGACCCGCTGGAGGATCCGCAGTCCCAGCTCGGGGTGGGCCATCTCGCGCCCTCGGAACATGATCGTGAGCTTGACCTTGGAGCCCTCCATCAGGAAGCGCTCGACGTGCTTCATCTTGGTGGTGTAGTCGTGGCCGTCGATCTTCGGACGGAACTTCATCTCCTTGACGACCACGTTCGTGGTCTTGCGCCGGGATTCCTTGCGCCGCTGCTCCTGCTCGTACTTGTACCGGCCGTAGTTCATGATCCGGCACACGGGAGGGTTGGCGTTGGGGGCGACTTCGACCAGATCCAGCTCGTCCGCCCGGGCGATGGCCAGTGCCTCCGGCAGCGGCTTCACCCCGAGCTGCTCACCGTCGGACGCGACGAGGAGCACTTCACGGGCACGGATGCGGTCGTTGATCCTGGCTTCGGTCGTGGCTATCTGGTTTCGCCTTTCGTCTGCCCGCGGCGCAGACGCGCCGACGGCGGACACGGGAAGCGTCCGCCGTCGAACCGGCCGCGTGGACGGCCGGGCGATGCACGGACCCGGGGCGCAGGGCTGCGGTCTCAGGGTGCAGACTGCAGGCTGGCCGGGCGGGGCACCGGAAGACCGGGGCCCACTTCCCACGTCTCGAATGTGTGTGCGGCGCCGATCGGATCGGCGCCGAGCAGGAAGGATACCAGCGTGAGTGGTTTGTGGACACCCAACACCGGCCCCGAGTCGGAGCCGGCCCGACCGGCGCCGGGTGGCCCCCCGGGCGGTGGCCCGAGCGGTGGTCCGAGCGGGCCTCCCCAGGCGGCCTACCTCGGCGGCGAGAACGCCGCTCCCGGCCCCGAGGACCAGGAGATCGAGCTCGACGAGGAGTCGCTCGCGGAGCTCCGGGAGTTCCAGGCCCAGCTGGCCGCCACCCCGGCGATCGAGGTCATCGCCAACCACGCGGTGGGCCTCTACGAGCTGGCCATGCTCCAGCTCTCGATCGCGGCCCAGGCGGCGGAGCTGCCGGTCTCGGAGCGGCTGCGCCGGGTCGAGGAGGCCCGGACGGCGGCCGACGCCTTCGGCGGGGTCGTCGAGTCGCTCGGCGACCGCTTCGGTCCCAACGCCCCGACCCTGGCCGAGGCGCTGTCGCAGGTCCGGCTCGGGATCGTCCGGGTGAAGGCCGCGCTCGAGGAGAGCGGCACCGACCCCGGGGGCCCCGGCCCGGGCTGACCCACACGACCCGATCCGGCTGTCGTCGCTCCGCCCGCGGCCCCGGCCGGCGGCGGTACGTTGCGGCGATGCCGTCGCCGTCGATCCCGCTCGTGAGCCTCCGCCGGAGATGGTCCTGACCGCGCGCCGGGGCCGGTTCGGCGCGGCGCTGGCCGTGACCCTGCTCGCGCTCGTCGGCCTGGCCGGCGCGTGGGCCGGCGCGGTCGAGGCGCGCCCGGCGGGCGCGCAGACCGCGGTCACCTTCGACGGCGAGCACATCCGGGACTACCACGTCGACCTCGCCGTGCAGCCCGACGGGAAGCTGAAGGTGCACGAGCAGATCGTCTACGACTTCGGCACCGCGCAGCACCACGGCATCGACCGCGAGATCAAGACCACGCTCCACTACGACAACCGCTACGACCGCCGGTACCCGATCTCCGACGTGCACGTCACGGCGAGCGCGGGAACCCCGACCGACGTGAGCGAGTCGTCGGAGTCCGGTGGGCTGCACCGGATCCGGATCGGCGATCCCAACACCCTCGTCACCGGCGTCCACACCTACGACATCGGCTACACGCTCGCCGGGACCCTCAACCACCCGAAGTCGTCGGGGCTCGACGAGCTCTACTGGAACGCCATCGGCGACCAGTGGGAGGTCGGGATCTCGCACGCGACCGTCACCGTCACGACGCCCGTCCCCATCACCAAGGTGGCGTGCTACGCGGGCGCCACCGGGAGCAAGGCCGCGTGCGCGCAGAGCTCGGCCTCAGGGTCGACCGCGCAGTTCGCGCAGAACGACCTGTACCCGGGCACCGGCCTCAGCGTGGTGGTCGGGTTCCCGCCCGGCGCGGTGCCCACACCGAAGCCGATCCTCGAGGAGCGGTGGAGCTTCGACCGGGCGTTCCAGCGCACGCCGGTCACGGTGGGCGTCGGCGGCGTGCTGCTCGTGCTGCTCGTCGGTGGCCTCGGCACGCTCATCTACCGCACCGGCCGCGACCGGCGGTACCAGGGCTCGGCGGTGGATGCGGCGTTCGGCAACGCGGGCGCGGGCGACGAACGGGTGCCGTTCTTCGGGAAGGACCCGATCCCGGTGGAGTTCGTGCCGCCCGACGGCATGCGCCCCGGGCTCATGGGCGCGCTCATCGACGAGCGGGCCAACGCGCTCGACGTGACCGCCACCATCGTCGACCTCGCGTCACGCGGCTTCCTCACCATCACCGAGATCCCGAAGCACGGCCTGTTCGGCCACACCGACTGGACCCTCACCGAGCTCGACAAGAAGGAGGATCTCGTCAAGTACGAGCGCACCTTGCTCGACAGCCTGTTCGCCGGCCGCACCGAGGTGAAGCTGTCGGAGCTGAAGAACACGTTCGCCACGAAGCTGCAGAAGGTCGAGAGCCAGCTCTACGACGAGCTGGTCCGGCAGGGCTGGTACTCGAAGCGGCCCGACCGGACCCGGGCTGCCGCCGGCTGGCTCGGATCCGGCCTGCTCGTCCTTGCGGTCGGCATCACCGTCGTCCTCGCGATCTGGACCCACCTGGCCCTCCTCGGGGTCCCGCTCGTGATCGGCGCGGTCCTCCTCCTGTTCGCGGCCCGCACCGCGCCGAGCCGCACGCCCCAGGGCACCGCCGCGCTGATCCGCACGCTGGGCTTCAAGCGCTTCATCGACGAGTCGGAGAAGAACCGGGCGCAGTTCGCGGAGCAGCAGAACCTCTTCACCGAGTACCTGCCGTACGCGGTGGTGTTCGGCGCCACCGAGCGCTGGGCCAAGGCCTTCACCGGGCTCGACGGGCAACCGCCGACCGGCCCCGGCTGGTACGTGTCGAGCCACCCGTTCGAGCCGCTGCTGTTCGTGAGCGCGATGGACAGCTTCACCACGAGCGCGGCCGGGACCATCTCGTCGACACCCGGCGGATCGGGGTCGTCCGGGTTCGGCGGCGGGGGCTTCTCCGGCGGCGGGGGCGGCGGCGGGGGCGGCGGGAGCTGGTGACCCGCAGTTCACAGGTGCCGCAGGAGTACCAACGAGGTACTCGTGCGCCACCTCAGGATCTGGGGCTAGGGCGCGACGCGGATCGCCGCGCCCTCGAGGCGACCCCGCGGATGGGCCTCGACCACGAAGTCGACCGTCGCGCCGAGCGGGACCGTGCGGGAGCCGTCGGCGATGCGCGTGCAGTGGAACGGGTAGTCGACGGGCTCCGAACCGGCGGCCGCGTCCGCCGGCTCGACCCGGATCACGCCGAGGCCGACGAACTCGTCGAACTCCACGACCGTCCCCCGCATGATCAGCCCTCGCGCGCGGTCAGTGCACGATCTTGGAGATCGGCAGCTCGATGATCCCGGTGGCGCCCGCGTCCTTCAGCGCCGGGATGAGGATGTTGATCTCGCGCTTCGCCACCACGGTCTCGACCGCGAACGAGTCGTCGCCCGAGAGCTGCGAGACCGTGGGCGCCTTGAGCGCGGGAAGGAGCGCGACCACCGCGTCGAGCTCGGCGCGGGCGACGTTGAGCTTGACGAGCACGCGGCCGCGGGCGTCGAGCACCCCGGCGAGCAGCGTCATCAGCTGGTCCATCGCCTTGCGCTTCTCGGGGTCGGCGGCGCTGGCGGGATTGGCGATGAGCTCGGTGTAGGAGACCAGGACCTCGTCGACGATCCGCAGGCCCGCGGCGCGCAACGCCCGGCCGGTCTCGGTGATCTCGATCACCGCGTCGGCGATCTCCGGCACCTTGGCCTCGGTCGCGCCGTAGGAGAGGGTGATGTCGGCCTGCACGCCGTGCTTCGCGAGGTAGCGCTCGGCGATGTTGGGGAACTCGGTGTTGACCCGCACGCCGTGCGGGAGATCCGCGACGGTCTGCACCGGCGAATCCGCCGCCACCGCGAGGACCATGCGGATCGGGCGGGCCGTCGCCTTGGAGTAGTGCAGCTCGGTGAGGGTGACGACGTCGGCCGCGGTCTCCTCGATCCAGTCGCGGCCGGTGACCCCGATGTCGAAGAGCCCGTCGGCGACGTAGCTCGGGATCTCCTGCGGCCGGAGGATGCGGACGTCGGCGACGCGCGGGTCGTCGATCGAGGCGCGGTAGTCGACGTCGGAGGCGCGGTGCACGGTGAGGTCGGCGTCCTCGCACAGTTGCCGTGTCGCCTTCTCGAGCGAGCCCTTCGGCAGGACCAGTCGCAGCATCTCAGTTCCTTGATCGGTTACGAGCCGGCGCCGAAGCGATCGTCGGGCGGCACGGGGAGGGCTCCGGCCCGATCGTCGTCACCGAGGTCGATGAGGTGCCCGAGCTTGTCACGCTTGGTCCGGAGGTAGGCGATGTTCTCGGGGTTGGGGGTGATGGCGAGCGGCACCCGCTCCACGATCTGGAGACCGTATCCGTCGATGCCGCCGTACTTCGCCGGATTGTTGGTGAGCAGGCGCATCGTGGTGATCCCGAGATCGACGAGCATCTGGGCCCCGATGCCGTATTCACGCGAGTCGACCGGGAGGCCGAGATCCTCGTTGGCCTCGACCGTGTCGCGGCCGCCCTCCTGCAGGGTGTAGGCCCGCAGCTTGTGGCCCAGCCCGATCCCGCGGCCCTCGTGGCCCCGCAGGTAGACGACGACGCCCTCCCCCGCCTCGGCGACCAGCTCGAGCGCCCGGTCGAGCTGCGGGCCGCAGTCGCAGCGCAGCGAGCCGAAGACATCGCCGGTGAGGCACTCGGAGTGCACGCGGACCAGCACGTCGTGCTTGCCCGCGACGTCGCCGCGCACGAACGCGATGTGCTCGACGCCGTCGAGCCCGCTCTCGAAGACGTGGGCCGTGAAGTCGCCGTACTGGGTGGGGATGCGGGCCTCGCTCACCCAGCGCACGAGCTGGTCGTGGTGGCTGCGGTAGCGGATCAGATCCGCGATCGAGACCAGCTGCAGCTCGTGCTCGAGCGCGAAGAACTCGAGCCGCGGCCGTTGCGCGACGGTGCCGTCGTCGTTGACCAGCGCGGCGGTGACACCGGCCGGGGCCAGGCCCGCGAGCCGCGCCAGGTCGACCGCGGCCTCGGTGTGCCCGGCCCGCTTGAGCACGCCGCCGTCGCGGGCGCGCAACGGGAAGATGTGACCCGGGCGGTCGAGGTCGGCGGGCGTGGTCGCGGGGTCGAGGAGGGCGCGCACGGTCGTCGCCCGGTCGGCCGCGGAGATGCCGTTGGTGATGCCGCGGTGCGCGTCGACCGAGACGGTGAACGCGGTGCGCTGGCTCTCGGTGTTGTCGGCCACCATCGGCGGCAGCTGCAGCGCGTCGAGGCGGTCGGCCGGCATCGGCATGCAGATGACGCCGCTCGTGTGGCGGACGAAGAAGCCCATCTTCTCCGCGGTCGCGTGCTGCGCGGCCATCACGAGGTCGCCCTGGTTCTGGCGGTCCTCGTCGTCGACCACGATGACGATCTCGCCCGCGCGCACCGCGGCGATCGCGGCCTCGATGGCCGCGAAGCCCGCCGGCCCGGCCCCCGTGGTCACGCGGCACCACCTTCCGGGCCCACCGGCTCGAGCTCGAGCCGGGCGTCGGGCCCGACCGCGCGTACATCGACCATCCGCCAGCGCGCCGCGTCGGCGATCGTGGCCGGGCCCGCGGTGGCGAACATCGCCGCCCCGCCGGCGCCGAGCCACGTCGGTGCGACGTAGCTCACGAGGCGGTCGGCGAGGCCGGCGTCGACCAGGGCCGCGTGCACCGACGCCCCGCCTTCGACCATCGCCTGCAGCACGCCGAGGCCGGCGAGGAGCTCGAGCGCGGCGAGCAGGTCGACGCCCGTGCCGCTCCCTGCCGAGCGGAGCCGCCCGACCTTCGCGCCGGCCGCGCCCCAGGCATCGACCGTGGCGCTCGCGGCGCGATCGGTGGTGAGCACGAGCGTGGGCGCGAGCTCGGGGTCGAACAGCGGCCCGGTCGCGGGGACCCGACCCCGCCCGTCGAGCAGCACGCGGAGCGGCTGGCGCATCGCGGGCGGATCGACGTCGCGCGCGGTGAGGCTGGGGCGGTCGGCGAGCGCGGTGCCCGAGCCGATCAGCACGGCCTGCGAGTCGGCGCGGAGCGCGTGGGCGTCGGCCCTCGCCTCGGACCCGGTGATCCACCGCGACGAGCCGTCGGCCGCGGCGACCCGGCCGTCGATGCTGGTGGCCGTCTTGAGCACGGTGAAGCTCCGGCCGAGCCGCCGGTGCACGAGGTACGGCGCGAGCGAGCGGGCCGCCGCGGCCGCGCCGACTCCGGCGTCGACCTGCACCCCCGCGGCACGGAGCTGCGCGAAGCCCCGGCCCGAGACCCGCGGATCGGGATCCTCGACCGCGGTGACGACGCGGGCGATGCCGGCAGCCAGGATCGCCGCGACGCACGGCGGCGTGCGGCCGGTGTGCGAACAGGGCTCCAGCGTGCTGTAGAGCGTGGCCCCCCGGCTCCGCTCCCCCGCCGCGGCCAGCGCGTCGATCTCCGCGTGGGCCCCGCCCGGCTCGTGCGTCGCACCCTCGCCGACCACGGTGCCGTCGGAGCCGACGACGACGGCGCCGACCCAGGGATTCGGCGCGCTGCGGCGGCGGGCGCTCTCGCCCAGGGTCACCGCCCGCTGCATCGCCGCTTCGTCCTGCACGCTGCTCCTCGGACCCGGACGGCCCGGCCCACTCGCATCCGCCCGCCGGGCCGGGTGACCGACAACGCTACTGCGCGCCCGTCATGCCCCCGGCGGGCCACCCGGAGCCCGCGGGCCACGAGGCCGGCCCCACGGCTCAGTGGAGGCGCTCGCCCGCGAGCAGCCCGAGGACGTGGGGCAGCACGGGGAGCAGCACGTCGAAGCCCTCGCGAGCCCCGTTGCTCGAACCCGGGAGGTTGCACACGAGCGCCCTGCCGACGACCCCGCAGACCCCGCGGCCCAACATCCCGAACCCGCGCCCGTCGGCGTCGGAAGCGCGTCGGATCGCCTCGGCCAGACCGGGCGCCTCGCGTTCGATCACGGCGCGAGTCCCCTCGGGCGTGAGGTCGCGCGGGCCGAACCCGGTGCCGCCACTCGTGAGGACGACCCCGGTGAAGCCGGCGGTGAGCCCGCGTAACGCGGCCGCGACCTCGGCGACCCCGTCGGCGCTGACCCGGTGGTCGACGACGTCGAATCCGGCATCGGTGAGCGCCGCGACCAGCGCGGGGCCGGAACGGTCGTCGCGCGTGCCCGCGACCACGCCGTCGGACACGGTGAGGACCTTGGCCCGCAGCCCCGGGCCCGCCGGTGCTCCCGCCGGCACGGCTACTCGGCGGCGAGCCGGATGGCGCGGGCGGCGGCCGCCGGATCCTTGGCGTGGAAGATCGCGCTGCCGGCGACCAGGATGTCGGCCCCGGCCTCCGCGGCGAGGGGCGCGGTCTCCTCGTTGATGCCGCCGTCGATCTCGATCTCCACCGCGAGGTTCTCGCGGTCGATGATCCGCCGGGCCTCGGCCACCTTCATGAGCACGTCGGCGATGAACGACTGGCCGCCGAATCCGGGGTGCACGCTCATGAAGAGCAGCGTGTCGATGTCGGAGAGGTAGGGCACGACCTCGGGCAGCGGCGTCTCCGGGTTGAGCGTGAGCCCGACCCGCAGGTCGAGCGCGCGCATCCGGTCGAAGAGCGGCCGCGGATCTCCCAGCTCGACGTGGACCGTGCAACCGTCGGCCCCGGCGTCGGCGAACGCGTCGAGCAGGTCGCCGGGGTTCGTGACCATCAGGTGGCAGTCGAGATACAGGTCGGTGTGCTTGCGCAGGCACGCGACGACCGGCGCGCCGATGGTGAGATTGGGCACGAAGTGCCCGTCCATCACGTCGACGTGCAGCAGGTCGGCCTCGCCCGCGATGCGGGCGATGTCGTCGGCCAGCGCGGCGAAGTCGGCGGACAGGATCGACGGGGCAATCTTCACGCCGGTCACGTTACCGGTCGCCCGCGCATTCCGATACGGCGCCGGGCGTCACGCGTCGCCCGGCTCGGGGGTGACCTCGGGCCGGCCCATCGCGCGGAGGCGGGCGCGGATGCGCCGGGCGTGGTCGGCGAGATCGGCCGGCGGCTCCTTGGCCGCGTTGTGGAAGTCGAGGTCGCTCAAGGTGTTGAGCGGCATGACGTGGAGGTGGGTGTGCGGGACCTCGAGGCCCGCGATCATGAGCGCGACCCGCTCGGACCCGTACTCGGCGAGCAGCGCCGTGCCGATCACCTGGCTCACGTTCATGAGGTGAGCCGCGAGGTCGGGGTCGAGGTCGAGCCAGCTGTCGATCTCCTCGACGGGGATCACCATCGTGTGGCCGGGCACGAAGGGCCCGATGGTGAGGATCGCGACGGCGCGGTCGTCGCGCCAGACGAAGTGCCCGGGGATCTCACCCTCGATGATGCCGGTGAACAGCGTGGGCATACGTCAGCCTCCTGCGTCGTCGGCGCGGGTCAGGACGAGAACGTACATGCCGTCGGTCTCGGCCTCGCCGGGCAGCAGGAGGGCGCCCCGACCGTGCCGGCGCCACGGCGCCGAGGGCTGGTCGGCGGGATCGGCGACCAGTTGCGGGAACTCGGCCGCGGCCCATTCGTCGATCCCGACGGTCTCGCCGTGGCTCCACGTGCACACCGAGTACAGGATCCGGCCCCCCGGGGCGACGAGCGGCGCCGCGTGGCGCAGCAGCTCGCGCTGCAGCCCGACCAGGTCGTCGACGTGCTCGGGCAGCACCCGCCAGCGCGCCTCGGCCCGCCGGCGGAGCACGCCCAGCCCGGTGCACGGTGCGTCGAGCAGCACGCGGTCGAACGTGGTCCCCGGCCGGAACGGCAGCAGCGTGCCGTCGGCCGCGACCGCCGACAGCTGCGGCAGGTGCAGCCGGCGCGCGGCGCGGGCGATCATCGCGGTGCGGCCGGCGTCGATGTCGGTGCCGACCGCGAGCCCGGTGGGGCCCACGAGCTCGGCGACCGCGCCCGACTTCCCGCCGGGGGCCGCCGCGAGCTCCAGCACCCGCTCCCCCGGACGCGGATCCAACGCGAGCACGACGGCCTGCGACCCCTGGTCCTGCGGGGTGGCCCGGCCTTCGCGCACCGCCGGCCAGCGACCCGGGTCGCCGAGGCCGCGCACGATCAACGCGTCGGGCACGAGCTCACCCCGCTCGACGCGGCCGCCCGCGGCCTCGAGCTCGGCGGCCAACGCGTCGGGATCGACGTCCGGGCGGCGCGGCCGCAGCGTGACTCCCGGTGGCCGGTTGTCGGCGTCGAGCACGTCGCGCGCGGTCGCGGGGCCGAACTCGTCGACGAGCGCGGCGACGATCCAATCCGGGTGGGAGGTGGACACCCCGAGCGACCCGACGTCGTCGCCCTCCGGCCATGTGAGCGGTTGCGGCAGCCGGGTGACGCCGCGGAGCACGCCGTTGACGAAGCCGCGCGCGCGCGCGGAGCCCGCCCGCGCGACCGCGTCGACCGTCGCGCTCACCGCGGCGTGGGGGGCCACGCCCTCGACGAGCTGGTAGGTCCCCATGCGCAAGCCGGCGCGCACCGGCGGGTCGAGCCGCTCGACGCGGCGGTCCAGCACCCGCTCGAGCACGTCGTCGAGCGCGCGCTGGCTGCGCAGCGTGCCGTAGACCAGGTCGGTGGTGAAGGCGCGGTCGCGGTCGTCGAGCTCCGACGCGCGGAGCAGCGACGGCAGGAGCACGTTGGAGAACGCGCCGCCCTCGACCCGCAGCAGCACGTCGAGCGCGATGTCGCGTGCGGTGGCCGGGGGCGGCGGCCCGGCGGCGGCGGCGGACGCGTCGTCGGGGCGCGCGCCGCGGGGGGCGCTCACGACGTGCCGTCGCCGAACGGCACGACGAGCGGCGGCTTCGGCCCGAGCCCGCGGCGCCAGTCGGTCCCCGGCATCGGACGCTTGCCTGCGGGCTGCACCTCGTCGAGCGCGAGGACGCCGTCGGCCACCACCAGCCCGGCCGCGGGCGTGATCGTGCCCGGCGGCAGGGTCCCGGCTTCGGCCGGATCCGCGGCGTGGGCCCGCCAGACCTTCACCCGAGAGCCGTCGATCTGGAACCACGCGCCGGGCTTCGGGTTGCCCGCGCGCACCAACCGCGCGAGGTCGGCGACCGGGAGCGCGGGGCGCAGCGCGAACTCGTCGACCGTGAGCTTGTCGGCGTAGGTCGTGCCCGCGTCGGACTGGACGCGCGGGACGAGACCGGGGATCTGCGGCAGCGTGGCGACCAGGAGCTCCGCGCCCACGGCCACGAGTCGGGCCCGGAGGTCGCCCGCGGTCTCGTCCGCGCCGATGGGCACGCGCGCCTCGGCGTAGACGGCGCCCGTGTCGAGGCTCGGCTCGACGGCCATCACCGCGACGCCGGTCTCGGTGTCGCCGGCGAGGATCGCCCGCTCGACCGGGGCCGCGCCCCGCCAGCGCGGGAGCAACGAGAAGTGGAGGTTCACGAAGCCGCGGGGCACGGCGTCGAGCAACGCGGCCGGGAGGATCTGGCCGAACGCGACCACGACCCCGAGCTCCGCGCCGCTCGCCGCGACCGCGTCGATCACCTCGCGGGCCCGGTCGGGTGTGAGCACGGTGAGGCCGCGCTCGACGGCCGCCGCCTTCACCGGGCTCGGATCCACGCCCTTGCCACGCCGACGCCGGCGGTCGGGCTGCGTGACGACCAGCGCGACGTCGTGGCCCGCGTCGAGGAGCGCGAGGAGGGGCGGTACCGCGTCGGCGGGCGTGCCGAAATACGCCAGTCGCACGGCCGACCCGCGGCTAGAGGCTGTGCGAAGTACGAGCGGTGGTGCCGGTGAGCTGCTGCTCACGGAGCATGCGCATGGCCCGCTTGCGGTCGTCGGCCTCGAGCCGGTCGAACAGGAGCACGCCGTCGAGGTGGTCGAGCTCGTGGAGGAGCACCCGGCCGAGGAGCTCGTCGCCCTCGATCACGACCTCTTCGCCTTCGAGGTTCAACGCCTTCACGGTGTTGACCTTCGAGCGCACGATGTCGAACGAGAGGCCGGGAATCGACAGGCAGCCCTCGTCGTAGGTCCACTCGCCCGACTGCTCGATCAGCTCCGGGTTGATCACCGTGACCGGGCCCTCACCGACGTCGTAGACGAACAGGCGCTTCTGGACGCCGATCTGCGGCGCGGCGAGCCCGGTGCCCGGAGCGTCGTACATCGTGTCGATCATCGACGACACGAGACGGACGAGCGCGCCGTCGATGTCGCTGATCTCGCGGGCCCGCTGCTTGAGGACGGGATCGCCGAACACCCGGATGGGGAACGTGGACATGCCTGACAGTTTACCAGCGGCCTCCCCTCCCCCACGCGCCGCGGATCGGCCCGGGCAACTAGACGCGGGGTGGGTCGACGGCGACGCGGAGGCGGCCGGCGGCCCGGGCCGGGGGGCCGGCGAGGGACAGAGCATCGGCGAGTGCGGACGGGTCGGCGGCCCGGACGAGGGCCCGGGCCCCCCGCTCACCCGCGGGCGTGGGGCCCAGGACGGTGAGGCCGGCGAGCGCGCGGAGGCCGTCGCACGCGGTCGCCACCGCGCCGGCGTCGCCCGAGACCTCGGCCAGCGCGCCGAACGGCGGGAAGCCCAGGTCCTCCCGGGCCGGCGCCTCACGCGTGGCGACGAGATCCGGATCCGCGGCGTTGGCCGCGACGACCACCGCGTCGTCGGGCAGCCGGGTCTGGATCAGGATGCGGCCGTCGCGGCTGCGGGGCCCGGTGAGGCGCGCCGCCCGCACGAGCAGCCACAGCGCCTGCTCGGGCGCGCGGAAGCGCTCGGCCAGCAGCTCCTGGTCGAAGTCGAGGTAGGCCACGAGCCCGACCCGGCGCCCACGCGGCACGCGGTGGAGCACCGCCTCGGTTCCCACGAGCACGTCGACGTCGGGCACCTCCACGGTGGCGGCTTCGACGTCGGCGACGCTGGCTCTCGGCAGGAGGGCCGACAGGTCGTCGCGCAGGCGCGCCACTCCGGCCCGCAGAACGCGGAACGAGCCGCCCTGGCAGGCGAGGCACACGACGGGTCGGCGGGTGCCGCACCGCGGGCACACGAGCTCGGTCGCGGCGCCCGGCGTCTCGACCTGCCCCACCGCGGCCCCACACGTGCCGCACCGCGCGAGCTCCTCGCACGTGCGGCACGCGAGCAGGCGGGCCCGGCCCTTGCGGTTGATCACGCAGACCGCGCGCCGGCCCGAGTCGACGGCGCGGTGCAGCGCGGCGGCGAGCGCCTCGCTCATCAGGCCCGGTACCGGCGTCGGCGCCCGGAGGTCGACCACCTCGACGACGGGCCAGCCCTCGCGCTCCACCGCGCGGTCGGGCCGCTCGACCGCGGGCGCGAGCGCCCGCGCCTCCAACGTCGGCGCCGGGCTCACCAGCGCGCAGGGCACCCCGGCCCGCGCCGCCCGCTCGACCGCGACGTCGCGCGCGTGCCAGGTGGGATTCCGCTCCTCCTGGAGCGCTTCGTCGCCCTCGTCGAGCACGACGACCGCGGCGAGATCGGGCACGGGCGCCCAGGCCGCGACCCTTCCCCCCACGACGACGCACCCACCCCGACGCGCCGCCCGCCACGCCTGCGTGCGGTGCGCGTCGGGCTGGTCGCCGCGGAACACCACGGCCTCGAGGCCGTCGGCCGCGAGCTCCCGCGCCAGCAGCTGCGCGCGCGGGCCGTCGGCCATCACGATGACGGTCGACCCGGACGGCGCGAGCAGCGATCGCACCAGCGCGCGCCGGTCGGCCGCCGGCGGCCACGCGATCACGCGCACCGGGGGCGACGGCGTGACGGCCGCGGCCGCGGCCGCGGCAACCTGGACCACCGGCTCGCGGTCGCGCACGATGTTGGGTGGCGACGCGACCCGCAGCAGCGACGCGGTCGAGCCGGCCCAGCGCCACGCGGCCCAGCCCGCGAGCCCGACGAGCTCCGCCGGCGGTCCCTCCGACACGAGCTGGAGCAGGGGCTTGAGCTTCGCGGCCTCGGTCTCGGGCGTGACGTCGTCCTCGACGACCCAGCCGCGCACCCTCCGGCCGTGGAGGCCCACCCGCACGATGCTTCCGACCCGCACGCGTTGCGCGAGCTCCTCGGGAACGAGGTAGTCGAAGGCGCGATCGAGCGCGGGAACGTCGGGCCGGACGCGGCAGACGCGGCCGGCCGCGGTGGGCGTCGTCTCCGCTTCCGTCTCGGTCACCGTCACGCCCGCGTCCACCCCCGCATCATCGCGGGAGCAGCGAGGCCGGACCGGTGCCGGATCAGACCAGGGACTTGAGCCGGGCCGCCTGCTCGTCGACCTCTTCCCAGGTGAAGCCCTGGTCCGAGCGGCCGAAGTGGCCGTAGGCCGCGGTGCGCTTGAAGATCGGTCGCCGCAGGTCGAGGTGCTCGATGATCGCGGCGGGCCGGAGGTCGAACACCTCGGCCACGAGCTCGGAGAGCTTGGCCGGGTCGACGGTGGCGGTGCCGAAGTCTTCGACCATCACCGACACCGGGTGCGCGACACCGATCGCGTAGGCGACCTGGACCTCGGCCCGCTGGGCGAGGCCGGCGGCGACAATGGCTTTGGCCACCTGGCGCACCGCGTACGCGGCCGAGCGGTCGACCTTGGTCGGGTCCTTGCCCGAGAACGCGCCGCCGCCGTGACGGGCCATGCCGCCGTAGGTGTCGACGATGATCTTGCGGCCGGTGAGCCCGCAGTCGGCGTGGGGGCCACCGAGCTCGAAGTTGCCCGTGGGGTTGACCAGGGTCTCGAACTCGTCGTCGCGGAACTGCTCGGGGAGCAGCGGGCGGATGACGTGCTCGATGAGGTCGGGCTTGAGCTGGCTGTCGATCTCGATGCCCGG
>JADGOM010000030.1 GCA_017882925.1 Acidimicrobiia bacterium | reverse complement strand
GCTCGAGCTGGCCCGTCAGTTCGGCGCCACCCACACCGTCAACGCGGGCGACGGCGACCCGGTGGCCAAGGTCATCGAGCTCACCGAGGGCCGCGGCGCGGACCACACCTTCGAGGTCATCGGCAACGTCAACACGATCGGGCAGGCGTACAACATGGCCCGGCGGGGCGGCGAGACGATCGTCGTCGGCGTCCCCGACATGGCGGCCGACTTCCCGGTCAACGGCTTCGGCATCGTCTTCGGCGAGAAGACCGTGAAGGGCTCGTGGTACGGCAGCTCCGACGTGCACCGCGACATCCCCCGCTACGTCGACCTCTACCAGGCGGGCGAGCTGCTCCTCGACGAGCTGATCTCCCGGAAGATCGACCTCAGCGGGGTCAACGAGGCGTTCGCGGCGATGGGCTCGGGCGAGGTCGCCCGTTCGGTCATCACGTATTGACGCCCGTACCATTGCGGGGTTCGCACATCCGGCACCCGTTCGAGGAGCTCGCCGATGCAGTACCGCCGCTTGGGCCAGACCGAGATCATCGTCAGCGAGGTCGGCTTCGGGACGTGGACCCTCGCCGCCGACTGGTGGGGTGAGGTCGCCGACAAGACCGGCCTCCTGCACGCCGCGCTCGACGCCGGCATCACCTTCATCGACACCGCGCCCGTCTACGGCGTCGACGGGTTCGGCGAGACGCTCCTCGCCGACGTGCTGAAGCGGGACCGCGACGCGCTCGTCGTCACCACCAAGTGCGGCTACGACCTCGACGCGCCCCGCAAGTTCCCCGGCCAGTCGGAGCGCCCGCACGACTGGCGGCCCGAGGCCGTGCGCGCCCAGCTCGAGGCCAGCCTGCGCCGGCTCGGCACCGACTACATCGACCTCTACCAGCTGCACAACGTGCGCATGGAGCCGATGCTGCAGGACGACCTCTGGGACACGCTCGAGGAGTTCCGCCGCGAGGGCAAGGTGCGCGAGCTCGGTGTGGCGCTCGGCCCGGCCATCGGCTGGGTCGAGGAGGGTCTCTACGGCCTGCGCGAGCGGCCGATCGCCTCGTTGCAGACCGTGTTCAACATCCTCGAGCAGGAGCCCGGCCTCACGTTCGCGGCGGAGCCGGCCGTCACCGAGGGGCGCGTCAGCCTCATCGCGCGCGTGCCCCACGCGTCCGACGCGCTCAGCGGCCGGGTCACCCGCGACACGGTGTTCCCCAAGGGCGACCACCGGGCCCACCGCAACCAGGACAACATGCTCGACAACTTCGACAAGGCCGACGCCCTCGGCTTCCTGCACGGGGAGACCGGGCGCACCATCGGCCAGGCCGCGGTGGCCGGCATCCTCGCCTTCTCGGGGTTCGCGACCGTGTTGCCCACCACCACGACGATCGACGAGGTCCGGGAGTACGCGGCCGCCAGCGACATGCCGCTCACGGCCGACGAGAAGGCCCAGGTCGACGAGCTGTTCGCCCGCAACTTCGGCATCGTCAACCGCTACGAGATGCCGCTCAAGTCCAGCGTCTGAGGCATCGGGTTCCGGACCGGGCCTTTGTTAGGGTCGCTTTCGCATGTCGATGCGCCTTCCCGCCGAGCAACGCCGCCGCCAGCTCCTCGACGTCTCCCTCGACGTCTTCGCGGAGCGCGGCTTCCACGCCACGTCGATGGACGACGTCGCGCTGGCCGCCGGCGTCACCAAGCCCGTGCTGTACCAGCACTTCCCCAACAAGCGGGGCCTGTTCACCGAGCTGCTCGACGACGTCGGGCACCAGCTGCTCGTCGAGCTGATCGCCGCCACCAGCAGCGCCTCCAACGGGCGGGAGCAGGTCGAGCGCGGCTTCGAGGCCTACTTCACGTTCGTGGGCCGGCGGCCCGCCGCGTTCCGGCTGCTGTTCGGGGCGTCGGTCCGCAACGACCCCGACTTCGCCGCGGTGGCCGACCGCGTGGTCGACGAGGCCAGCAGCGCGATCAGCGCGCTGATCGTCATCGAGGGCAGCGACGCGCACCGCGATGTGTTGGCCCACGCGCTCGTCGGCATCGCGGAGGCCGTGGCCCGCTTCGCCCTCACCGACGGCGAGCCGCTCCACGACAGCGAGCAGCTCGCCCGCTGGGTCTCCCAGATGACCTGGTCGGGCCTGCGGGGCGTCACGCCCGACGAGCAGGTGCGGGCCGCGGAGCTCGGACGCTCCGGCCCCAACGGCGTCTGAGCCCCTTCGTGTGGAGCACCGGGCTCCGCCCGTTTGACGCTGTGCCGTCGGCGTGGTCTTGTCGATGGTCCGACCACGACCCCGGGGAGCCGACCTGTGCTGACTGACTTCCGGAAGTTCGTCATGCGCGGCAACGTGCTCGACCTGGCGGTCGCCGTCATCCTGGGCGCCGCGTTCGGCCTCGTGGTGGCGTCGTTCACCAACGACGTGCTCATGAACTTCGTCGCCGCGATCTTCGGGAAGCCCAACTTCGACTCGGTGACGTTCGGGGTCGGCGACAGCACGATCTACATCGGCAAGTTCATCACCGCGCTCATCAACTTCGTGATCATCGCGTTCGTGCTGTTCCTCATCATCCGGGCGTTCGAGAAGCTGCAGTCGCTCCGGGGCGAGACGCCCGAGGAGGAGGCCGTCAGCGAGGAGATCCAGCTGCTCACGCAGATCCGTGACGAGCTCCGCGAAAGGAAGGCCTCGTGACCGCAGACGTCGTCATCAAGGGTGGGACCGTCGTCGACGGCACCGGCGCGCCGGGCTACCGCGCCGATGTCGCGATCACCGGCTCGGTCATCGTGGAGATCGGCCCCGATCTGAGCGGGCACCGCGTGCTCGACGCGACCGGCAACGTGGTGTCGCCCGGCTTCATCGACATCCACTCGCACTACGACGCGCAGGTGTTCTGGGATCCCGCCCTCACCCCGTCGAGCTACCACGGCGTCACGTCGGTGGTCGCGGGCAACTGCGGCTTCTCCATCGCGCCGGTGCGGCCGACGGACCACGAGGTCCTCGCGATGACGTTGAAGAACGTTGAGGACATGAGCCCCGAGACGTTGCTCGCGGGCGTGCCGTGGGACGAGTTCGAGACCTTCCCGCAGTACCTCGACGCGGTGCAGCGCCGTGGCACCGTCCTCAACTTCGGCTGCTACATCGGCCAGACCGCGCTGTCCGTCTACGTGCAGGGCGACGCCGCGTTCGAGCGCGGCCCCGACGCGGCCGAGCTCGCGACGATGCGGTCACTGGTCAGCGAGGCCCTGCAGGCCGGGGCCATCGGCTTCGCGTCGAGCCACTCCCCCACCCACAACGGCGAGGGCGGGCGGCCGGTGCCGTCGCGCTTCACCGGGCTCGAGGAGCTGCGCGAGCTGCTCGCACCGCTGCGGGAGCAGAACCGGGGCGTGGCCGCGCTGCTGCCGGCCGGGGTCATCGCCGCAGACGACGTGTTCGCGCTGCAGCGCGAGATCGGCCGGCCGTTCACCTGGACCGCGCTGCTCACCAGCCAACGTTCGCCCGACCTCCACGTCAGCGTGATCGAGGCGAACGACCGGGCCCGGGCCGAGGGCGTCGAGGTCTGGCCCCAGGTGTCGGGGCGCCCGCTCGTGTTCCAGATGAACCTGCGGGAGCCGTTCACGCTCAACACCCGGGCCGCGTTCAAGGAGCTCGTCGACCGACCGCAGGAAGATCGCATCGCCGCCTACCGCGACCCGGCGTGGCGGGCACGCGCGTCGGAGCAGCTCGCCAAGGGCGGCTTCGGCGTCAACTGGGCCTCCACCGCCATCGCCGAGAGCGACCACCACCCCGAGCTGATCGACCGCCTCGTGCGCGACGTCGCGCGCGACCGCGGCGTCTCCGAGCTCGACGCCATGCTCGACATCGCGCTCGACGACGACCTCGACACCCGCTTCCGCACGGCACTCGCCAACGACGACGAGGCCGGCGTCGCCTACCTGATCCCGCGCGACAACGTGCTGCTCGGCCTGGCCGACTCGGGCGCGCACGTCAGCCAGCTCTGCGATGCGTGCTTCTCCACCGACCTGCTCGGCAAGTGGGTGCGGGAGAAGCAGGTGATGACGGTCGAGCGGGCGGTCCACAAGCTCAGCGGGGAGCCGGCCGCGGTCTTCGGCCTCACCGACCGCGGTGTCCTCGAGGTCGGGCGCCAGGCCGACGTCGCCGTGTTCGATCCCGACACCGTCGCGCCCGGCCCGCTCCACCGGATCTGGGACTTCCCCGCCCACGGTGAGCGGCTCACCGCCGATGCCCCCGTCGGCATGACCCACACGCTCGTCAACGGCACGCCGATCCGCATCGACGGCGAGTCCGACCTCGACGCCCTCGCGTCCCGCCCCGGCACCGTGCTGCGCGGCTGACCCCGCCACCTCTTCGGCGTTCACTGAGCACCCAATAGGTGGGCGCCTGAGGATCTGGGCAGTCGGCGAACTACGCGGGCGGGCGGCTCGAGCGCTGCTCGATGAGCTCGACCAACACGCCGTTGGGGTCGCGCACGACCGCCATGCGGATGCCGTGGGTACTGATCTGCCGGGGCTCGCCGCCGAGGCCCAGCGCGGCCAGCCGCGCGAGCGTGGCGTCGAAGTCGACGTTGAGCGACAGCAGGAAGAAGCCGGTCTGCGGGGTCTCGTTGACCACGTTGGCGGCCAGGCCGGGCCCGAAGTCGACCAGCTCGACGACGCCGGCCTCGGGGTCGGTGTCGCCGGGCTCGTTGAGGAAGATCGAGCGCAGCTTCTCGGTGGGCGCGCCGAAGAGCGTCGGCCAGTCGCCGTCGAAGCTGGTGTCCATCGAGATCTCGAGGCCGATGCCGTCGCGCCAGAAGCGCAGGCTCTCGTCGATCTCGTGGGTGACGATCGCGGAGTGGTGGATCTTGGTCATCGGCTGTTCCCCCCGAAGCGGTCCGGACGGCGAGCTTAGACTTCGCCGCGCACAAACGGCACTGGTGCCACATGGGCCCGGCCACGAGCACAGGGGGAACCATGACAAGCACAGCTGGACCTGCGGGCGCGGTCGTCGTCGGGGGCGCCTCGGGCATCGGCGCCGCGGTGGCCGAGAGCTACCGCGAGCGGGGCGTCCCGCTGTCGGTGTGGGACGTCGCCGGTGCGCGCGACATCAGCTGCGACATCAGCGACCCGGCCCAGGTCGACGCGGCGATGGCCGACACGATCGCGACGATCGGCGTTCCCGACGAGTTCACCGTGTGCGCGGGGATCGCGTCGTCGGGGCTGCTCCTCGACATCGAACCGGGCGAGTGGGACCGAGTGCTGGGCGTCAACGCCAAGGGCGTGCTCCTCGCGATGCGCGCCGGCGCCCGGGCCATGATCGACGCGGGCGTGAAGGGGTCGATCGTCGCGGTGAGCAGCGTCAGCGCCCGGCTCGTCGACCGCAACATGGGCGCGTACTGCGCGTCGAAGGCCGCGCTCAGCATGGTCGTGCAGGTGGCCGCGTTCGAGTGGGCCGACTGGGGCATCCGGGTCAACGCGGTCGGGCCCGGGGTCACGAAGACGCCGATGCTGGGTCGGGCCCCGAGCGAGTCGGGGTGGCTGCTGCACGTGCAGGAGCGCACGCCGCTCGGTCGGCTGGGCCAACCCGACGAGATCGCGGACGCGATCGCCGCGCTCCACGGGCTCGGCTGGGTCACCGGCCAGGTGCTCGAGGTCGACGGCGGGCTCGGGATCCACAGCCCCATCGACGCCGTCGGCGACGCCCGTCGCGCCCTGAAGGGTGCGGTCTAGGGTCCGGCAATGCCTGCATCCATCGGTCCCCTCATCGCTGCCGACGAGCAGTTCACGCACCAGATCACCGACACCCACGCCCGCGTCGGCACGAGTGAGCGCAGCTGGACCGAGAAGGTCTGTGCGATGGCCTCGGCGAAGGACGGCTCCGTCCAGCTCGCGCTGGGCGTCGGCAAGTACAACAACCGCAACGTGATGGATGGCTACGCCGGCATCTCGCGCGGGCTGGAGCAGTGGACGGTCCGCTCGAGCCGCGTGCTCGCGCCCGACCCCGAGACCATCTCGATCGGCCCGATCCACTACGAGGTCAACGAGCCGCTCCGCGAGATCCGCTTCGCGCTCGAACCCAACAACGCGGAGCCGATCGCGTTCGAGTGGATCTTCACCGGCGTCGTGCCGGCCCGGCTCGAGAACCGCGAGGTCCACGTCAGCCGCGACCACTACCGGATCGACGCCGACGTCATCCGCTACCACCAGGTCGGCACCGCGCGCGGCTGGGTCCAGATCAACGGCGAGCGCACCGAGTTCGACGACCGCAGCTGGATCTCCACCCGCGACCGCTCGTGGGGCGTGCGCTACGGCGTCGGCGCGCCCACCCCCGACATCGCGCCCACGCCGATGCCAGCCGGCGGCACCGGCTACGTGCTCTGGTTCCCGGTGTCGTGCGCCCGGCCCGACGGCACCCCGTTCGGCCTGCACTTCTACTACCAGCGGTTCGGCTTCGGGGGCCGCAGCCGGCTCACGTTCGAGGGCGGCATCGAGCACGCCGACGGCAAGCGCGAGGAGTTCGTCGCGGCCCGGCCCGACCTCCGCTTCGACGACGCGACCCGCCGGTTCCTCGGCGGCACGATCACGGTGACGATGGCCGACGGCACCGACCGCGAGTACCGCCTCACCCCCGTCAGCGACACCGGCTTCCTGCTGGCCGCCGGCCTCTACGGCGGGTACGACGACCAGTACCACGGGCAGTACCGGGGCAAGTCCCACCTCGAGGGCGACCACTACCCCGACGCCTCGCTGCCGGCCGCGGTGAAGAAGCTCCGTCAGCACGGTCAGCGCCTCGTGCGGGTCGACGATCCCGACGGCGGCGTCGGCTACGGCGACCTGCAGAGCATCATCAGCGGCGCGATGCCGGAGATCGGTCTCACCGAGCACGGCGAGATCAAGTGAGAGCGGCGCTCCTGCTCGGCGTCGACGAGCCGCTCGTCGTCGAGACCCTCACTCCCGAGCCGCTCGGGCCGCACGACGTGCGGGTGCGGATCGACGCCAGCGGCGTGTGCCACTCCGACGTCAGCATCGCCACCGGCCTCGTGCCGATGCCCCCGCCGGTGATTCTGGGCCACGAGGGCGCGGGGACCGTGCTCGAGGTGGGCGACCGCGTCACCCGGGTGCGCGTCGGCGACCGCGTGATCTCGTCGTTCGCCCCCGCGTGCGGCGAGTGCTGGTACTGCGTCCACGACCAGCCCAACTTCTGCGAGCGGATGCTCGACGTCGCCATGACCCGCCACAGCCGGCGGGCCGAGGGCAAGTTGGTCTTCTCGATGAGCGGGCTGGGCACGTTCGCCGACGAGATGATCAACCACGAGTGGTCGCTGGTGGCCGTCGAGACCGACCTGCCGGCCGAGCAGCTCGCGCTCATCGGGTGCGGGGTCATGACCGGCGTCGGTGCGGTGCTCAACACCGCCCAGGTGGTGCCCGGCTCGACGGTCGCGGTCATCGGGCTCGGCGGCGTCGGCCAGTCGGTGGTGCAGGGCGCACGCGTCGCGGGCGCGGCCCGCGTGATCGCGATCGACCCGGTGGCGATGAAGCGCGCGACCGCTTCCAAGCTCGGCGCCAGCGACCTCGTCGACCCGGCCGACGGCGACGTCGCCGACCAGGTGCGGGCCCTCACCGGCGGCCGCGGCGCCGACTACGCGTTCGAGGTCGTGGGGCGGCCCGAGACGATGGTGCAGGCCCGCGACGTCACCCGCCGGGGCGGCACCGTCGTCATCGTCGGCATGCCGAAGTTCGACGCCACCGTCACGTTCCCCGCGTACTCGATGTTCTACGACGAGAAGCGCCTGCTGGGCAGCAACTACGGCTCCGCGCACGTGCGCCGCGACTTCCCCCGGATCGTCTCGCTCATCGAGGGCGGCTCGCTCGACGTCGCGCACATGGTCACGAAGACCATCGCGCTGGAAGACGTCGACGCCGCCTTCGCCGCCATGCTCGCCGGCGATGTCATCCGCAGCGTCATCGTCCCCCAGCCCTGAGGCGCCGTGAGAGCACCTCGACGGTTCTCTGGCGGCGCCTACTCGAAGACGAAGGGGACGGCGTCGGGGCCGCGGACGAGGCTCGACGGGAGGTACGTCGCCGCGCCGGCCTGGGCGTAGGCGGCGCCGCGCTTCGCGAGCTCCTCGAACAGCACGCGCGTCTCCATCCGGGCCAACGCGGCGCCGAGGCACAGGTGCTCGCCGAACCCGAAGCCGAGGTTGGGCACTCCGGGGGACCGGAACGGGTCGAACTCCTCGGCGGTGGGCCCGAACACGGTCTCGTCCCGGTTGCCCGACGCGTAGAGCATCACGAGGTAGTCGCCCTCGGACACCGGGATGCCGTTGAGCTCGGTGTCGGCGGTGACGGTGCGGGCGAACTGCTGGATCGGCGTCACGTAGCGGAGGCACTCCTCCACCGCGCCGGGGACGGCCGCGGCTTCGGCGTAGAGCGCGGCCCGCACGTCGGGCCGCTCGCCCAGCAGCATGAGCGAGCTGCTCATCAGGTGGCGGGTCGTCTCGTTGCCGGCGACGACCAGCGACATGTTGAACGTGACGAGCTCCCCGGCGGTGAGCTTGCGGCCCTCGACCTCCGCGCCCACGAGCAGCGACACGATGTCGTCGGCGGGATCGGCCGCCTTGTCCTTGGCGAGCTGGTCGAGGAAGCCCACCATCTCCATGACGGACTGTACGGCCGCGGGCGGCATCTGCGACTGTCCGTCGGAGGCGAGGATCGTGGCGTCGGACCAGCGCCGGAAGTCGGAGCGGGCCGACTCGGGCACGCCGAGCAGGTCGCAGATCACCAGCACGGGGAGCGGCGCGGTGAGCACGTCGACCAGGTCGAACACCTCGCCGCGGGGGATCGCGTCGAGGAGGCCGACGGCCAGCGCGCGGATGCCGTCTTCCATGCGGCCGAGCGCCTTGCCGGTGAACTCCCGGTTGAGGATGCGGCGCCAGTCGTTGTGCCGGGGCGGGTCCATGTGCAGGATCGAGCCCGCGACCGAGCCACCCTCGCGGAGCGGGTCGTTGACCAGCACACCGCGGCCGGAGCAGAACCGCTCGGGGTCGCGGCTGATCTCGCGGATGTCCTGGTAGCGGGAGACGGCCTTGATGCCGGGCGCGTACTCGTAGACCGGCGCCTCGGCCCGCAGCCGGCCGAGCACTTCGTAGTAGTCGGGGCGGAGGAAGAACCCCGGTGTGCTCGGATCGATGTGGAGCTCGTCGAGCCCATTCATCGGCTCAGCACCATTCATCGGCTCAGCACCTCGGTTCGGCCGTTGGCGTCGAACCGGCGGAGGATCTCCGCGCGGTCGTCATCGGTGAGCGGTTGCAGCGGCTCGCGCCGGTCGGGCCGCCAGTAGACCGGGTCGGCCCCGGTCCCGATCCAGCGGGCCGTGCGGAGCGGTGCCTTGTCGATCTTGTTGGTCGCCGTCACCGGCAGCGCCGGGACGATCCGCACGTACCGGGGCGACCACTTCGTGCCCAGGTCGCGCTGCTCGGCGAGGAACGCGTCGAACGCCACCGGGTCGAACCCGGCACCGTCGACCATCTCGATCGCGGCCATCACCTGGTCGTCGACGGTGCGGTCGTCGGGCACGCCGAACACCGCAACTCCGGCGACTCCCGGGAACCGCTCGATCACGCGCTCGACGGGCGCGCCGGCGAAGTTCTCGCCGTCGACCCGGATCCAGTCGGCGTTGCGGCCGGCGAAGTAGAAGATGTCGTTCTCGTCGCGGTACGCGAGGTCCCCCGACCAGTACCAGCCCGCGCGGGTGCGGGCGGCGTTGGCCTCGTCGTTGTTGTAATAGCCCTCGAAGCGGTCGACCGCGTTGAGACCGACGAGCTCGCCGATCGCCTCGGCCGCGTTGGTCAGCTTGCCGTCGGCGTCGAACTGCGCACGCGGGCACTCCTGCTCGGTGTCGGGGTCGATGACCGCGACCTCGAGTCCAGGTGCCGGCGCGCCCAGCGCCTCGGCCGGCTGCCCCGGCGACGGGACCATCACGATCGCGTTCTCGCTCGAGCCGTAGCCACCGAACGCGGGCACCCCGAAGCGGCGCTTGAACGCCTTCATGTCGGCGGTCGACGCCTCCGGCGCCAGGATGTACTTGAGGTCGTGGTCCTTGTCGTGCTCGGTCTCGGGCGTGGCCAGGATGTAGGTGAGCACGCGGCCGATGGTGCTGGTGAACGTGCAGTGGTACTCGCGGATGTCGGGGAGGAAGCCCGAGGCGGAGAACCTGCGCTTGAGCACGAGCGATGCGCCGGTCGCGAACGACGGAAAGACCATCGCCGCGAGCGCGTTGCCGTGGAACACCGGCATCGAGACGTAGAGGATGTCGCTCGGCGTGTGCCCCATCTGGCCCGTGGCGCCGCGAGCGGCCCGGCCCTGCGTCATGCGCACGGCCTTGGGGGCTCCGGTCGATCCCGACGTGAAGATCAGCAGCATGAGGTCGGAAGCGGTGGGCTCGACGGTGACGCGGGCCGCGTCGGGGCCCCGGAAGCGCGCGAGCGTGACCGCGTGCTCGGGCGAGTCGGCGATGATCACGCGCCCGTTGGCCGCGCCGAGGTCGAGCCCGTCGAGCAGCTCGGCGTAGGTGGAGTCGGTGACGATGGCCTGGCAGTCGGCGTGGCGGATGTCGCGGGCGAGCTCCGCGCCGCGGCGGGTGGGGTTGATGCCCACGAGCACCGAGCCCGAGAGCGCGGCCCCGCCGAGCATGAACAGGTACTCGGGCACGTTGTCGAGCAGCACGCCGAAGTGCGGTGGTTCCGCGGTCAGCAGCTCCGCGAGGAACTCGGCCCGGACCTCCATCTCCTCCTCGACCTCGGCCCAGCTCCACTTCTCGCCCTCGAACTGCAGCCCGAGGTTCGGATCGCCGGCGCGCGACCGCACCAGCTTGGCCACGGTGTCGAGAGGCGCCGTCGGCGGGGGCTCAGGGGGCAATGTTCTTCACCTCCACGAACTCCTCGAGGCCCTCGACGCCGTACTCCCGGCCGATGCCACTGGCCTTGTAGCCGCCGAACGGTCCCACGAAATCCGGCCCGTACTTGTTGACGCCGATGGTCCCGGTGCGGATGCGCCGGGCGACGTCGAGGCCGTGGGCCTTGTCGGCCGTCCACACCGAGCCTGCGAGCCCAAAGTCGGAGTCGTTCGCGATGCGGATCGCGTCCCGCTCGTCGGAGTAGGGAATGACCACGATCACCGGCCCGAAGATCTCCTCCCGGGCGACGCGCATCGAGTTGTCACCGGCGAAGATCGTCGGCTTCACGTACCAGCCCCGGTCGACGCCCTCGGGCATGCCCGTCCCTCCGGCGACGATGCGGGCGCCTTCGTCCCGGCCGATGTCGATGTAGCCCGAGACCCGCGCCTGCTGGCGCTGCGCGACCATCGGCCCGATCTCGGTGGCGGCGTCGGCGGGGTCACCGACCACCAGGTCGTCGGCGACCGCGGCCATCGCGTCGACGACCTCGTCGTACCGCGACTGCGGTGCGAGCACGCGCGTCTGCGCCGCGCACGCCTGCCCGCTGTTGACGAAGGATGCGAAGCGCAGCCCCTGCACCGTGCGCTCGACGTCGGCGTCCTCGAGCACGATCGCGGCCGACTTTCCCCCCAGCTCCAGGCTGACGCGCCGCAGTGCCTCACCGCAGATGGCGCCGATCCGCCGACCTGCAGCGGTGGATCCGGTGAAGGCGATCTTGTCGACGCCCCCGCTGCGCACGAGGTGCTCGCCGACCTCACGGCCGCCGGGGATCACGCTCACGACACCTTCCGGGAAGCCGGCCTCGTCGATCCACTGCGCCATGAGCAGCGCGTCGAGGGGCGTCTCGGGCGACGGCTTCACGATCACCGCGCAGCCGGCGAGCAGCGCCGGCGCGAGCTTCGACATGATCGTCACCTGGGGCACGTTCCACGGCGCGATCGCGCCGACGACACCGGTCGGCTCCTGCCGGACGAGAACCCGGCCTCCGGCGAGGCCGGCACGCTCCTCCTCCCACGGGAAGTCGGCCGCCATGTCGGCGTAGAGGTCGATGAGCTTCCAGGGCCCGGCCGACTGCCCGAGGTGCGAGAACGAGATCGGCGAGCCCATCTCGCCCGTCACCAGCTCGGCCATCTCGTCGAGGTGCGAGAGGTAGATGTCGGCGAAGCGCCGGAGGACCGCGGCCCGCTCCATCGGGTCGAGGAGCGGCCACTCCCCCTCGTCGAACGCGCGGCGGGCGGCGGCGACCGCCCGGTCGACGTCGTCGGTGGTGGCGTCGGGGGTGGCGCCGAACGGCTCCTCGGTGACCGGCGAGATCACGGTGATGCGGCCGGAGCCGGCCGGCTCGACCCAGTGGCCGCCGATGTAGAGCTGGTCCCAGTTCCGGTTGTCGCTCACGTGCGCGCTCCTGTCGGAACCGGCGGTTCGACGCCCGTCTTGGTCGTCGCGCGACCCCGGGCGGGAGCGGATCGTTACAGATCAATAGCCATATGTAAAGCCACTGCGTTAGGATCCGCCGATGCCGCCGACGGTCGCCACCGCAGACTCGACCCGACTCCGCCTCCTCGACGCCACCGGCGTTGCGCTCGCGCGCTACGGGCCCCGGAAGCTGAGCCTCACCGACATCGCCGCGCTCGCGGGGGTCTCGCGGCCCACGTTGTACCGGCACTTCGCGTCGAAGGAAGACCTCCTCCTGGCCCTCGCCGACCACGAGAAGGACCGCTTCGACACCGAGCTGGGGGCCGCGCTCCACGGCCTCACCGGCGCGGCCCGGCTCGACCGCGCGTTGCGCTTCATGGTCGAGTTCCAGCAGGACTACCCGATGCGCGGCCTGGTCGTCATCGAGCCCGCGTTCATGCTCGAACAGCTCGAGACCGCGCTCCGGACCATGCGGGCCGCGCTCGTCCCGCTGTTCGAGCAGCTCGACCCCCGCTCGGGTCGGGGACCCGCGGGCCCGGCCGACCTGGCCGACCTCGTGGTGCGCACCGCGCTGAGCCACTTCCTGATCGCCGGCGACGACGCCACCCAGCTCCTGCGCCAGCTCCGCCACGTCGCCGGCCTCCATGGCTGACCGCGCCGGTGCTGCCCACCCGCTGGTATGCGTTCACTGACCACACCTGGTGTAGTCAGTGAACGCATTGTGGGTCAGCCGGCCCCGGCGATGCGGCGCTTCAGGATCCCGAGGATGGGGTTGTCGGCGATCGGGAAGTAACCGGGCTGGCCCGCGAGCTCGTGGAGGTGCGCGACGCGGGTCATGATCGCGGTGCTCCGCACGAGGGCGAAGATCTCGTACCACTCGAGGTCGTGCACCGGCCGACCGAGGTGCGCCTCGTAACGCGTCACCGCGGCGTCGTGGTCGAGGAAGCCCGGGACCGTGCGCCGGAAGAGCTCGTTCTGCGTTGCTTCGAGGGTGAGGTGCCACGCGAGGTCGTGCTCGGCCGCGCCGATCGTCGACATCTCCCAGTCGAGGACGGCGACGGGTGCGCGCGCGTCGTCGAAGATCACGTTGCCGAGCCGCACGTCGCCCCACAGGAACGACGGCGCCGGCTCCGTCGCCGGACGGTTGGCCACGCACCAGTCGAGCGCGTCGACGAGGGCGGGCACGAGCACCTCGCCGTCGGCGTACCAGGCGAGGTAGTTGCGCCAGTAGGCGAGCTCGGCCGGGTTGTCGCGTTGCGGGACCACCCGCCCGAGATCGCCCGCGGTCCAGTCGATGCGGTTGATGGCCGCGATCACGTCGAGGTAGTTCTCGTAGAGCGTGGTCTGGAGCGCCTCGGGCACCTTCGTGATCCAGTGATCGCGCGTCGGTGACTGGTCGGGGATGTGCCCCTCCACCACCGGCATCACGACGAAGTCGGTGCCGAGCCAGCGCTCGTCCGTCTCGACCTGCACCGGCACCGCGGTCGGCACGCCGCCGGCCGCGGCAGCCTCTTGGGCCCGGGCCTGGAGCCGGAGGTCGTAGCTCGGGAAGATGCCGGTGCCGGGCGGCGGCAGCCGCAGCACGAGCCGCGTGACCTCGGGCCCGGTCGCCCCCGACCGCCGGATGTCGACGAGGAACGTCTCGCTCGACATCCCGTCGGACGGGCGCTCGTAGGCCACGAGCTCGGCCCCGCCCTGCGGGTCCTGGTCGTGGAGCCACGCGACGAAACCCCCCACGACGACGTCGGGATCACGCTGTACCGAGAGTGCCATGAGGTCTTTCTACTTCCCTGCCCGACGGAGGGCCGCCCATCCAGATGGGTGACGAATCACGCGTCGACTGTAACGCTTGACGCATCCGAGCAGACCCGGCGATGCTGCCCGCGACCCGGAATCCACCCACTCCCGGGCGCCGCCGGACGGCTCGCGGCACGGAGCACCACCGGTCCCGTACCCTCTCTGCGCCGACGAACCGACAGGAGCGAGCAGATGACGAACGTGATGGACGGCATCCGGGTGCTGGAGGTGGCGGAGCACACGTTCGTGCCGCTCGCCGGCGCGATCCTGGCCAGCTGGGGCGCCGACGTGATCAAGATCGAGCACCCCGAGCGGGGTGACGCGATGCGCGGGATCGGGAGCAGCGGCGGGATCAACGTCGGCAGCGGCGGCGTCCACATCCTCATGGAGCACGCCAACCGCGGGAAGCGCAGCCTCGGGCTCGACCTCACCGATCCCGCGGGCCTCGAGCTGCTCTACAAGCTGGTCGAGTCGTCCGACGTCTTCCTCACCAACAAGCTCCCCGCCGTGCAGAAGAAGCTCCACGTCACCCCGGACGAGATCCGGGCCCACAACCCCGACATCGTCTACGTGCAGGGCAGCGGCTACGGCAGCCGCGGTCCCGACATCGACGCCGGCGGCTACGACTCGCTCGGCTTCTGGGCCCGCTCCGGCGTCGCGGTGGCCAACACGCCGCCCGAGCTCGGTCACATCCTCGGTCAGTCGGTCCCGGCGTTCGGCGACTCCATCGGCGCGATGTTCATCGCCGGCGGCATCTCGACCGCGCTGCTCCACCGCGAGCGCACCGGTGAGGCCACGTTCGTCGACACCTCGCTGCTGGCGTCGGGGATGTGGTCGATCGGCGCGGGCATCGGCCTCTCCCTGCAGATGGGCCAGGCCTACTCCAACCCGCAGCCGGGCGCGGCCCGCAACCCGGTCGTCGGCATGTACCGAACCTCCGACGACCGGTGGATCTCGCTCTGCATGCTGCAGGGCTTCCACTACTGGCCCGAGGTCGCGACCGTGCTCGGCCATCCCGAATGGATCGGAGACCCGCGCTTCGCGACCAGCGAGCTGCTGTTCTCCAACGGCGGTGAGGCGGCCGATCTGGTCGCCGCGGCCTTCGAGTCGGACACCTTCGCCAGCTGGAAGCAGAAGATGACCGGCATGAAGGGGCAGTGGGCACCGGTGCAGAACACCGTCGACATCGCCGAGGATCCGATGGTGATCGCCAACGGGTTCATCGGCGAGACCCAGACCGCCGACGGGACCCCGTTCCGGCTGGTGACCCCACCGGTGCAGTTCGACAACCAGCCTGGTCCGGCGCTGCGCTCCCCCGAGTTCAACGAGCACGGCGACGCCATCCTGCAGGGCGAGCTGGGCGTCGACGACGAGACGCTCATCGACCTGAAGGTCCGCGGGGTCATCGCGTGACCGGCACCGCCCCCCGGTCGCTCCCCGTCGTCACCCCGCAGACCGAGTTCTTCTGGACCGCGGGCAAGGACGGCGTCCTCCGGTTCTGCCACTGCAACAACTGCGACGCCCTGTTGCACCCGCCGGTTCCCGTCTGCCGCTACTGCCGGTCGGACGACGTCGGCGTGAAGGATGTCTCGGGGCGGGGGATCGTGGTCGGCGCCACGGTGAACGAGCACCAGTGGGGTCCGGAGCCGACCGACCCCTACGTGATCGTCCTCGTCGCGATCGAGGAGGATCCGCGCGTCCGCCTGGTGTCCAACATCCTCGACGCCGACCCGTACTCGGTCCACGTGGGCGCGAAGGTCAAGGTCCGGTTCGAGCCGCAGGACGACTTGGCGATCCCGTTGTTCGAGCTCGACGGCGGCGAGGTCGACGAGCTGCCGAACGACGAGATCGTGCCCACCGACCATCACCGGTTCATCCGGCCCATGCTCACGACCGACAAGTTCGAGGACCGGGTCGCGCTCACGGGAATCGGCATGTCCCAGGTCGGGCGGCGGTTGATGCGGCCCGCGTTGTCGTTGACGGTCGAGGCGATCAAGGCCGCGGTCGAAGACGCGGGGCTGGAGCTCTCCGACATCGACGGGCTGGCCAGCTATCCCGGCGCTGACATCCCGGGCATGGCCGAAGGTGGCGTCAGCGCGGTCGAGGACGCGCTCGGCATCCACCCCACGTGGTTCAACGGGGGCATGGAGACGTTCGGGCCCACGGGCTCGGTGATCGCGGCGATGATGGCCGTCTCGGCCGGGCTCGTGCGCCACGTCGTCTGCTTCCGCACGGTGTGGGAGGCGACGTTCGCCGCGCAGCAGCGTGCCGCGGCCGAGGCGGCGTTCCTGAACGCCGGGCCCTCCGACGCGCCGGCCGCGCCCGTGGCGCCGCGTCGGATCCCCGGCTGGGCCGGGCCCTACAACGTGGCTTCGGCCGCGAACACCCTCGCGCTCTTCGCCTCGGACCACTTCAAGCGGTACGGCACCACCCGCGAGACGCTCGGCTGGATCGCGCTCAACGCCAGGAAGAACGCCGGGGTCAACCCGAAGGCGATCTACCGCGACCCGATGACGATGGACGACTACCTGTCGGCCCGCATGATCACCACGCCGTTCGGCCTCTACGACTGCGACGTGCCGTGTGACGCCGCGGTGGCCGTCATCGTGTCGGCCCGGGAGACGGCCGACGACCTGCGCCACCCGCCCGTGCTGGTCGAGGCGGTCGGCACGCAGATGACCGAGCGGGTCGAGTGGTACCAGTCGACGATGACGCACGAGCCCCAGGTGCTGGGCCCGGCCGCCCACCTGTGGACCCGCACCGATCTCCGCCCGGCCGACGTGCAGATCGCCGAGCTCTACGACGGCTTCTCGTTCAACTGCGTGTCGTGGCTGGAGGCGCTCGGGTTCTGCGGCATCGGCGAGTCGAAGGACTTCCTCGACGGCGGCCAGAACATCGCCCGCGAAGGCGGGGTCGTCGCGCTCAACACGCACGGCGGCCAGCTCTCCGCGGGCCGGACCCACGGCATGGGGTTCGTCTACGAGGCCGTCGTCCAGCTCCGCGGTGACGCGGGGGAACGGCAGATCCCCGGCGCACGCGTCGCCGCGGTCAGCAGCGGGGGCCTCACCCCGTCCGGCGCCATGCTCTTCCGGAGCAGCTGACCCGGGGACGACCCGGGCCGGCCACCACGCGCAACCTACCGAGGAGCGAGCGAGCACATGGGTGTCAACGAGCGCAGCAAGATCACGATGAGCCCGGAGGAGATCGCCGAGTTCCTGGAGGAGCGGCACTCGATCTCGTTGGCGTCGATCGGTCCGGACGGGAAGATCCATCTCGTGGCGATGTGGTACGGGCTGGTCGACGGGTTGATCGCGTTCGAGACGAAGTCGAAGAGCCAGAAGGTGCAGAACCTGCGCCGCAATCCCACGATCACGGTGATGGTCGAGACGGGTGAGACGTACGACCAGCTCCGCGGGGTCGAGATCGTCGGGACGGCCGAGATCATCGAGGATCGCGACCGGCTCTACGAGATCGGCATCTCGGTGTTCTCGCGGTACAACGCGCCGTACACGGAGGAGATGCGCCCCTTCGTGGAGCAGATGCTGCACAAGCGGGTGGGTGTGGTGGTGCATCCGGAGAAGTTCGTGAGCTGGGACCACCGCAAGCTCGGCATGCCCGCGATGTAGGCGCGGCACAGCACATCACCGCACGGGCACGCCCACGACCTCGGGGGAATCATGGTGGAGTACGGACTGGACCTGACCGACCAGGTGGCCATCGTCACCGGCGGCGGCACCGGCATCGGCGCGGCCACCGCCAAGCTGCTCGCGCAGCACGGCGCGCACACGGTGATCGCCAGCCGCAAGCTCGAGAACCTCGAGCGGGTCGCGGGTGAGATCGAGGCGGCCACCGGCCGCCGCTGCCTCCCGATCCAGTGCGACGTGCGGGACGAGGACTCGGTCAACGCGATGGTCGAACGCGCCTTCACCGAGCTCGGCCGCATCGACATCCTGGTCAACAACTCGGGCGGCGGCTACATGTTCCCGCTGCTCCAGACCGCGGCCGACAAGTGGGACAACAACGTGGCCCTCAACCTGCGCGGCCCGTTCCTCTGCACCAAGGCCGTCGGCCAGCACATGATCGACAACGGTGGCGGGCGCATCGTCAACATCTCGTCGGGCGCCGGGGTGTCCGGCGTGCGCGGCGGGGCGGCGTACAGCGCGTCGAAGGCCGGGCTGCAGATGTTCACCCGCGTGACCGCGGCGGAGTGGGGCAAGTACGGCATCCGCTGCAACGCGGTGGCCGTCGGCCTCGTCGCCAACGAGGGCTCCCGCCGCTCGTGGGCCCGGGCCGGGATGGACGAGGCCGCGATCGTCGCCCAGATCCCGCGGCGCCGGGTGGGCGAGCCCGAGGACATCGCCTGGCCGGTGCTGTTCCTCGTGTCGACCGCCTCCGACTACGTGAGCCGCGAGACCCTCTTCGTCAACGGCGGCCCGTCGCTCGGCGGCCTCCCCGACGAGGATTGACGGCGGGGGTCTTCGACGATCAGCTCGAACTCCCCGCCGACCTCGCGCTGGAGCGCGTGCTGGATCGTGGCATGCAGCGCGTCGGGCGGGAGGATGCACTCCTCGCACCGGACGTCGTCGAACTCGAGCCGGAGCGTGATCCGGTCGGTCTTGGGGTCGGCCTCGACCAGCACGAGGTTGCCGCCGTCGGCGCGCAGCATGCGCCCCGTCTCGTGCACCGCGGCCTCGATCTTCTGCTGGTCCATGGCCGACCCCTTCCCGACGTTTCCGACCGTTCAGCTCAGCGCGGCGCGTACTGCGCGGCGACGGATTGGATGTGGCTCTCTCCGAAGCTCGGCAGCGCGATCGCGTGCAGGCTCCCGAGACCACCGCAGACCATCGGGATGATCTGGTCGGGGCGCTCGACGAGGTACATGCGGTCGTCCTTGCCGACGCGGCCCTTCTTGCGGAAGACCTCCTGGTTGGCCTCGGGCCAGGACGAGAGCGGCTGCCAGGCGTTGGCCTGCAGGAACACCTGCAGGTCCTCCACGTCGGGGAACGGGACCTTGAAGCGGTCGGCCCAGATCGGGTTGATCGCGACCACGATCTCGCCGTTCTCGCCGCCACCCAGGTAGAGGTTGCTCAACGGGTACGCCAGGCTCTTCGCGATCAGGAACAGCAGGTCGGTCGCGTCGTCGTTGTTGATGTCGGCGAGCGGGAAGGTGCCCTTGCCGCCGTGCACGGTGACGACGTCCTGATCGGTGCTGAAGCCCGCGCGCGTGGCGAGCGACGGCCACGGGGAGCGCTCTTCCCACTCCCCGATGCAGAACCCGAACCGGGCCGGCTGGCCGAACACGGAGCGGGTGGTGTCGCCCGCGCGCTGCCCACCGATGTTGCGCAGGCACAGCGCCACCGCGCGGCCGATGGTCATGGAGCCCCGACCCGCGGCGCCACCCATGCAGGAGGCCTTGTAGTCGATGTGGAACCGGTCGCGGGCGGGGCCGTCGACGATCAGCATCGGGAACACGCTCGACGTGGTGGTGGTGAGCCCGAGGGCGTTCCACTCCGGCGCCGACAGCGCTTCGAGCGCCGCGATCACGAGCGGCAGCGCGTCGGGCTCGACGCCCGCCATCGCCGCGTTGATCGCGATCAGCTCGACCGTCGCGACGAGCTGCTTGGGCGGCAGGATCGCGACCACGTGGTCGGCCGCGTACGGCGTGGACGCGATGAGTGCCTGCACGTAGTCGTCGGTCGGCGGGATCAACGGCACGCCGTCGCCCCACTGCTCCTCGAGCGACAGCTCGTAGAAGTCGTAGGGGTCCGCGGGGACCTCGATCTGCTCTTGCTGGAGAACTGCGGTCACTGGGTCACTCCGAGAAGCTCGAGGGCCTTGGGGTAGAAGTCGTCGGCGATCTGGAGCAGCTCCTCCTTGGGGAGCGCCTCCAGCGGGTACGGCAGCACGAGCACCTTGAGGTCGCCGTGGCCGAGGTGGTTGGCGACGTTGTGGCCGTGGGTGGCGAACTCCTCGGTGACGACCGCGATGACCGGCTTCTCGTGATCCTCGAACGCGACCGAGTCGGCGATGGTGAACGAGGTGCACGAGCCGCAGGTGCCGAGGCCGACGATGGCGAAGTCGACCGTCTCCGCGAGCTTGTCGATCTGCTCGCGGTCGGTGGCGCCGGTGTCGCCGATCATGCCGTGGGTCTCGTAGCTGTCGGTGGTGGCGCCGTCGCGCTGGAGGTAGCCGTTCCAGATGTCGGCGATGAGGCTCCAGGAGCGCCACGCGCTGTCGGTGCGGAACCCGACGCGCTTGCCGTTGATGCCACCGTCGACGGTGAAGGTGGGGGCCGCGGGCTCGGTGCTCGGTGCGGCGGTGGGCTTGCGGACGAGGATGCGGTTCTCGCTCATAGCGCCTCCTGGCGGGCCTCGACGGGGTGCCGACGGCTGCGGATCTCGCGCCGTGAGCTTAGAGACTCCATGCGGATGCATCAAGTAGCTCAGGATCGGGCCCGCGGCCGTCGATGCAGCATGGCGCACTTCGAGGCGGGCAACCCATAGCCTCGGGGCCACGATCCGGGTCAGTGGAACCGGATCCCGGACGAGCCCAGGAGCACCGATGTCGGAGTCCACCCCGCCCGAGCCGCCCGAGGGCTCGGCCGCGCCTCCTCCGCCTCCTCCGCCTCCTCCGCCTCCGCCTCCTCCGCCGCCTCCTCCTCCTCCGCCCCCGCCGCCGGACGCGGTTCCCCCGCCCCCGCCCCCGCCGCCGGGCTACGGCGACGCCCCCGGCTACGCGGCGCCTCCCGGCTACGCGGCGCCTCCCGGCTACGCGGCGCCTCCCGGCTACGCGGCGCCCCCGGGCTACGCGCCCCAGCCCGGCTACGGCCAGCCCGGCGCCTACGCGCAGGCCCCCTACGGGCAGCCGCCGCGCACGCCGGGCACCCGCACCGAGCCGTTCGCGATCGTCTCGCTGATCGCGGGCCTGGTCGGCGTGTTCTCGTGCATCGGTGCACCGATCGCCATCATCTTCGGGCACATCGCGCGGTCACGGATCAAGCGCACCGGCGACAACGGCAAGGGCATGGCCCTGGCCGGCCTGATCATCGGCTACGTGACGATCGTCCTGTGGATCGCGGGCATCGCGATCTTCGCCGTCGTCGCGGTGAACCAGACCAACAAGGCGAACGACTCGGCCAAGGCGCTCGCGCGCTCGATCGACCAGACCGCGGTGAGCAACGGCGCGTCGACCCGCAACGCGGGCGTCATCCGGGTCGCGATCCCGCGGGCCGGGCTCGCCGCCAGCGACGTGAAGGTGGGCAACACCGACCTCGACGCGGTCGACGCCACCAACGCGGAGCTCGCGGCCGCGGGCTGGAAGCTCGAGATCCACCGCGGGCTGATCGGCCAGTCGTGCCTCACCGTGCCGACCTCCGCCGACCGCGTCAGCCACTACTCCAGCGGCGGCTGCCCCGCGCCCTGAACCCGGCCCAGCCCGAGAATGCGTTCACTGAGCCCGCCAGCGCGGGCTCAGTGAACGCTTGAACCGTCGGTGGCGGCGCCGAGGTGGTTGACCCAGCCTCCGGCGGCGGTGATGTCGGGGGCGCCTTCGGCCGCGTAGCCCTCGCAGACGAAGCCGAGCGGCCACGATCCATCGGCCAGCTCGACCCGCCCGATCGCGAGCGGCGCGGCGACGCGGGTCATGAAGGCGCCGAGCGCGGCGAGCGACATCGACCACACCTCCACCGCGAGTGCGGCGCCCGCGCCCGGCACCTCGGTGCGGATGAGGCCGGGCTTGGGCGGCTCGGTCGCGAGCGCCACCATCCGGTAGGCCGGCGCGGTCTCGGTCGAGACCACCTTGCGGGCACCCAGGTCGGTGAGCTGCCAGTTGAGCGGCTGGCCGTCGAGGTGGGCCCCGACCACGACGAGCTCGACGAGCTCCGGCCCGACGCCCGGGTCGGGCTCGGGCTCGCCCGTGAAGTCGGCCGCGAACCGCGCCAGCTCCGGGTCGCTGCCCGCGGGCCCGTAGAACGTGACCCCGAGCGGGAGCCCGTCGGGACGCGCGCCCGACGGCACCGACACCGCGGCGCAGTCGAGCAGGTTGCAGAACGTCGTGAGCTCGCCCAGGCGGGCGTTGGTGCCGACGGGGTCGGCCGCGACCTCGCGCAGGGTGAAGGTCGTGGGCACGGTGGGCAGCAGCACCGCGTCGTACCGGGCCCAGATCGGCGCGGCCCGGCGCCGGAGCTCGCGGAGCCGGGCCCAGTCGGCCGCGAGCTCGAAGGCCGGGATCCCACGCGCGGGCGTCACGATCGCGAACACGGTGGGGTCGGCGCCGTCCTCGTGCTCCTCGAGGAACCGGCCGAACGCGGCGTACCGCTCGCTGACGAACGCGCCGCCATAGAGCAGCCGGCCCGCCTCGAACAGGGCCGACAGGTCGACCTCGACCACGGTCGCGCCGAGGCCCTGCACGCGCGCGACCGCGGCCTCGAAGTCGGCGGCGGTGGGCGCGTCGACGGCGGCGCGCACGAACCCGGTGGTGGGCACGGCGATCGACGCGCCCCGCAGCCGGTCGAGCCCGGAGGCCAGCGGCGCCGCGGCACCCGGTTCGACGGGGTCGGCAACGACCCGCCGCACCCGGTCGGCGAGCGCCACCGTGCGGGCGAACACGCCGAGGCAGTCGAAGGACGCCGACGCCGGAACCACCCCGTCGAGGCTGATCGAGCCGTAGGTCGCCTTCACGCCGACGATGCCGCAGAGCGCCGCCGGCACGCGCCCCGAGCCCGCGGTGTCGGTCGCGAACGCGAAGTCGACGAGGCCGAGCGCCACCGCCGCACCCGAGCCGCTGCTCGAACCACCGCCCACGAAGTCGGGGTCGATCGGGTTGGGGCACGCGCCGTAGGGCGAGCGGGTGCCGACGAGGCCGGTGGCGAACTGGTCGAGGTTGGTCTTGCCGACGACGACCGCGCCCGCGTCCTCGCACCGCTGCACGGCCGGGGCCGAGACCGCCGGCTCGTAGCGGAACGCCCGGTGGCCCGCGGTGGTGGGGAACCCCCCGACGTCGATGTTGTCCTTCACCGCCAGCGTGAGCCCGGCCAACGGGAGCTGCTCGCCCGCGGCGAGCCGGGCCTCCACCTGCTCGGCGCGCCGGAGCGCGTCGGCGTCGGAGATCACCGAGATCCAGATGCCGGGGTGCGTGCACTCGCGGATGCGCGCCAACGCGGCGCGCACGGCCCCGGTGGGCGTGGTCGCGGCGGGATCGGTCATGCGGGATCGATCGCCACGATCGGGCTCCCGGCCTCGATGACCCCGCCCGCGGTCGCGAACACCGCCTCCACGCGGCCACCCGCGGGCGCCGTGATGTGCGTCTCCATCTTCATGGCCTCCAACACCGCGAGCAGCTGACCCGGCTCGACGGTATCGCCCACAGCGACCGCGACCTTCCACACGCTGGCCGAGAGGGGCGTGCGCACCACCGTGGCTCCGGCCGACACCGTCACCGTCGACGGCCCCGCGTCGGCCGGCGTCGGCTCCTCGGCGTCGCGGCGGTGGAGCTCGCCGCTCGCGGCCCACGCCCGTCGTTCCTCGGCGAACGCGGCCTGTTGCGTGGTGCGGAACCCGTCGATGCTCGCGGCGTTGTCGCGCAGGAACGCGTGATGCTCCGCGAGCCGGAACGTCGACTCCTCGATCCGCACGCCCTCCGGATCGGTGCGGCGGTGCTGGCCCGACAGGAAGCCGGCCCGGATGTCGAGCAGCTCGTCGGGGTCGACCGGGAACCAGCGGATCTCGTCGAACCAGCGCAGCAACCACGGCTGGCCGGGTGGGAACTCCTCGGTGACGTTGAAGCGGTTCCAGATCGGCACCGTGCGGCCCACGAGCTGGTAGCCACCGGGGCCCGAGAGCCCGTAGATGCAGAGGAACGCGCCGCCGATGCCGACCGTGCCTTCGGCGGTCCACGTGCGCGACGGGTTGTACTTCGTGGTGACGAGCCGGTGGCGCGGGTCGACGGGCGTGGCCGCCGGCGCGCCGAGGTACACGTCGCCGAGCCCGAGCACGAGGTAGCTCGCGTCGAACACCGTCCGGCGGACGGCCTCCACGCTCTCCAGCCCGTTGATGCGCCGGATGAACTCGATGTTCGACGGGCACCACGGCGCGTCGGCGCGCACACCCTGCATGTAGCGGACGATGGCCTCGCCGGTGGTCGGGTCGTCCCACGAGAGCGGGAGGTGGACGATGCGGTTGGGCACCTCGATGTCGTCGATCGCCGGCAGCTCGGGCTCCGCGTGCCTGAGCCGCGCGTACGCGTCCTCCACCGACAGCACCGCGGGATCCACGTGCAGCTGCAGCGAGCGGATGCCGGGCGTGACGTCGACGATCCCGGGCAGGTGCTGCTCGTCGAGCCACCGGCTCAGCGTGTGGACCCGGACCCGCAGGTCGAGGTCGAGCGTCAACGGGCCGTACTCGACCAGCAGGTAGTCGTCGCCGTCGCGGCGGTACGCCACCTCGGGCCGGTCGCCGTCGGCGTCGATGCGGCCGAGGACGGGACCGTCGGACGCATCGGGCGCGCGGAGCAACGTGGGCCCGCGCTCGCCCACATCGACCAGCGCGTCGGTCGTCTCGCGCAACGCCTTCGCCGCGTCCGCGCCCACCCGCTCGAACCGCACGGTGTCGCCCGGTCGCAGCTGCCCGATCTTCCAGCGCTCGGCCTGGGCGACGACCGCGGGGCACACGAACCCGCCGAGGCTGGGGCCGTCGGGCCCGAGCAGGATCGGCATGTCGCCGGTGAAGTCGATCGAGCCGATCGCGTAGGCGGTGTCGATCACGTTGGACGGGTGCAGGCCCGCGTCGCCGCCGTCGGCCCGGGCCCACTGCGGGCGCGGGCCGATCAGGCGCACACCGGTGCGGGCCGAGTTGTGGTGCACCTTCCACCGGGTGGCGTGCAGCATCGCGGTGTCGGCGGCGGTGAGGAACTCGGGCTCGCCGTGCGGGCCGTCGAGCGTGGCCAGCGTCCAGTCGGTGGTGATCCCGGGCCGATCGGCCGGATCGAGCACGATGCGCGGATCGGCCGGCTCGCGTGCGGGCGTGAGCACGTCGCCGACGAGCAGGCTCCGGCCGCCGTGACCGCCGAACCGCCCGAGGGTGAACGTGGCCGCGCTGCCGAGGTAGCTCGGCACCCGGAGCCCGCCCGCGACCATCACGTAGGCCCGGATCCCGGGCGGGCCGATCGGCCCGACCGCGAGCGTTCCTCCCGCCGGCACGGTGAACGGCTCCCACATCGGCTGCGCGACGCCGTCGACCTCCGGGGTGCAGGGCGCGCCGGTGACGCACAGCAGCGTCTCGGCCCGGAACCGCAGGACCGGGCCCGCGATCGTGGCCTCGAGCCCGGCCGCGTCGGCCGCGTTGCCCAGGATCGCGTTGCCGAGCCGGTGCGAGAGGTCGTCCATCGGCCCGCTCGGTGGGATGCCGACGGCCCAGAAGCCCACGCGGCCGGGGTACGACTGCACGGTGGTGAGCGTGCCCGGGTCGAGGACGTCGATCGCGTCGGTGGGCGGCGCGATCGTCTCCAACGTGGTGGTGGTCGCCACCATCTCGCCCGGCTCGCCGGTCCCCAGCACGCCGGGCTCGAGCAACGCGCGCAGGAACCGCAGGTTGGACTCGATCCCGCTGATGTCGGTGGCGTCGAGCGCGTCACGCAGTGCGCGCCACGCGTCGGTACGGGTGCGCCCGGCGACGACGACCTTGGCCAGCAGCGGGTCGTAGTGCGGCGTCACCTCGGTGCCGGTCTCGATCCACGTGTCGACGCGCGTGGCGTTCGGGAAGCTCACCCGGGTGAGCAGCCCACTGTGGGGCCGGTACGCGTGGACCGGGTCCTCCGCGTAGATCCGGGCCTCGACCGCGTGGCCCACGGGCTCGCGGTCGCCCGCGTCGAGGAACTCCGTGTCGCCCCCGGCGAGCCGCACCATCCACTCCACGAGGTCGACGCCGGTCACGAGCTCGGTGACCGCGTGCTCCACCTGGAGGCGCGCGTTCACCTCGAGGAACGAGAACGTCCCGTCGTCGGCGTCGACGATGAACTCGACGGTCCCGGCCGACCGGTACTGCACCGACGCGAGCAGCGCCCGGGCCGCTTCGCGCAGCGCGCCACGGGTCTCGGCCGCGAGATCGGGGGCCGGGCTCTCCTCGATCACCTTCTGCCGGCGCCGTTGGATCGAGCAGTCGCGGTCGCCGAGCGTGACGACGCGACCGGCGCCGTCGCCGAACAGCTGCACCTCCACGTGGCGCGCGTCGCGCACCAGCCGTTCGACGATGACGCCCGCGGTGGCGAAGTGCGCGCCCGCGCCGCGCACGACCGACGCGAACGCGGCGTCGAGGCCCGCGGGCTCGAGCACCGGGGCCATCCCGATGCCACCGCCCCCGCCGGTGCTCTTCAGCATCACCGGGTACCCCACCGCGGCCGCGAGCGGCCGGGCGTCTTCGACCGTTTGCACCGGATCGCTCCCGGCCAGCACCGGCACCCCGGTGGCCTCGGCGAGCAGCCGGCTCTCGTGCTTGTCGCCGAACACCCGGAGCTGCTCGCCCGTCGGCCCGATGAACGCGAGTCCGGCCGCCTCCACCCGCTCGGCGAAGTCGGCCCGCTCCGACAGGAAGCCGTATCCCGGGTGGATCGCGTCGGCTCTCGTCGCGAGCGCGGCCGCGATCACCGAGTCGGCGTCGAGGTAGCTCAGGGCCGCGGATTCCGGGCCGACGCGCACGGCCTCGTCGGCCGCGCGCACGTGGGCGGCGGTGCGGTCGGCGTCGGAGTACACGGCCACCGAGGCGATCCCGAGCCGGCGCAACGTGCGGATGATGCGAACCGCGATCTCGCCGCGGTTCGCCACCAGCACGCGGCGGGGTGCGAGGGGAGGAACGGAACCCATGGTCTGACCGTAGGACGACACCCGGGTGGGCCGGCACCTCGAAACCACCCGTTCATCGAGGCGTGACCCGCGCTCCCCCGCGCGCAGGAGCGAATCTCGGGTACCTGACGGGTTGGTGTCGTGCCGGTGACCGCCGGCGGCCTACGGCAACAGGCCCCGCACGTAGCCGGCCTGGCCGAGGTGCTGGAGCGAGTCGGAGACCACGCTCACCAGCCGCACGCCCTCGGTGACGGGCGGATCCCACGCCCGGTCGACGACGCGCTCGAGGGTCGACTCGTCGACGCCGGCCAGGAACGCACGCGACCGCGCCTGCACCGCGTCGTGGTACTCGAGCAGCTGCGCGGCATCGAGCCGGACCGAGGCGACCTCGCCCGGGCTCTGGCCGTAGCCGGTGGCACCCGGCGCGAACGGCAGCGCGAACCGCTCGGCGAAGCCGTCCGCGGTCCAGGCCTGCTCCTGGCCCGCGAGGTCCGCCACGTGGTCGTCCTGGATGCGCGTCATGTGCCACACGAGCCAGGCGATCGAGTTGGCTTCCGGGCCCGGGCGGTACGCGAGCGCGTCGACGTCGAGGCCGTCGACGGCGTGCCGCACCCCGCCCCCGATCCGACCGAACGATTCAAGGAGCAACTCCGAAGGCGTCATGGCTCCGGTCTACCCGTTTCGGGACACCGGCACGCACGCTTCCGCGCCGCCCACGTCACCGTTCACCGGCGTCACCGCGCATCGCGGCCCGAGTTTCGGGGCTGCACGGCGGGGTACACGCCGGGCCAGTCAATCGATCCATCCGACCATCGGGGGGCACCATGCTCGTACTCGGCATCATCCTCTTGCTCATCGGCCTGCTCGCGGGCATCCCGATCCTCTGGACCATCGGCGTCGTGCTCGCGATCGTCGGTGCGGTCCTGTGGATCGCCGAAGGCTCCGGTGCCCGTTGGGGCCGGCGCTGGTACTGACGAACCGCACCTCCGGCGGTGGGGTGGGCCGCGCCATCGGCGCGGCCCACCCCACCGCCGCGTCGCGACTGCCGGCGGAAGATCCGCGCGTGCGACGATGCCGGTGCGACGGTCGGCGAGATCGGCGACGACGAGGTCACCGGCCCGGTGCCGGTGCGGGTGCCACGAGGTGGAGGTCGAGATGAGCGACGCGGCCGATCCCGACCTCGAGCCGCCCCGCGCGATCGACCGCGACTCCAGCGTCACCGACCTGGTCCAGGCTTGCGTCGCGTCGAGCGCGCGCCGCCTCCTCGACAACGACCCCGTCGTGAGGACCGGCGACGACCCCGAAGGCGTGCACCAGGCCCGCGTCGCGACCCGACGGCTGCGCTCGGACCTGCGCACGTTCCGGCCCGTGCTCGACGCCCGCTGGAGCGAGCCGCTGCGGGACGAGCTCGAGTGGTTGGGCGAGGCGCTCGGGCGGGTGCGCGACGCCGACGTACTCCTGGGCCTGCTCGAGTCGAAGGCCGCCGACCTGCCGCCGGATCAGGAGCCTTCGGCCCGGGTGCTCCTCGGCCGGCTGCGGGACGCTCGGGCGCGCGACCGCGACGCGCTGCTCGAGGCGATGGGCTCCGCCCGGTACGCGAGCGTGATCGACCGGCTGGTCGACGGCGCCGCGGCTCCGGTGATGCGGCATCCCGAGCGCACGACCCGGGCGACGAAGGCCGTGGGCCGGCTCGCGGGCCGCCCGTGGAAGCAGCTGCGCAAGAAGGTGCGCCGGCTCGGCGAGGTGCCGGCCGACGCCGAGCTGCACGAGGTGCGCAAGCAGGCGAAGCAGGCCCGCTACGCGGTCGAAGCCGTCGCGCCCGTCGCCGGCCGGCACGCGGTACCGCACGCGCGCCGCATCGCCGCGGTCCAGGACGTGCTCGGCGACCACCACGACGCGGTGGTCGCCGCGGCCTGGTTGCACGATGCCGCGTACGACCTCGGTGACCCCGGCGTCGCGTTCGTGGCCGGCGTGATGGCGGCCGCATTCGCGCGCGATCAGCAACGACTCCGGAGCGAGTGGACGACGGCCTGGAAGCACGTCGTCCGGCGCAACCGCTACCGCTACTCCTGAGCCGCGGCGGCCCGACGGCGCGACGTCAGCGCGCCACCTCGGATCCGTCCTCGGCCCACAACGTGTGAAACGCGCCGGGCCGGTCGACCCGCTCGTACGTGTGGGCCCCGAAGTTGTCGCGCAGGCCCTGCGTGAGCGCGGCCGGCAGCCGCGGCCGGCGCAGCGCGTCGAGGTACGAGAGCAGCGAGCCGAACGCGGGCGCCGGGATCCCCAGGTCGGCCGCGACGACCACGACCCGGCGCCAGCTGTCGACGCCGGCCTGCACCGCGTCGACGAAGGAGGGCGCCACGAGCAGCGTCGGCCGGCCCGGGTCGTCGTCGTACGCCTCACGGATCCGGTCGAGGAAGCGGGCGCGGATGATGCATCCCCCGCGCCAGATGGTGGCCATGGCCCCGAGGTCGACGTCCCACCCGTACTCGTCGCTCCCCGCCCGGATGTGATCGAAGCCCTGCGCGTAGGCGACGACCTTCGCCGCGTAGAGCGCCCGGCGCACGTCCTCCACGAAACCGTCGCGATCGTCGACGGTGTTCGCGGCGGTCGTCCCGAACGCGTCGCGCACCGCGGCCCGCTGGCCGGCGTGGCCCGAGAGCGACCGGGCGAAGACGGCCTCGGCGATGCCCGTGATCGGGATGCCGAGATCGAGCGCGCTCTGCACGGTCCAGCGGCCGGTTCCCTTCTGCTCGGCCTCGTCCTTCACCACGTCGACGAACGGCCGGCCGGTCCCGGGATCCACGTGGGCCAGCACGTCGGCGGTGATCTCGATGAGGAACGACTCGAGCTCACCCTGGTTCCAGGTCCGGAAGATCTCGGCGATCTCGGCCGGCTCCGCGCCGGTGCCGGTGCGGATGAGGTCGTAGGCCTCGCCGATGAGCTCCATATCGGCGTACTCGATGCCGTTGTGCACCATCTTCACGAAGTGGCCCGCGGCCCCCGGGCCGACGTGCACGCAGCAGGGCGTGCCGTCGACCTGCGCGGCGATGGTCTCGAAGATCGGGCCGAGCTTCGCGTACGACTCGTCGGAGCCGCCCGGCATGATGCTCGGGCCGTGCAGCGCGCCCTCCTCGCCGCCCGACACGCCGCAACCCACGAAGTGCAACCCGTGCGCCTGGAGGGCCTGCTCGCGGCGCATGGTGTCGGTGTAGTGCGCGTTGCCGCAGTCGATGATGATGTCGCCGGGCTCGAGGAGTGGCACCAGCTCGTCGATCACGGCACCGGTGGGGCCGCCCGCCTGGACCATCACGATCACCGCGCGGGGCCTCTGCAGGCTCGCGACGAAGCCCGCGGTCGAGTCGCTCGGCACGAACGTGCCCTCGTCACCGTGCTCCGCCATCAACGAGTCGGTACGGGCCTGGGTGCGGTTGTGGAGCGCGACCACGAACCCGTGCCGGGCCAGGTTGCGGGCGAGGTTGCGCCCCATCACCGCGAGGCCGGTGACCCCGATCGTCGCGGTGCCCGACGCCGTCGGTGCACTCTCAGCCATCGTTCCGCCTCCGTAATGGACGCCCCTTCGACCAGGCTGTGCCCTGCGGGTCCCGTCACTACACCTCGGCCCCGTCCCCGACCACCGGGCCGCCACGGTCGCGGACCACAGGGCGGGCGGGGAAACTCGGGCTCTCGACCCAACGATCGGGCTCTTGCGAGCGTCGTACGGAGAGGGAGGCTCGGTGGACTTCGCGGCGTTCTTCGATCACGAGTACGGGGCGGTGCTGAGGACCGTCGCGCTCGCGGTCGGAGACCGGGCCCGCGCCGAGGAGGTCACCCAGGAAGCGTTTGCCCGCGCGTTCCGGAGGTGGCGCACCGTCTCGACCCTGCACCGCCCGGCCGCGTGGGTCTACGTCGTGGCGCTGAACGCCGAGCGCAGCCGGTTCCGGCGCGACGCCCGGACGACCACGGGAGGCGCGCCCGAGGACCTGGTCGCCCCCGACACCACCGGCGCGGTGATCGCACGCGTCGTCGTCGCCGACCTCCTCGACCAACTGCCACCGAGGCAACGCGCCGCGATCGTGCTGCGCTATCTCGGCGACCTGACCGTGCCCGAGGTGGCCCGGGCCCTGGGTTGCGCGGAGGGCACGGTCAAGTCGGCCTTGCACGACGCCCTCCGGAACCTGAGAGTCGAGCTCGAAGGAGACGAACCGTGAACGAACGCGAGCTCCGAACCACACTCGACACCCTCGCCGGCCCGCGCCCGCCGTCGAGCCCGGACGCGCTCGACCACGTGATGCAGCGGGCCCGGCGCGGCCGGCGACGAGTCCGATTCGGGGCGGCCGCGGCCGTCGTCGTGCTGCTCGCCGCGGGCTTCGGCATCGTGCGCGCCGTCGACGGTGGTCGTACCGGACGCGCGCCCGCGGTGGCGACGACGCCTGCCGCGTGCGGGAATCCGCCGCGCGCGGTCCCGGGCCGCCGGGTGCCGGCCGACGTGCGCGCCTGGGCCCCCGTCTACCCGGTCGTGGGGCACGGCTCGCTGTGGGCCGTCCGCCGGCTGCTCGCCGCCTCGGGCATCCACGACGGCGCGGTGTGGCGGCTGAAGATCAGCTGGTTCGTGCGCCCCGCGGGTCCTGACGCCACCGCGCCGACGCTCACGGCCCGCGAGGTCGGCGGCACCGCCCGCGCCATCGGCCAGGTGAACGCGGCCACCGACGAGCGCGGCACCTGGTTCGTGTCGACGATCGAGCTCCCGCAGGCCGGCTGCTACGAGATCACCGCCCGCCACGGCCCCGACGTGATCCGCTTCCGCCGATCCGTCGGCGGCGGCTGAACGGCGTTCCGGAACCCCGCGGCTACTTGATGTGGACGCCGCTGATCGCTCGTGCGATCACGAGGCGCTGGATCTCCGAGGTGCCCTCGAAGATCGTGTAGATCTTCGCGTCGCGGTGCCAGCGCTCGACCGGGTACTCCCGCACGTAGCCGTAGCCACCGAGGATCTGGATCGCCTCGT
>JADGOM010000209.1 GCA_017882925.1 Acidimicrobiia bacterium | reverse complement strand
GTCAACGTGTACCCGCGCGAGATCGAGAACGTGCTCTACACGCATCCCGCGGTGGTCGACTGCGCGGTGTTCGGCATCCCCGACGACCGGCTCGGCGAGCAGCTGAAGGCCGTGGTCGAGCTGCGCGAGCCCGCGTCGGTCGAGGAGCTCACCGCGTTCATGCGCGAGCACCTCGCCGACTTCAAGGTGCCGGCCGTGATCGACATCGTCGACGAGCTGCCGCGCCAGCCCAACGGCAAGGTGCTCAAGCGCGTGTTGCGCGACCAGCACTGGCAGGACCGCGACACCAAGATCGGCTGACTCCGGCGGCTTGCCCGGGCGCCAGCGGTCCGTGCGTATCTCACCTACCTATTCGGTCGGTGAGATACCTACGAGGGCGGCGAGGGGCCAGACGGGGAGGCCGGTGACGGCGGCGACGGCGGCGCACGCGTCGGTGGGGGACCGGACGCCGTCGACCGCGAGCAGCGCGGCGGTGCTGGGCCCGCCGGTCTGATCGGGGGTGACGGGCCAGTCGGGGAGCACGACGTGCGCGAGGCCGGCCGACGCCGCGAGCTGGTACAGCTCCGAGGTGACGCCGCCGGAGCCGATCGGCAGCGCCTCGTGCACGATCGGCAGCGCGAGCGCGGCGGTGAGCGCAGGCACCGTGAGGATCTCGGGGTCGCCGACGCGCACGTCGTGCACCGGGGCACTCATCGGCCGCCCGAGCAGGAGCACGTGGTCGCCGGCGTGGGCCCGGCCGGCGCGCAGGTCGGCGGTGGTGGCCCGCCCGATGACGGTGACGCCGATGCCGGTCGTGACAGTGGGCACGTTGTCCTCGGTGCTGCCCGTCACCGCGTCGGCGCCGACGCCCGCGCTGGCGGCCTCGGCGAGCACGCCGGCGAGGATCGCGGCCCCGGTGGGATCGCGCTCGACCGACAGCGCGTCGACGACGACCACCGCGGTCGCGCCCGCGGCCACGAGCTCCAGCAACGGCACCCGCACCGCGAACCGCCCGAGCTCGGTGGGGTCGAAGGCCACGGTGTCGGCCGGCTTCGAGCCGATGCCGCCGTCGCTGTCGCACGCGACGACCATCACCTCGTCGTTGCCGAGCGGGATGTAGAGGAGATCGCGCTCGCGCACGACGGACCAGGGCTGCGCGTCGCGTACGCGCTCGACCAGGCCCACGGTCACGCCGCCATCAGGCCGCCGGGCGCTGCCGGAGCCGGAGGAGACCCGCGGCCAGCTCGAGGAGCCGGAGGTCGTTGACCGCGTCGAGCTGCGCGATCTCCGCGGCCGGGAACGCGGCGAAGCCGCTGAACGCGCCGCAGATCCCGGTGGCCATCGCGCCGATCGTGTCGGTGTCGCCGCCGAGGTTGGCCGCGAGCCGGGCCGACCGGGTGGGATCGCCGCCGGCCGCGACCGCGATCGCCAGCGCGGTGGGCACGGATTCGAGCGTCTCGACCCCGGCGCCGTTGACCTCGTAGAGCGCGTCGAGCACCGCGTCGTCGTCGGCCGCGGCGCGGTCGGACGCCGTGCGCACCAGGGAGATCGCGAGCTCGGCCCGGCGCCGCACCGAACCGCGCAGGGTCTCGTTGCCGTGGGCGCGGCCGAGCTCCGCGGCCCGCAGCGCGGGCTCGATCACGGCGTCGAACTCGGTCGCCTCGGCGGCCGCGCTCGCCGCACCCGCGATGAGGCACGCGCCCGAGATGCCGACGTCGGTGAAGTGGGTCGGGCGGCACGCCTCGACCACGGTGGCGACGAGGCGGTCGACGTCGCCCGACGGGACGGCCAGGCCGACCGGCACGATCCGCATCGACGAGCCGTTGGTGTCACCCCGGGCGCCGCTCTCCTCGAGCGGGGCGCCGTCGCGGATCAGCTGGAGGGCCCGGGCCGAGTTCGGCCCGAGGAAGTTGCCCTCGGACGCGGCGATCCGGTCGGCCCATTCCACGAGCCGCCGGCCGAAGCGGGCCGGGTCGACGACGCCGTCGCCCTCGATGAGCTCGGTCGCGAGCACGACGCTCTGCTGGGTGTCGTCGGTGGTCTGCCCCGCGACGAACCCGTCGACGATGAAGTGGCCGTCGGGGCCGGGCAGGAACGCGTCGATCCGGCCGAAGTGCCGGCGCACGCGCGCCCGGGCCCACAGCTCGCCGGGCATCCCCATCGCGTCGCCGTACGCGACGCCGTAGAGCCCACCGCGGACGCGGTCGAGGGGGTCGACAGCCATGCGCCCGATCCTGCCACACGCCCCCGCCGAACCTCCGTGGGCTTCGGATGCACCGATGAGGTGCACCCGAAAGCCCACGAAGCGTCGGGACGCTTAGGTGATGATCAGGTCGGCGAGGCGGTCGTGGTGGTAGCCGGTGGTGCCCATCCAGGTCTCGGAGCCGTAGGCCCGGCGGATGAACAGGTGCAGGTCGTGCTCCCACGTGAACCCGATGCCGCCGTGGATCTGGATGCCGTCCTTGGCCGCCCGCGTGATGGCCGCGCCCGCCGCTGCCTTGGCGACGTGCGTGGCGCGGTGCCGGTCGGAGTCCTGCTCGGTGAGGGTCATCGCCGCGTACTGCACCGCACTCGTGGCGCGCTCGAGCGCGAGCGACATGTCGGCGAGCTTGTGCTGCACGGCCTGGAAGGAGCCGATCGGCACGTCGAACTGGATGCGCTCCTTGGCGTACTGGAGCGCCATCTCGAACATCCGCCGGGCGGTGCCGACCATCTCGGCCGAGAGCGCGACGGTCGCGCTCTCGATCGCGCCGGTGAGCGCGTCGGGGTCGATCTCGTAGGTCTCGCCCGACGCGCCGCTCGTGTCGACGTCGAACAGCCGGCGGGTCGTGTCCACCCGCTCGATCAAACGGCTCGGCAGTCCCTGGGTGAGCCGGACGGTCGGGCCCTCGCCCACGACCGCGATCCACTCGACCCGGTCGGCCTCGGCCACGAACGTCTTGCGGGCCTCGCCGTTGACCCGCCAGCTGCCGTCGCTGCCGGCCATCGCGACGGTGCCGGTGGTGGTGCCCTCGAGCACGTCGTCGAGCAGCTCGGAGCCGATGGCCGCGAGCAGGGGCGCGAACATCGCGGCGTTGGCGAAGAACGGGCCCGGTGCGGCGACGTAGCCAAGCTCCTCGGCGAACAGCGCGAGGTCGGTGAGGTCGCCGCCGGCGAGCCCGACGAACTCGTTGAGCTGCGCGGTCAGGGGGTCGGCGACCGACGGGTCGGTCATGTGGTCGCGCAGCAGGGTGGTGGGGCACTCGTTGGCCAGGAGCGAACGCGCGGTGTCGCGTAGGAGCTCCTGGTCCTCGGACAGTGAGAAGTCCATCGCTAGGGCCGACCTTCCTCGAACGAACGGGTGGTGGGAGGCAACGTTGTGAGCGGCGCCGCGGAGCTGCTCACGAGCGCGGGAGCCCGAGGATGCGCTGGGCGATGATGTTGCGCTGGATCTCCGACGTGCCGCCGGCGATCGTGTTGGCGAAGCTCATGAAGAAGCCCCGGATCCAGCGGCCGTCCTCGTCACCGCGCTCGGCGTCGACGACCGCGCCGTACGCGCCCTGGATCTTCATCCCGAGCTCGAACACCGCCTTCGCCGCCTCGGAGCTGGCCATCTTCATGTAGGAGTGCTCGGGCGCGCTGCTGCCCTGGGCGAAGCTGGAGAAGCCCTTGTAGCCGAGAGCCCGGAGGCTCGCGGCGTTCTCGTAGGCGGCCGCGATCTCGCGCCGGACGACGGGGTCGCGGTCGGCGCCGAAGCGCGTGGCCAGATCGATGAGCGACAGGATCGACTGCTCGAGGCGCGAGACGCCTTCGACCCAGAGGCCGGCGCGCTCGTGGGCGAGCGAGCCCTGCGTGAGCCGCCACCCGTCGTTGAGGTCGCCGACGAGGTTCTCGCGGGGGACGATGACGTCGTCGAAGAACACCTCGGCGAACTCGGCCGCACCGCTGATGTGGCGCAGCGGCCGGATGTCGATACCCGGGGTGTCCATGTCGACGATCAGCAGGCTGATGCCCTTGTGCTTCGGCGCGTCGGGGTCGGTGCGCACGTAGAGGCAGCACTTCTGCGCGACCTGCGCGTAGCTGGTCCACACCTTCTGGCCGTTGACGACGAACGCGTCCTCGTGCACCGTGGCGCGGGTGCGGAGGCCGGCGAGGTCGGAGCCCGCGTTGGGCTCGCTCATGCCGATGCACCAGACGGTGTCGCCCCGGACCGCGGCGGGGACGAGCTGCTTCTGCTCCTCGGTGCCGTACTCGAGCAGGCTCGGGCCGACGATGGCGTAGCCCGGGAAGTGCAGGGAGCGGGGCACGCCGCGGCGGGCGACCTCCTCGAGGTAGATCAGCGTCTGCACCGGCGTGCAGTTGCGCCCGCCGAGCTCCGGCGGGAACGCCGGCACCATCCACCCCGCGTCGAACAGCTGCGCCTGCCACTTGCGGGACCAGGCCGGGATGATGTCCTCATCGACGGGTCCGCCGCTCCCGAAGTCGCGGGTTCCGGCCTCGGCCGGCGTGTGCTCGTCGAGGAAGGCGACGAGCTCGGCGCGGAACGCCTCGTCCTCCGGTTCCCACGCGAGCTTCATGCGTACGTTCCCTGGATCGGCATCGCAACCTCCGGGATGGCGCGCGTGCAGGGCACGGGCGCGGAAGCGGCCGGCCGGGAACCCGGCCGGCCGGACCAGAACGTCAGACGGTGAAGAAGAACTCCGGGACGCCGGGCGCGGACTTCGCGAAGAGCTGGTCCTTGCCCGCGTTGATCGACTCGATCGACCAGACCTCGGTGGCGGTGATCTCGGTGAGCGGGCGCCAGCCCTGCAGGATCTGGGCCTGCCCGCCCTGCACCTTCACGACTTGCCCGCTCACGCCGTCGGAAAGATCCGACGCGAGCCAGCCGACGACCGCGGCCACGTTCTCCGGGGCGAACTGGTCGAACTGGCCTTCCTTCGCGGCCATGACGTCGCCGGCGAGGGCCTCGGTCAGGCGGGTGCGGGCGACCGGGCAGATCGCGTTGACGCGGATGCCGTAGCGCTCGAGCTCACGCGCCATCACGATGGTGAGCGACGCGATGCCGGCCTTGGCCGCGGCGTAGTTGGCCTGGCCCGCGTTGCCGTAGAGGCCCGACTCGGATGCGGTGTTGACGATCTTCGCGTTGACCGGCGCGCCCGTGGCCTTGCTCTGCTCGCGCCAGTAGCGGGCGGCGAAGTGGCTCGTGGCGAAGTGGCCCTTGAGGTGCACGTCGATGACGATGTCCCACTGGGCCTCGTCCATGTTGAAGCTCATGCCGTCGCGGAGGATGCCCGCGTTGTTGACGAGGATGTCGAGCCCGCCGAACGTGTCGACCGCCTGGGCGACGAGCGCCTCGGCGTCGTTCCAGTTGCTGACGCTCGCGTAGTTGGCCGCGGCCTTGCCGCCCGCGGCGGTGATCTCGTCGACCACCTGCTGGGCCGGGGTCGCGTCGGTGCCCTCACCGGTGGCCGCGCCGCCGAGGTCGTTGACCACGACCGCCGCGCCCTCCGAGGCGAGGAGCAGGGCCTCGGTGCGCCCGATGCCGCGACCGGCTCCGGTGACGATCGCGACCTTGCCGTCGAACAGGCCCATCTGTGGTTCCCCCCGAGATCGAACTTCGTGCGCCGGACGGTTCCTGACGCCGCCGTCAGACCATAGTGGTGCGCCGCGCGGCCGGAAAAGTCCGCGGGTCACGGGGTGAAGCGGGGTCACGGGGTGAAGGTGACCCGCTCCGAGGCCCAGCCGCCGGTATCGGTGGTGAGCATGGTGCAGGTGTACTGCTCGTGGATGCCGACGCCGAACCCGTTCTCGGCGTCGACCGACCCCCGCACCACCCATTCGCCGCTGCTCGCCCCCTTCACCACCTGCACGTTGCCGCGGAACAACGCGGTCGCCGGCACCTCGAGGTCGTGCCGCACGAAGCCCTCGCAGGCGTCGAAGGCACCGTTGCGGAACGCGCGGGCCCGGGCCGCGTTGACGGCCGGCCGGTTGGCGGGCGTTCGAGCCTCCGCGACGAGGCCGATCACGCCGAGGGCGACGAGGGCGCACCCGACCACGACGCCGACCCGCAGCAACGGGGGGCGCCGGCCCCACCACTCGCTCGCGGGCCCGGACACGTCCCCGGCTCAGCGCCCGGTGAAGTTGGGCGGCCGCTTCTCCTTGAAGGCGGCCATGCCTTCCTGGAGATCGGCGCTGGTCGTGGCCAGCGACTGGAACGCGCCCTCGAGGTCGAGGCTGTGCGCGAGGTCGGTCTCGAACGACGCGTTGAGCAGCTGCTTCGACAGGCCGATCGAACGCGTGGGGCCACCCGCGAGCTGCGCGGCCAGCGCGCCCGCCTCGGCGAGGAGGTCGTCGGCCTCCACGCACTTGTAGGCGAGGCCCTCGGCGACCGCGTCGGCCCCCGTGACACCTTCGCCGAGCATGACCATCCGCTTGGCGCGGGGGAGTCCGACGAGGCGGGGGAGCAGGTACGCGCCGCCGGCGTCGACGACCAGGCCCCACTTCGCGAACGACCAGAGGAAGCGGGTGCGGGGCTGCACGAAGACGAAGTCGCACGCCAGCGCGAGGTGGGCGCCGGGGCCGACCGCGGTGCCGTTGACCGCGGCGACGGTCGGCTTGTCGAGCTCCCACAGCTCGCGGATGAAGCTCTGCACCCCCACCCGAAGCGCTTCGGACGTGCGGCGGGTGACGAAGCCCTGACCGGCCTCCGAGACAGTGCTCGCGGTGAGGTCCATCCCGGCGCAGAACGCGTCGCCGGTGCCGGTGATGAGCAGCGCGCGCACGTCGTCGTCCTGTCGGGCCGCGCGCACCGCGCTGACGATCGTGTCGCGCATCTCGATGCTCAGCGCGTTCTTGGCCTCGGGCCGATCGAGCGTGATCCGGCACACGTGGTCCGGACCGGTCTCGACGCGCACGGTCATGCAGGGCTCCTCGTGTCTAGGTGCGCCGGTCGTGGGCGCGCCGCCGGCGCGCGGGAGATCAGCGGCGGTTGGTGAGGATGTTGACCACCGCGACGCCGGAGCCGCGGCCACCGACGTTGTGCTGGAGGGCGTAGCCGTTGCGCACCTCGACCTGGCGCTGGTCCGCCTGGCCCCGCAGCTGCCACCAGCACTCGGTGATCTGGGCCACACCGGTGGCGCCGATCGGGTGGCCCTTCGCGAGGAGCCCGCCCGACGTGTTGATCGGGATGCGCCCGTTGATCGCGGTCTCACCCTCGAGCGACGCGATGCCGCCCTTGCCCTTCTCGACGAAGCCGAGGTCCTCGATGTCGAGGATCTCGGTGATCGTGAAGCAGTCGTGCACCTCGGCCGAGTCGATCTGGTCGGGCCCGACGCCCGCCATCTTGTAGGCCCGCTCGGCGGCCGCGGTGGTGGCCGTCATCGCGGTGAAGGTCGACTTCTCGTGCAGGTAGGGGTGGTCGGTGGCCACGCCGAATCCGGCGACGAACACCGGGTTGTCGGTGAACTCCTCGGCCCGGTCGGCGTTGACGAGGAGCACCGCGGCGGCGCCGTCGGTCTGGGGGCAGCAGTCGAGCAGGTGCAGCGGGTGGCACACCGGCGCCGACTTCAGCACCTCCTCGATGGTGATCTCGTTCTGGAAGTGCGCGAACGGGTCGCGGGCGCCGTTGTAGTGGTTCTTCACCGCGACCGAAGCGAGCATCTCCCGGGTGGTGCCGAACTCGTGCATGTGGCGGGTGGCGAACGGCGCGAACAGCACGGGCGCCGTCTCGCCCCGCGTGAAAATGGGGTGCCCGGCCGCGGCGCGGGAGAGGAGGCCCTCCTCCGCGCTCTTGTCGCGCATCTTCTCGACGCCGATGACGAGGACCACGTCGTGGACCCCGCTGGCCACCGCCATCGCGCCGACGCGGAACGCGTCGGAGCCCGACGGGCACGCGTTCTCGATGCGGGTGCACGCGATGCCGCTGATCCCGAGGGCGGACGGGACCGTGTTGCCGCCGATGCCCTCCTGGCCCCAGAGCGTGCCGCGCTGGGTGGCGACGAACGCGGCTTCGACCTGGGCCGGGTCGAAGCCCTTGTCGACACTCGCGATCGCGCTCTCGAACGCGCCGGCGGCCATCTGCTCGTAGGACTGCTCGAACAGCTCGCCGAACTTGATGAGCGCGGCGCCGACCACGGCAACCTTGTTCCAGGCCATCAGCTCTCCTCGGTCTCGTTGGCCACCAGGCGTGCCTTGTAGCCGTAGACGGGGACGCCGCGTTCGTATGCGTAGCGGCGCAACACCAGATCCATCTCGCTGCCGATCTCGAGCCCGACGCCGTCGCCGGCGACCTGCAACATGACCCGGGCGCCGTCGTCGAGATCGAGGACCGCGATCGGGAGTGGGGCCACGAAGGGCTCGGGCATCGTGTGGTTGATCACGAAGGTGTGCACGATGCCGTGCCGTGCGAGCGGGATCAGCTCGAACTTCGTTCCCCCGCACGCGATGCAGTGCGGGTGGATCGACGGCGGCGTGTTGATGGTGCCGCAGTCGCCGCAGCGGGCCCCGAGCAGCTGGAGCATCTCGTCGGCGCCGCGCACGAACATCGCGCTCTCGGGCGGCACGCCCATGTCGACGGTCTCGCCCGTCTTCACGAGCAGGCCCCGGGCGCGGAGCACCGCGGCGTAGGTGGTGGGCTTGCCGCCGGACAGGGCATCGAGGACGCCGGCCGCGCCGGGTACCGGGCCCTCGGCGTTGAGGATCACGCCGGTGGCGCGTCCCCCGCCGTAAGCCAGCACCGCGACCACGCCCTGCGTGTCGAGGGCCGAGGCCGCGCCCAGGAGCGCGGCGGCCGCGCCGGCGTCGCCGACCGCGGCGTAGACGGGCGCGCTCGCGGCCGCGCCACCCTCGGCGAGGTTCTTGGCGAGCACGCCGCCGAGCCGGCCGTCGGGGTCGGGGAGCGACCAGGCCGTGGGCTCGAGCGCGGCGAGCTGGCCGCCCACCTCACGCGTGAGGGGGAGGAAGACCTCCTCGCGGAAGAGCCGGGGGTCGTAGAGGTCGCGCAGCGTCTCCTCGCGGTCGCCGCGGTAGCGGTCGAGGAACGGGCGGGATCGGGTGGTGCGGGCGCCGAGGAAGGCGTTGCCGCCGTCGGCTCCGACCACGAAGGCCACCGCGCCGGCACCGGACCGGGCCTCGAAGCCGGTGCCCGGCCCCGGGAGGACCGAGTCGGCGGCCACCACGAGGGCGAGGCGGGCGCTGCCCGCGGCGACGGCGTCGGCCGCTCCGAGCAGGGCCTCGATGCCGGCGTGGGCCGAGCCCGAGCTCAGCGCGCCCGCGGCGTGGGGGGAGAGGCCGAGCGCGGCCGCGAGCACGGCGTGCGACGGGCCTTCGGCGAAGGGTGGCCGGCTGGTGCCCCACCAGAGGCCGTCGACCAGGCCGGGGTCGAGCCCGGCGGCCTCGAGCGCCCGGAGGGCGGCCGCGGCCGCGAGGGTGAGGACATCTTCGTCGGGGCCGCAGACGGCGACCGTTCCGCGGCCACCTCCTCGTCCCCAGGCTGCGTTCACATCGCCGGCAGCGAGTCGGAGGGTGGGCGCCGCGGCGCCGACGGACAGGATTCGGGCAGTTGACGTCACGCGGCCGACTTTAGCGTCAGCCCCGCCCCACCCGACCGGGTCCGGCCGATCCGACCCCGGCCGGCGCTGGGCGCGGGATCCCGGCAATCCGGAAATACCGGGCCGAGAGGGGCTTTCGCTTCATTCCCCCGGTGCGCCGGCCGATGGATTCGGCATGAGCGTGCTGACCAGCGCGAGCGAAGGGCCGCCCGAGGGCATCCGCGCGCGGCTGCGGTCGACGCTCGCCGGCCCGCCGCTGCCGGTCGCCTTCGTGGCCCTGCTCCTGCTCTGGCTCGCGCACACCGGGGGGATGATCGAGCAGTCGGTGTCGACCCTGATCGGCTGCATCGCGGCCGCGATCCTCGTCGGGGTCACCGTGCACGTCGCGTGGCCGGGCGACGTGACCGGCTGGCGCCTGTGGGTCCGGGCGATCTGCATGCAGCTCGCGGTCGCGCTCGTCATGTACGCCACCGGCTGGGGACCCGTCTTCGCCCTGGGCTTCATGTACGGCGCGGCCGACGAGCAGCGGCTCTCGGGCTCGCGCGCGACCGTGCCCGCGATGGCCGGTGCGGTCATCGGGCTCACCGCGGGCCAGGCCGCGGTCGCCGTCGGCTGGGCGCCGTCGTTCCTCACGACGGAGCAGGGCAACTGGCTCGCGGGCATCGCCGGGATCGGCGTGATCCTCGTCATCCAGATCATGGGTTGGTCGCTGGCGAGCAAGGAATCCGTGGAAGCCCGCCTGCGCCGCGGCGAGGAACGCTTCCGCGCGCTGGTCGAGCACGTCAGCGACATCATCATGGTGCTCGACGCGGACGGGACCGTGAGCTACGTGAGCCCCGCGTTCGAGCGGGTCCTCGGCTACACCGACGACGAGGACCTCGCGAAGATCACCAACGAGTACCTGCACGTCGACGACCGGCAGCGGGTGACGCAGTTCGTGGAGGAGCTGCGGCTCATCCCGGGTGCGTTCGCATGGCTGGAGCTGCGCCTGCGCCACGCCGACGGGAGCTGGCACTGGTTCGAGGTCGGCCTCACCAACCGTCTCGACGACGCCGACATCGCGGGGCTGGTGGCCAACATGCGCGACGTCACCGAGCGGCGCCTGTTCGAGCAGCAGCTCGAGTACCAGGCGTACCACGACGCGCTGACGCAGCTCCCGAACCGCGCCCAGTTCCTCGAGCACCTCGAGCGGGCGCTGTTCGACTCCCGCCAGAACGACGACCTCGTGGCCGTGATGTTCCTCGACGTCGACCGGTTCAAGCTCGTGAACGACAGCCTCGGGCACGACGTGGGCGACCGGCTGCTCATGGAGGTGGCGTCGCGGCTGAAGCAGTCGCTGCGGCCCGGCGACGTCGTCGCCCGCTTCGGTGGGGACGAGTTCACCGTGCTGCTCGACCAGCTGCGCGCGCCCATCGACGTGGAGGTCGTGGCCGAGCGCCTGCTGCGCAACCTCCGGGCGCCGATCGTCGTCGGTGGCCGCGAGCTGTTCGTCACCGCGAGCATCGGGGTGGCCGTCGGCGACGACCCCGACTGCCTCGCCGGCGACCTGCTGCGTCAGGCCGACCTCGCGATGTACGTCGCGAAGGACAAGGGGCGGGCCCGCTGGGAGATCTTCGAGGCCCAGAGCGCGCCGCGGGTCGTCGAGCGCCTCGAGCTCGAGGGCGAGATGTGGCACGCCACCGAGAACGGCGAGTTCGTCGTGCACTACCAGCCCGAGATCGAGCTGCATTCCGGCGACGTGGTCGGCGTGGAGGCACTCGTGCGCTGGCAGCACCCGGTCCGCGGGCTGCTCCTGCCCGACGAGTTCATCAGCAGCGCGGAGGAGAGCAGCCTCATCGTCGCGATCGACCGCCTCGTGCTCGGGACCGCGTGCGCCCGGGCCAACGAGTGGATCGACACCCGCAACGGCCGGCCCCTCCACCTCGGCGTGAACCTGTCGCCCCGGTTCCTGCGCCAGGCGCAGGCGTTCGAGGAGGTGCAGGAGGTGCTGGCCGAATCGGGCCTGGACCCGACCCGGCTCCAGCTCGAGATCACGGAGCGGACGGCCCTCGCCGACGACGAGCGGACCCTCCACACCCTGGAGCGCCTGCGCGGGATCGGCATCGGCGTCGCGGTCGACGACTTCGGCACCGGCTACTCGTCGTTCGCGTACCTCAAGCGGTTCCCGATCGACGTGCTCAAGCTGGACAAGACCTTCGTCGACGCGATCGACCACCCGGGCCCCGACCACGCCATCGTGCAGGCCGTGATCTCGATGGGTCACGCGCTCGGCATCCGCATCGTGGCCGAGGGGGTGGAGCGGCCGGAGCAGGCCGCGCGTCTCCGGGAGCTGGGGTGCGACGGTGCCCAGGGGTTCCTCTTCGCCCCCGCCGTGCCGGTCGCGGAGCTCGACGAGCTGCTCCACGCCGGCATCCACCCGGGCGGCGGGGTCCCGACGCCCGCGACGGCCGGGCGCCGGGCGGGTCGCAGCGGTGCGACGGCCGGCGCCGAGCGCGCGTCGAAGCAGCGTGCCGACCGGCCCTAAGGTCCCGTCGGCCCTTCGCGACCCCATGCGGTGGCATTGACAGCCGCGTCGACCTTTGCGACCGTGGGCCCGTCAGCCTGAGGAGGCACACCCATGGTCGCTCTGGTCACCCCGCGCAGCCCGTTCATCGACGGGAAGTTCATCCCCGGCGACGGGCCCACCCTCGAGGTCGTCAACCCGGCCACCGAGGAGGTCATCGCCGAGGTCGAGACCGTCTCGCTCGGTCAGCTCGAGGGGGCGATCCAGACCGCGCGGCGCACCTTCGACGACGGCGTCTGGGCCAACACCCCCGCGGTCGAGCGGGCCAAGGTCGTGGTCCGGATGGCCGAGTACCTCGCCGACCACCGCGACGCGATCGTCGACACGGTGATCGCGGAGGCGGGGGCGCCGTACCACAACGCCACCGCGATCCAGGTCGACGCGCCGATCGAGCACGCGTTCCGCATCCCCGAGATCTTCCTCGCGATGCCGGAGTACGAGCACAACGACGTGAAGCTCGACCACCTCGCGATCTCGGGCAAGGTGGCCAACAGCATCAACCGCTACGAGCCGATGGGCGTGGTCGCCGCGATCAGCGCCTACAACTTCCCGTTCTACCTCGACGTGTGGAAGAGCCTCCCCGGCATCATGGCGGGCTGCTCGGTCCTGCTGCGCCCGAGCCCGCTCACGCCGCTGTCCGCGATGTGGTTCGGTGAGGCGGCTGACGCCGCGGGCCTGCCGCCGGGCGTGCTCAACGTCATCATCGACAACGCGGTCGAGGGCGGGAAGCTCATCACGAGCCACCCGGCCGTCGACATGGTCACGTTCACCGGGAGCACGCCGGTCGGGCGCAGCATCATGGCGCAGGCCGCGGAGACGGTGAAGAAGGTGCACCTCGAGCTCGGGGGCAAGAGCGCCGCGATCTACCTCGACGACGCGGTCGACGACGCGTGGCAGATGGGCCTCGGTGTGTTCGTGAGCCACTCGGGGCAGGGCTGCGCGATCTGCACGCGGCTCGTCGTGCCGCAGGACCGCAAGCAGGAGGTCATCGACAAGATCCTCGAGTTCGCGCCCATGCTCCCGATCGGCGACCCGACCAGCCCCGACACGATGATGGGCCCGCTGATCACCGCGGCGCAGCGGGAGAAGAGCGAGAAGTACACGCAGCTCGCGGTCGACGCCGGCGCCACGCTCGTCTACGGCGGTAAGCGCCCGGCCGACCTCGACAAGGGCTACTTCTTCGAGCCGACGATCCTCGACGTGCCCGACAACTCCAACCCCGCGGCCCAGGACGAGATCTTCGGCCCGGTCCTCACCGTGCTCGGCTACGAGGACGTCGACGACGCGATCCGCATCGCCAACGACTCGATCTTCGGGCTCGGCGGGATGGTGTTCGGCAAGGACGTCAACGCGGCGATCGGCGTGGCGGAGAAGATCCGCACCGGCACGGTGTGGGTCAACACCGCGGCGCCCTCGGCCGACGCGCCGTTCGGTGGCTACAAGCAGAGCGGCGTGGGCCGGGAGATGGGTGTGCACGGCTTCCGCGAGTACCAGGAGATCAAGCACCTGTACATCGGCAGCTGACGCGGGACGCGGCACGTCCGGCGGCCGCCCACCGGGGAACCGGTCGGGCGGCCGCCGCGCGTCGGGCGGTCGGGCGGTATCACCCGGTCCGGATGAGGCTGCGAATCCCGGCGCCAGCGACCCTGGCTGCGGAACATCCGCGCGGTGGACGGCGAGAGGCGCATGGACGGGTTCATCGATTGGCTCGTCTCGATCCCGGTGGTGCTGCTCTTCCTCGGGTTGCTGGCCGTCGGCCTGATCGTCGCGTTCGGGCTCACCGCGCTCGCGGAGCGCGCGTTCGAGGACGACGTCCGCACCCGCACCAGCACCAGCGTCACGACGGTGGTCGGTGTGATCGCGGGGCTCTACGCGGTCCTGATCGCGTTCGTGATCGTGAACGAATGGCAATCGTTCAACAGCGCGCAGACCCAGGTCTCGAACGAGTCGGCCGCGCTCGCGTCGACGTACTTCAGCGCGGGCGCGTTGCCCCAACCCGGTGCCGGCGCGATCCAGAAGTCGATCCTCGCGTACGACCGCTCGGTGGTGTGCGTCGAGTTCCCGCAGCTCGCGTCGAACTCCGAGCCGGCTCTCGCGACCCGGGCCGCGCTCAAGAACCTGTACACGACCGTCGCCCGCGTCGGGCCGTCGGTGGGGGATTCGGCGTTCTACGCCTCGACGGTCCGGGGATTGGACGACGTTGCGCAGGCGCGCCGCGGGCGGATCAACGCGGCGACGTCGTCGATCCCCGACCTGCTCCTCGCGGTCATCGCGCTCACGAGCCTCGCCCTCATCGCCGCGGTCAGCGCGCTCGACACGAAGCACCGGCGCTGGCACGCGCTGATCATGGTGGCGCTCACCGTGATCGTCGCGCTCAACTTCACCCTCGTCCTCGCGCTGTACCGGCCGTTCGACGGCGCGGCGAAGGTCAGTGACTCACCCCTGCGCGAGGGCGTGCCGGCGGCGCAACTGCGCTGCAGCTGACGCGCCCGGCCGCCCGGCCCCGAGGTTCCGGGACCGGGCGAGCGGTGCACGCGGTGATGCGGGTTGCTCAGCGCACGCGGTGGGGACGGCGGGGGAACCGGGTGTCGTTGCCGACCCGGGGCTCGTCGACGTACTCCTTCCGCAGCCGCCGCATCGCCACCCCCGAGCCGACGAGGGCGAGGGCCACGAGGGCCATCGAGCCCGCGTCGAACCCGGTGACGGGCAGGGTGCCGAGCGGGGTCGCCAGGCCACCGTTGCCCGAGGTCGTGTCGCTCAGGGCGAGCGCCGTGTCCTGAGGCGTGGCGCCGTTCCCCCCGTTGCCGCCCGTGCCGCCGTCGATGCCGCTGACGCCGGTCGACTGCGTGCCGCTGACCGCGGCGGTCACCGGGGTGTCCGACAGCGCCGTCGACGTCGTGCACGGCGTGAGGTCGGTGCTGGTGAGCACCGCGGCCCCGATGCAGGCATCGAGGGTGGTGGCCACGGTCGACGGGCTGTCACCCGCTCCCGGCGGGGTCGAACCGGTGCCGGTGGACGCGGTGTCCGGGCACGGGGTCGCCGAACCGCCGAGGACCGACGCCACGACACAGAGGTCGGGAGCCGCCGCGACGTCCGCCAGCGTGGGCGTCGGCGCGGGCGTTGTGCCCGGGCTGCCGTCGGCCGGGGCGGTCGCCCCGCACGGCGTGACCGGTGATCCGGCGAGGAGCTCGGCCCGGGCACAGACCCCGACCGTGCTCAGCGCCTCGGCCAGCGACGGCTGCCCCGAGACGCTCGACGAGCACCCTGCCGTTGGCTGCCCGGTGAGCAGCGCGCCCGCGACGCAGGCGTCGGGCTGCACGTCCGCGTCGGCCAGCACCGGCTGACCGAGCGTCGCGAGGCCCGGGACCCCGGCGACCCCGGGCAGCAGCCCGAGGGTCGGTGCGGCTGGCGCGAGGAGCCCCGGGAGCGGGTTCCCCACCCTGGCGTTTCCGGCGGCGGTCGCGGGGACCGTTGCCCGGATGCCGGGCGCGGGTGCGACGGTCGCCGACGGGGTGGACCCGGCGGCGGCCGTCGCGGTGCTCGGGGCCGACGCGGTCGGCGTCGCCCCGATCCGGATGACGGGTGCGGTCCCGATGCCGAGGCTGACCGGTGGGATCACCGGCACGACGGGCGGGACGGTCTGGGCGGAGGCTGCGGTGGCGGGCAGGACGAGCGCGATTCCCGCAGCCGCGATGGCGGCGACGGCGCGCGTGATCGATGACGTCTTCATGGGGACTCCTCTGGTGCGCGTGGGTCCGGCGCGCGCGGGCCAGGAAGGCCACGGCACGCGTCCGAATCGGTGAGCCGCCGGCAGGAGCCGGCGGCCGCAGGCACGGTTCGGGAGTCGGCTAGCCGGGGCGCGGGTCGGCGCACTCCGGCGTACCGGCGTGTGGCGCGTCGGGAGAAGCGGCGCCGGCTCGCCCCGCGCCGCGGTCGGGACCGACCGGGTCGGGCAGCACGGCGACGGGTGGATCGTGGTGATCGGTGCCCGCGGTCGAGCCGGTCGAGCCGGGGGAGCCGGGGCCGCCGGAGCCCTGGCCGTCGGTCGACGGCGGGCTCGGGTCCGGCCCCGGGAGCGGCGCGGCCGCGGTGGCGGGGATCGGGTCGGTGCCGCCCGCGCCGGGGGCGCGTGCGGAGGCGATGTCGTGCATGGTGCTGGGCGGCGGGGCCGGAGTGCCCGCGGTCGCGGGGTCGCCCGCGCCACTCGGCTCGACGAGGGGCCCGGTGGCCGGGGGGATCGGGACGAACGGCACCGCGAGCGGGCCCGGCGTGCCGATGCCCGGCAGTGCGGGGACCGACGGCGCGCCGTGACCCGGCATCGGGAGGGGCGGTGGCGCGAGGGGCGGGATCGCGACCGGCGGGGTGGCCACCGGGGTCGACCCGGCCGGGAGCGGGACGGCGACCGGCGCGATCGTCACGGGCGGCACCGACACCCCGGCTGCGCCGCCGGATGTCGCCGAGACCGTGAGGGGCGCCGACGCGATCGGACCCGCCGCCACCGACCCCGAGATGAGGGGTTCGGGCGGTGCGGTCGGCCCTGCGTCGGCGAAGGCCGGCGCCGCGCTCCAGATCAGTGCTCCGGCGGTGAGTCCGCCCGCAACCAGGCCCAGTTTCAGCGCGCCACGGACGAGTCGCGAACTCGTCATGACCAGGTGATACCACGAAGAGTGGCCATTCAAACCACTGAGAGTGAAAAGAGTGGCCCGGATCGGCCCGATCCGGCTCAGGCCAGGAAGGCCAGCTCGGCCCGGGTCACCCCCGCGATGACGGTCGACGGGGTGCGGACGACCGGCCCGGCGACCTCGATGCGGCCGAACCGGGCCCGCAGCTCCTCGAGGAAGACCCGGGTCTCGAGCCGGGCCAGGGCGGCGCCGAGGCAGAAGTGGGCCCCGAACCCGAAGCCGACGTGGTGGTTGGGGTGGCGGCCGACGTCGAGGCGCTCGGCCGATTCGCCGAAGACCCGCTCGTCGCGGTTGGCCGACGCGTAGAGGAGGAGCAGGTGCTCGCCTTCCTCGATGCCCACGCCACCGACCTCGACCGGTCGGGTGGCGGTCCGCAGGAAGGAGATGACCGGGCTCGTGTACCGGAGGAGCTCCTCCGAGGCGCTGGAGAGGAGGGCCGGGTCGTCACGCAGCCGGGTCCACTCGCCGGGCGAAGCGGCGAACGCGACGAGCCCGGCCGACAGGAGGTTGCGGGTCGTCTCGTTGCCGGCCACGAGCAGCTGGATGCAGAACATGAGGAGCTCGCCGTCGTCGAGGCGCTCGCCGTCGACCTCGGCGCCGATGAGCTCGGTGACGAGGTCGGGGCGCGGCCGGGCCCGGCGGTCGGCGAACACCTCGAGCAGGTAGTTCACGAAGTCGCCGAGGAGCGCCGCCGATTCGTCGCTCGGCGCGCCGCCCGGCGCGTTGGTGGCCTCGATCATGGCGTCGGACCACCGGTGGAACCGGTCGCGGTCCTCGGCCGGCACTCCGAGGAGCTCGGCGATGACGAGCAGCGGGAACGGGACGGTCACGTGCTCCACGACGTCGAGCGGCACGCCGGGCTCGATCCGGGCGATCAGGTCGCGGGCGAGCTCCCGAATCCACGGCTCGAGCGCGCGGACGCGCGCGCCCGTGAACGACGGGTTGACCAGCTCGCGGTAACGCGTGTGCAGCGGTGGATCGACGTAGAGCAGCGCGCCCGGGACCTCGGGCAGCTCGCGGCCGATGTCCATGAGGAGGATGCCGCGCCCGGAGCAGAACGTCTCCGGGTCGCGCGAGATGCGCAGCACGTCGGCGTGGCGGCTCACGATGCGGAACCCGCCGCTCGGGTGCCGCGCGAGCGGGTCGTGCGCGCGCAGCTCCGCGTACGCGGGGTACGGGTCGCCGGCGTAGAACGCGGGGTCGTCGAACTGCTGGGTCGGCGACGCCCGGTCGGTCACGGCGCGATGGTGGCACCGGGCGCGTCCGCCGTCGAGGCTGTAGGGAGCGGCGGCGTACCCCCTACAGCCTCGGCGACGGACCCGCCCCGGCCCGCAGCGGCGTCGGTGACCGCGACGTGCACGAGCTCCACCCGCCCGCCGGACACCAGGAACCCGCGACCCGGGGGAAACGGCTGGCCGGGACGGGGCTTGAGGCGGACGCCCACGAGATCGCCGTCGACCTCGAGGTCGGGCGTGAGCAGCAGGGCCCGCCGCGCCCGCCGCAACTCGCCGACCCAGCCTCCGAACGCCCGCGCGGCGCTCGTGGGGTCGATCGCGGCGACGATCCGGACGCGACCGGTGGCGCCGGCCGCCAGCAGCGCTTCGATGCGGGTCGCGACGGGTCCCTCGACCGCGAGCTCCCCGTCGTCGAGGAGCACGACGATTCCCGGCCCAGGTTCGGAGCCGTCGGGCCCGCGCCCGGGACGGGCCAGCAACTCGTCGAGCGTCGCGATGGCGGCGGTCTCGCCGTGGCGGGGCCGGATCCGGACGGTCTCGCACGGTCGGGGGCCCAGGGCGAGCGCGGCGGCGATCGTGTCGAGCGCGGTGCTGCGCCCGCTTCCGCGCGGCCCGACGACGAGGAACGGGTCGTGGCGCAGGTCGACCGCGCGTCCGTTGAAGGCGCGGTCGGTGAGCGCGAACGCCGCGGTCATCGGCGCCGCGGCGACGTCGAGCGCCGCGAGCGGGAAGCGGCTCGGGAGCAGCGGGATCGGGGGCGCAGCGGGGCAACCGCGGGCGCGGGCCGCGAGCCCGAGCGCCGCCAGGGTGGCGCACTGCGCCTCGGCGCCGGGCTCGGGTCCGGCGAAGGCGATCTGGACCTCGCCGCCGTCGCCGAGCAGCGCACGGCCCGGCGGCAGCGTCGCGGCGCGCGCCGCGTCGGCGCGACGGATACCGGGGATGTCGTCGGGGTCGGCGCTGCGGAGCACGAGGCGCACGGGCATCGCGGCCGCGAACGCGGCGGGGAGCGCGTGGAGCCGCTCGGTGCTGACGATCACATGGAGACCGACGGCCCGCCCGCCGCGCGCGATGGCGTGCAGGACCGCGACCCAGTCGCCGAGGTCGACGCGCTCGTAGATCTCGGCGAACGCCCCGTAGCCGTCGACGAGGAGGAAGATCCGCGGGAACACCGTGGCCCCCGCCAGCCGGCGCAGGTCGCCCAGGGTGCCGACGCCGGCGTCGGCGATCGCGGCGGCGCGCCGGTCGAGCTCGTCCTGGAGGAAGGCCAGGAGCGCGGTGACCCGGTCGGGGTCGGTGGCCGGGACCACCCCACCACAATGGGGCAACGACTCGATGGGATCGAGCCCGTGGCCGGCCGCGTCGAGCGCGTAGACGTGCGCGTCGTCCACCGCGCTCGCCGAGAGCGCCGCGGCCACGGTGCGCAGCGCGCTGGTCTTGCCGCTGCCGCCCGCCCCGACGACCGCGAGCGACCCGCACGCCTCGAAGTCGACGACGAACGGCACCTGGCGTTGTCGCTCGGGCTCGTCGAGGAGCCCGAGCGCCACCGAGCGGGCGCGGTCGTGGGTCGCGCCCTCTCCCGGTGGGACCGAGTCGAGGGGGATGGACGACGGGAGTGCGGGCAGCCACGGTGCGGACGCGGGCGCGCGTCCGGTCGAACGGGCTGCGGCGCGGATGACCTCGACCAGCCGGGTGAGGTGGGTCGGCCCGGGTTCGGCCGGGGACGGTGCGGGCGTCGCGACCGAGACGGGGAACTCGTGCACCGTCGGCGCGGCGGGCACCGCTCCGGGTGCGACCGGCGCGCCCGCGTACGCGCACTGCAGCTCGACGATCTCGCCCGGGCCCGTCCGCAGGAACGCGCGACCGGGTACCGCGCGGGGAATCGTGGCCGCGGCCGACGTCCCGATGACGTCGCGGCTGTCGTCGGCCTCGTGCACGCGCAGCGCGATGCGCAGGTTGGCGTTGGCGCGCACGCTCTCGCTCACCACGCCGTGGGGGCGTTGGGTCGCGAGGACGAGATGGATGCCGAGGCTCCGGCCCCGCTGGGCGATGTCGACCACCCCGTCGACGAACTCGGGCACGTCGCGTACGAGGGCGGCGAACTCGTCGACGACGATCACCAGGCTCGCCGGGGCCGCGAGCGGGTCCCGGCGTTCGAGCTCGACGAGGTCGTTGGCGCGCGCGTCGTGCAGGAGCACCTCGCGGCGCTTCACCTCGGCGTCGAGCGACGTGAGGACCCGCCGGGCGAGCGGACGGTCGAGGTCGGTGACGAGCCCGACCACGTGGGGAAGCGCCGCGCACTCGCGGAACGCCGCGCCGCCCTTGTAGTCGACCAGCAGGAAGTTGATCCGGACCGGGGAGTGGCCCGCGGCCAGCGAGGCGATCAGCGTGCGCAGGAGCTCGCTCTTCCCCGACCCGGTGGTACCGGCGACGAGCGCGTGCGGCCCGTCGTGCCGGAGATCGACCGCCAGCGGGCCGTCGGTACCGGCGCCGATCACCGCGGTGATTCCCGGGCCCGCCGCGGCCCATCGCCCGGTGATCGCGGCGATCGTGGGCGCGTGCAACCCGAGGGCGTCGGGGAGCGGGACGGAGCGCGGGATCGCTCCCGCAGCCGTGCGGGTGGTGACGTCGCGTCGCGCCGCGAGCGTCGTGGCCACCTCGCGCGCGAACGGTCGCGACGTCGTCTCGGCCCTGCAGCCGGCCGGGCCCGCACCGTCGGTCGACCACGACGCGCGCACGCCGTCGTCGTCGCGCCGGAGGACGACGCTCGTCCGGCACTCGCCCGGGATGTCGTGGGCAGCCGGCGCGATCCAGATGGTGAACACGCCGTGTGCGGATCCTTCGGTGAGGAGGCGGGCGCAGCCGACCCGATCCGTGACCGCGGCGCCGTCGATCAGCGCGACCACTGCGGTGCCCGTGGTGGCGTCGGTCGCCGTGAGCTCCCGGGCCTCCCGGGCCCGGGTGTCCACCAGGTGGAGCAGCGCGCGGACGCGTTCGTCGGCGGTTCCGACGACCGCGCGCCCGGGAACGGTCGGGCCGCCACCATGGGGGAGCCATTCCAGCCAGGCCCATTCGCCGAGGTGCTCGGACCGGACCGCGGCGACGATCTCCACGTCGACGGGACTGTGCCGGAGCGCGATCTGCAGCAGGAGCGCGCGCACGAACGCGCCGACGTCGGGGGGTGCGCCGGAGATGCCCATCGGCCCGGTGGACGCGAGGGATGTGGTGACCGGCACGTCGGCGAGCATCGCGTCGCCGTCGAGCCTCCGGACGGCGATCGCGCGGAGCTCCGGGTCGCCGCCGTCCGCGAGTACCGCGTGCATGTCGGCCCGACGCTCGTCGGTGCCGAGCCGCAGCTCGAGCAGGTCGGGGTCGTGCCTGCGGCGGTCCCACAGCTCCGGCGCGCCCCGCCGCGCGCGTCCGGCGAGCGCGACGAGATCGGGGTGCGCGGCGCGGCGCGAGCTCTGCTCGGCGGCGCGCGCGGTGCGGAGGCGGTCGGCGGCCGCGTCGACCCGGTCGAGGTAGGCGCGGCGCTCCGCACGGAACCGGCGGTGTCCGCGGCGGCCGTCCTCGACGAAGGTCCAGACTCCGATCACGGGTGACAGCGCCATGAAGACGAGCAGCATCGTGCTACCGGTGAGCAACCACGCGGCGACTCCGATGACCATCGGTGCCAGCGACGCGCCCCAGCCGATGTGGTGGCGGGCGGGTGTCTCGGGCGGCGCGGGTACCGCGATCGGAGCCGGCACGGACCGTGCGCGCGAGCGGGGCGGTCGGTTGAAGGGCACCCGACCGGACTTGCCGGGATCGGCCACGGGGATCTCGGGGCCGGGCGCCGCCGTGACGGCACGGATCGAGAGCGCGTGGTTGCCGATTCGGATCACCTCGCCGCCGTCGAGCCCGGTGGGCCCGAGGATGCGGGATCCGTCGACGACCACGGCCGTGCGCGGGGTGAGCGGCGAGACGGTGCACGAGCCGTCGTCGTGCACGTCGAGGCGAAGGTGGGCCCGCGACACTCGGACGTCGGCGAGGGCGATCGCGCCGTCGGGGTCGCGGCCGACGAAGTGGGTCGCGGGACCGACGACGGCCCGGCGGCCGGTGCCGTCGCCGCCGACGATCGCGATCTCGACCCGCGCCGTGGGCGACGAGGCCGCATCGACGACGCGTCGGGCGGCACGGGACACGTGGGTCACGGTGACGTCGGAGGACGGCCCGGCGGGCGTGGTCCCGGCGACGATCGCGTCGCCGGCGCGGAGTCCGATCGAGCCGACGGGCTCGTGGGCGCGGAGCCAGGTGCCGCGGCGGGCGTGGAACAACGGGACCCCGTGGTCACCGGTGGGGAAGAGGGCCCGCGCCAGCTCCGCGACCGGCAGCGTGGCGGCGCAGTCGAGGACGACGTCGCGGGCCGGTCCGGCCGCAGGGACGACCACCAGCGGGATGCGGAGGAGCGCCGCGCCCGTCATCGGGGCCCGACCGGGACGGTCGTGGTCGTCGCGTCGGTGGTGTCGGTCGTGGCGCTGGGGCCGGCCGCGTCGGGCCCGGCCCCGGCCCACCACCGGTGGAGCTCGCGGAGGTCGCCGTCGGCCCGGACGGCGCGGCTCACGGTGCGGGCGGCGACGGTGCTCCACTCGAGCCGCGCGCCGTCGGGCCGGACGGTGCAGCGGAAGCTCCCGGCCGGCGTGACGGCGGTGGCGTCGGCCCGCCAGGTCCATTCGTCGGGCAGTCCCTGGGCGCAGAGGTCGGCGTGCTCGGTCGGCACCGACACGGTGGCGGTGCCGAACGCGACCTGCATCGCACCGACGGTGGGGTACCGCTCGTATTGCACGCGGACCGGGCCGTCGGTGCACGTGAGGACGGCGACCGCCGGCCGGGGCGCGGTCGCGCGGTGGCAGGTGCCCCGGATGGGCCGCGGGATCGTGGCCCGCAGCGCGCGGTCGGCGCGGGTGGACGCCGTCGCGGCAGCGGGGCGCGACCGCGGTACCGGCAGCGGGGACGAGGCGCTCCCCGGCAGCGCGAAGCCGGTGGTCACCGCGAGCGCGGCCGTGGCAAGCGCTCCTGCGAGCGCGAAGCCGACCCGGCGCCGGATCCGCGCCGCGGCCGGAGCCGCGGGCCCGGGCTCGGCGGGCGCGACCGGGAGCGTGGGCCGGGCTCCGCGTCGGAGCGCGGGCGTCAACGCGTCGAAGAGCGCGCCGGCGGATGTGGGCCGGTCGGCCGGAGACGCGGCGAGGGCCGAAGCCAGCGCGTCGCCGACCTCGACGCGCAGATCGGGACGGATCTGGTCGAAGTGGGGGAGCGCGCCGTCGGGTTCGGGGGGCCAGAACCCGAACGCGTCGGCGCTCGCGGCGGTCGGAGGGGCGCCGGCGAGGCACTCCCAGACCACGGCGGCGAGCGCGTGGACGTCGGCCCGGGCGTCGATCGGCTCACCGCGCCGTTGCTCGGGCGGCGCGTAGTCGGGCGTTGCCGCGGTCGAGCGGGCGGGGCTCCACCCGCCCCCGGGCGCCGCCCCCGGCAGCGTCACCGCGGCCCCGAAGTCGACGAGCGCCGCCCGTTCTCCGGGCGCACCGACCGCGGCGAGCACGATGTTGGCGGGCTTCACGTCGGCGTGCACGATGCCTTGCGCGTGCAGCGCGTCGAGCGCGTCGGCGATGGGGCCCAACAGGCGCACGACGCGCTCCGGATCCAGCCGTCGCTCGCGTTCGAGGAGCGCCTGCAGGTCGCCGCCGGGCTCGAGCTGGAACGCGAGGTGCACGAGGCCGTCGGATTCCCCCGCGTCGAGCAGCGGCACGACGTGCGGATGCGCGACGCGGGCTGCGAGCCGTGCCTCCGCGACGAGCTGCTCCCGTGCGCCGGGGTGCGGGGCGGACTCGGGCCGCAGCACCTTGAGCGAGACCGCGCGGCCGAGGCGCGTGTCGTCGGCACGGTACGTCACGGTCGCCGCGGCCGTGGCGAGGACCGCGCCCAACCGGTACCGGCCGACCGTGACGGGTCCGTCGGTCACGACCGGCCACCCGCGCTCGCGGTGACGCCGGCGACGAGCAGCGCGTGCCGCAGCTCGCGGGTGTCGCGTTCCATCTCGTCGGCGAGGGCGCGGAGCGACCGCGCCCCGGTCGCGATCCGGTGACCCTGCTCGGCCCGTGCGCGATCGAAGCGCCGAGCGGCGGGGCCCTGCCAGTGCGATGCCGCGAACGCGCGACCGGTGCTGCGCTCCGCGCGCGCCGCGGCGTCGGCCGCCGACCGGAACGCGGCCGCGGCGCGTTGGAGCGCCTCGGGCGTGGGCGTCACGGTCAACCGCCGATCTGCTCGAACGCGCTCTGCGTCCTCCGGACGTACTGCGCCTGGTCTTCGAGCGCCTGGGTGAGGCCGTCGAGCGTGCGGGAGAACTCGCTGCGCCACTGCGCCTTGAACCGCTCCGCGGCCGGGCCGCGCCAGTTGGCGCTCTCGAGCGTCGACCGGATGTGCGTCTTGACCGCGCGCACTTCCTCCGCGTGCCGTCGCAGGACGGCCTCGACGTTCTGCAGATGTGCGGTGTCGCCGCCGATGTCGGCCATCAGTGCCCTCCGTGGCTTGGCTGAGGTCGACAAGGTAACACAAGGTGTCGCAGGGTCAAGTGGAACTGCCGGGAGTGGTCGCACTAGGGTGCCGGCATGGAAGATCCCGATGCACGGAGGTCGACGGCCCGACTGATCGCGATCGACGCGGTGCTGGTGACGGCGTTCCCCCTGGTCGCCTGGCTCGCCGTCCTGCGATCGTCCGGCTCGATCCCCGGGTCGCCCGGCGCCTGGTGGCGGGCCGATCTCGTGGGCGTGGCGGCGCCGGCGGTCTGGCTCGGCGGCTGCGTGCTCTCGCTCTGGCTCCTCGTGACGACGCTCGCCTACTCCTGGGCCTCTCGCCGAGGCCACCTCCGCCTGCGCCGGCTCGTCGGCCTCGTCACCGCGCCGGCGGTGCGTCGGGCGGTGGACGCCGCGCTGCTCGTGACGATCGGCGCGGCGGCGTTCGCGCCGGCACCCGCTCTCGCCGCGCGCGTTGCCGATCCTCCGGCCGGGAGCTCGACCGCGGCCCCGGTCGTCCGTTCCGGTGCCGCTGTCCTCGCTGCCACCACGACGGACTCCACGCCGGCCACGGCCACGACCGCGTCGACGCGGCCCGGACCCGACGCCGGCACGCGCCCGTCGGTCTCCGCGGCTCCCGTGGTCCGCGGCGGTGGGCCGGGCGCGCCGGAAGCGCCGGCGTCGCCGACCCGCCGCACCTCCCCGGATCTCCGCCCGACCACGGCCACCGCGTCCGCTCCCTTCCCGACGACCACCCGACCCGAGCGCACGCCCCCGGTGCCCGCGACGACCGCGGTGACCCGGGCCGCAGCTCCTCGTGTGCCGGCGCCACCGGTGGACGCCGCCGCGGCCGCCCCGGTGACCCCGGCCAACCACGTGGTCGCGGCCGGGGAGAGCCTGTGGTCGATCGCCGCCGACCGCGTGCGCGTCCGGCCTGCCGACGCCGCGCCCACCGACGCCGACGTCGCTCGCTATTGGGCCGCGGTCGTGGCCGCGAACCGGGCCACGCTGCGATCCGGTGAGCCGTCGCTGGTGTTCCCGGGGGAGGTGGTGCAGCTCCCGCCGGTCGGGTGACCCGTCAGCCGGCCGCGCGTCCGGCCCGGGAGCGTCGAGCGGACGGTTCGACCGGTCCCCGTAGGATCCCCCGGTGCCCAGCGACCCCACCGACGCCGTCGACGGGGCCCGTCGCGGCCGGGCACCCGCGGTGTTCGACGCGTTCCACCACGCGGTCTTCGCGCGGCTGTGGACGGCGGGGTTCGTGTCCCAGCTCGGCGACTGGATGCAGATCTTCGGCCGCTCGGCCCTGGCCTTCCAGATCACCGGGAGCGCGGGCGACGTCGGCATCGTCTACTTCGCGACCTACCTGCCGCAGCTCCTGTTCAGCCTCGTCGGCGGGGTCCTGGCCGACCGGTTCGACCGCAAGCGGCTCTTCATCGGGACCCAGATCGCGCAGGCCTGCTTCTCGATCCTGCTCGGGGTGCTCGTCGTCACCGGCAACGCGACGCTGCTGACGCTGACCCTGC
>JADGOM010000029.1 GCA_017882925.1 Acidimicrobiia bacterium | reverse complement strand
CCCCAAGGCAGGCGGCCCGTCCCTCACCCGCATCCGGAAGCAAGCCCGCATGATCCTCTGGTTGTTGCGCATCGCGTGGGCCGTGCTGCCGCTCACGGGCGGCCAGGCCGCGCGGGAAGCGCTCTCCTCGTGGTCGGGGCCCGCCCGCATCGTGGCCTTCACCCTGCTGTGGACCGTCTGGTTGATCGGGCTGGTCGGGGTGTTCTCGCCCCGCCCCTGGGGGGCGACGGCGGTGCGCACGACCGCACCGGTGTTCCTCGTGCTCGCGATCACGAGCGCCTTCGGGGAGCACGTCTCCACCGTCGCGGCGGCGGTCGCGGCGCTCAGCGCCGCGGTCGCGTTCGTCCTCGCGTCGACGCCCACGTTCGGCCGCGTCTGTGCCGACGGGGTCGCCTACGGCGACGAGCGGCGCTTTCCGCTGAAGGTGCCTCCCGCGCTGTTCCTGGGCCCGTTGCCGGTCTCCGTGGCGCTCGTGGCGGGTGGGTTCTCGGTCGGTCCGCTGCTCCTGGCCGACGGGAGGTGGGTGTGGGGCGTGATCGCCACCGCCGTCGGCGTCCCGATCGCGCTCGCGCTCCTGCGCTCGATCCACAGCCTGGCCAAGCGCTGGGCCGTGCTGGTCCCCGCCGGGATCGTGATCGCCGACGCGATGACCCTCTCCGACAGCACGCTGTTCCCACGCGAGTTCGTGGCGTCGATCGCACCCGAGCCCGCCGGTGCTTCCACCGAGGGCACCACCGACCTCCGGGTCGGCGCGGTGCGCGACTCGCTGCAGCTCCTGCTCACCGAGCCCACGGATCTCATCCGGGTCCGCCGCGGGCGCAGCGACGCCGACGCGGTGGTCACCGACCACCTGCTGTTCGCCCCGGTCGCGCCGCGCGCGCTGCTCGAGCTCGCGCGCACGCGGCGGCTCCCCGCGGTGTCCGACTGACGCGTCAGGCTGCGACGACCGCGCTGCCCACCACCCGGCCGTCGGCCGGGTCGTAGAGGGCGATCAGCTGACCGGGAGCGACGCGCGGTTGCGGCGCGGCCCAATGCAGCTCGAATCCCCGGAGCGCGGTCGGTGACGCCTCGCCGTGGGCCCGCACCTGCGCGAGCAGCGGCGCGCCGTCGGCCACCGGCGCCCCGGTGAACGTGAGCTGCTCGAGCGCGACGGTGGGCCGCAGCAGGTCGGCGCGCCGACCGAGCGTGACGGTGGCGGTGGGCGCGTCGACGTCGACGACGTAGGTGCGCTCACCGGTGGCGACACCGACGCCGCGCCGCTGGCCGACGGTGAAGCCGGCCACGCCCGCGTGGCTCCCGACCACCGCGCCCTCCGCGTCGACCACGGGGCCGGGACGCGCCGGGGTGCGGGCGTCGAGGAACGCGCGACGGCCGCCCTTGGTGATGAAGCAGACGTCCATGCTCTCGGGCTTCGCCGCGGTGCGCAGGCCGAGCCGGGCCGCGTGCTCCCGGACCTCGGCCTTCGTGAGCTCCCCCACGGGCAGCAGCGTGCGCTCGAGCTCCGTGGGTCCGAGCATCGCGAGCACGTACGACTGGTCCTTGTGTGGATCCGCGCCGCGGTGCAGCGCGCAGCCGCCGTGTGCATCGCGGACGATGCGCGCGTGGTGGCCGGTGGCCACGAGCTCGAACCCCAGCTGGTCGGCCCGGCCCAACACGCGGCCGAACTTCACCGTGCGGTTGCACTCCACACACGGGTTGGGCGTGCGCCCGTTGGCGTAGGCCTCGACGTAGGGGGCGACGACCCGGGTGTCGAAATCGTCGCTGAAGTTGAAGACGTAGTGGTCGATGCCGAGCTGCGCCGCGACCCGGCGCGCATCCTCGACGTCGGAGACGCTGCAGCACCCCGAGTCGGATTCGCCACCCCACAGCTTCAGCGTGACGCCGGTGACCGGGTAGCCCTGCTCCACGAGCAGCGCGGCCGCGACCGACGAGTCGACCCCACCGCTCATCATCACCATGACCGGGGACTCGGCCACAGGGGATCCGGCCACCGTCATGCGGCCGCCCGCCGGAGCTGCGCGACCGCGGCGGGGATCAGCTCGAGCGCGGCGTCGACGTCGGCGGGCACCGAGGAGTAGCCCAGGCTGAGCCGGATCGAGCCGATGGCCGTCGCGGGGTCGATGCCCATGGCCCGCAGCACGTACGACGGCTCGGTGGCGCCGGATGAGCACGAGGAGCCCGCGGCCGCGGCCAGCCCCATGCCGTCGAGGAGCACGAGCAAGGCCTCGGACTCGATGCCGGGGATCCCGACGTGCAGGTTGCCGGCGACCTTGCGGCCGGGATCACCGTTGACGACCAGCCCCGGGATCGCGGCACGGAGCCCGGCCTCGAGGCGGTCGCGCAGCACACCCGCGGCCGCGACGTCGGTGTCGAGCCGCTCGGCGGTGATGCGGAGCGCGGTGGCGAGGGCCACCGACCCGGCGACGTCCTGGGTGCCCGACCGCAGGCCGTACTCCTGGCCACCGCCCTCGATGAGCGGCACGAGTCGGGTGCCCGTGCGGACCACGAGCACGCCCCGGCCCTTCGGCCCGCCGAACTTGTGGCCCGAGATCGACACGAGCGGCACCCGACGGGTGGCCTCGGCCACGGGGAGCCACGGCACGCCCTGCACCGCGTCGGTGTGGAGCACCGCGTGCGGCGCCCGCTCCGAGAGCAGCCCGGCGACCGCGTCGACCGGCTGGATCGTCCCGACCTCGTTGTTGACGAGCATCACGGAGACGACCGCGACGTGCTCGTCGAGCGCGGCCGCGAGCGCGTCGAGGTCGACGACGCCGTCGCGGCCGACCGGGAGGATGGTGACCCGGAATCCCTCGGCCTCGAGCCGGTGCGCGGCGGCCAGCACCGCCTTGTGCTCGAACGCGGTGACCAGCACACGATCCAGGCCCGGGTCCCGGTCGCGCGCGGCCCGCGCCGCGCCTTCGACCGCGAGGTTGTCGGCCTCGGTGCCGCTGCCGGTGAACACGATCTCGTCGGGGCGGGCCCTCAGCACCGCGGCGACGGTCTCGCGGGCGTCCTCGAGCGCGGTCTTGGCCGCCCGCGCCGGGCGGTGGGCACCGGACGGGTTGCCGAACGTGCCCGTGAGGAAGGGCAGCATCGCCTCGACGGCCTCAGGGCGCATGGGGGTCGTGGCGGCGTGGTCGAGGTACGGCACCGCATCAGCCTAGTGACGGGATTCACGCCCGCATTCCGGCATTCCGGGGAACCGGGAGCGGTCTCCGGCCGTTGTCCGGAATAGCTGTCACACACTCTGGAGATACTCATCCCATGAACCAGCAGCTTCGACTCCTCGAGGGCGGTGCCCGCAAGCAGTGGAACCTCGACGCCCGGACCCGCAGGGCCGGTCGCCAGGGTGTCGCTGCCGCTCGTGCCGCGTTGCGGAAGGCCCGTCCACCGGAACCCGTCGATCCCCTCCGCCGCGCCGGCTGAGGCCGATCGTCGCCGGGGCCCGGACCGGGCCCGGCGTCAGGGAACCGTGGGCGTGCCCCACCGCCTCGCGCGCCTCTACCCTGACGCCATGAACGATCCGACTTCCCCCAACGAGGCGTCCACGCCCGAAGCCCGCCTGGACGCATGGAAGGCACTGGCCGCCAAGGAGCTCCGGGGCAAGGACCCCGAGGCGCTGGTCTGGCACACGCCCGAGGGCATCCCGGTCCAGCCGCTGTACACCGCCGCCGACCTCGAGGGCATGGAAGGCCTCGACACGCTGCCCGGCTTCGAGCCCTTCACCCGCGGCGTGCGGGCCACGATGTACGCCAACCGGCCGTGGACGATCCGGCAGTACGCGGGCTTCTCCACCGCGGAGGAGTCCAACGCCTTCTACCGCCGCAACCTCGAGCAGGGGCAGATGGGCCTCTCGGTGGCCTTCGACCTCGCCACCCACCGCGGCTACGACAGCGACCACCCCCGGGTCGTCGGCGACGTCGGCAAGGCCGGTGTCGCGATCGACTCGGTGGAGGACATGAAGGTCCTGTTCGACGGGATCCCGCTCGACCAGATGAGCGTGTCGATGACCATGAACGGCGCCGTGCTGCCCGTGCTCGCGGGCTACATCGTCGCCGCCGAGGAGCAGGGCGTCCCCGAGGCGAAGCTCGCCCGGACGATCCAGAACGACATCCTCAAGGAGTTCATGGTCCGCAACACCTACATCTACCCGCCGGCCCCGAGCATGCGGATCGTGGCCGACATCATCGACTACACGGCGACCCGGAT
>JADGOM010000208.1 GCA_017882925.1 Acidimicrobiia bacterium | reverse complement strand
TGATGCTGCCGTTCGTGATCGTCATCTTCATGGCCGTCCACTTCTGGCGTGTCCGCAAGGACGGCGGAATCTCGGGCCCGCTGTAGGCCGGAGGAGCATCCGATGACCGAGATCCCCGAACACCTCCTGAAGCGCAGCGCCGAACGGCGCAAGGCGCTGGGTCTGCCCGGCGGCGAGGAATCGCCCGCCGAGGAGACCCCGGCCCCGGCGGCATCCGACGCGCCCGCGGCCGAAGAGACCGCCGCACCGGCGGCGGAGACGCCCGCCGCGGAGTCCGACGCGCCGGCGAGCGCGGAGGCGGGCAAGATCCCGGCCCACCTGCTCGAGCGGTCGAAGCGGCGCAAGGCCGCCCTGGCCGGCGGCGCGGCCGCGGCCGGAGAGGGCACGGCCGCCGCGGCCGGCGGTGGCGGCACCGCCACGGCCACCCGCCCGGTCGCCGCCCCGACCGCCACCGGTCCCGGTGGTCACACGCAGCGGCTCCTCACGGTCGTGAAGTCGGGCTCCATCCAGCAGGTGAAGGCCGAGACGCAGGACAAGGTCCACACCTGGCCCCACCTCCTCGTCGTGGAGTTCACCGCGCTGCTCGGGATCACCGCGCTGCTCATCATCTTCTCGGCGCTCGTCCGCGCCCCCCTGCTCGGCCTGGCCGACATCAACCAGACCCCGAACCCCTCCAAGGCCCCGTGGTACTTCCTCGGCCTGCAGGAGCTCCTGACCATGTTCCACCCGATGGTCGCGGGGGTCACGATCCCGGGCATCGCGCTGTTCATGCTGATGGTGGCGCCCTACGTCGACAAGAACCCGTCGAACAAGCCGAGCGACCGCAAGTTCGTGGTCTCGCTCTTCACCATCTTCCTGATGTTCTGGGCCGTGCTCGTGATCATCGGCTCCTTCTTCCGGGGAACCGGCTTCAACTTCGTCTTTCCCTGGAACGACGGGATCTTCTTCGAGCTGTGATGCGTTCTCCTGAGGAACCCCTCATCCAAGGACTCCCGATATGACCTGGCTCATTCTCGGCATCGTGCTCGTGCTCCTCGCCGCCGGCGTGTTCGTCGTCGTGTCCGCCGGCCGGCGCGGCACCACCGGCGGCCTCAGCCGCGAGACGCGCAAGCGGGACGCGTCGAGCGCCTCGGCGCCCACCCCGGGCACCGACCTCGCCCCCCTCGAGAACGCCGAGGGCGACGACGGCCGGAGCCGGGCCGACGAGACCCGCGCCATCGGCAGCGGTTCCCAGGTCCCGGTGGCCGCGGGTGGCGGCAACGTCGCCGTCGCGACGCCGCCCCCGGTCGACGAGGAGGAGCTCGGCGCCACGCGGCGGCAGTTCTTCAACCGGGCGATCCTGATCGTCCTCGGCGTGCCGGTGCTCGCCACCTTCGGCGTGTCGCTGCTCGGCTTCCTGTGGCCCAACGCCGCCGGCGGCTTCGGCGGCAAGGTGACCTCACCCAAGGGACTCACCGACATCCTCGCCGGGATCAGTACGCAGAAGCAGCCGTTCTACATCCCCGAGGCCCGCACGTGGGTCGCCGCGTACCCGCCGGCCGACATCGCCAACGCGAAGCAGGTCTACAAGGTCCCGGCCGAGATCGCCGGCATGGAAGCGGGCATCGTCGCCCTCTACCAGAAGTGCGTGCACCTCGGCTGCCGTGTCCCGTGGTGCCAGAGCTCGCAGTGGTTCGAGTGTCCGTGCCACGGCTCGAAGTACAACGCCGTGGGCGAGAAGCGCGGTGGCCCCGCGCCCCGCGGGCTCGACCGTTGGCCCGTCTACATCACCGGCGACTCCGTCGTCATCGACACGAGCGGCAACGCCATCCAGGGGCCGCCGATCGGCACCAACACCACCGGGCAGGGGGCCGAGGGGCCCTTCTGTGTGTAGGGAGAGCACTTGATCGCGGGCAACGCCATCACGCAGGTCCTCAAGGATCCGCTGAACTTCCGCAACGCGTTCGTCATCCTCAACATCATCGCCATCGCGGTGATCCTCGGGGTGATCATCTGGCGCGTCTTCCGGAGCCCGAAGCCCTCGGCCGAGGCCGGCACCGACGTCGTCCTCGCCGACGGCACCACGCAGGCACTCGCGGTCCCGGAGGAGAAGCAGCCCCCCAACCTCGTCCCCTTCTACCCGGACGAGGAGATGGAGGGCCGCAAGCTCGAGCGCGTGCTCGGGCTCGCGCTGCTGGTGGCCGCGCTGCTCGCGATCGCGCTGCCCATCTACTACCTGCGGGAGAACACCCGGGAGGCCCAGGCGAAGGTCGGCTTCGACGAGCGCTCGATCGAGCGGGGCGCCGCCCTCTTCGCCAACTCGCAGATGCCCGCGTACGACGCCACGAAGTCCCTGCAGTGCGCCAACTGCCACGGCACCAAGGGCGAGGGCAGCAGCACCAACTACGTGATCAAGGCCACCAAGGAGAACTGCTCCGCCGACCAACTCGCCACCGACCCGGAGTGCTCGCCGCAGACGGTCGTCTGGCAGGCGCCGGCGCTCAACACCGCGCTGCTCAAGTATCCGATCCGCAAGACCGGGTGCTCGCGCGACGACCTGGCGAACGACCCGGACTGCAGATCCCAGGTCTACGACATCATCACGTACGGCAGACCGGGGACGCCGATGCCGCCGTGGGGCGTCGCCGGTGGCGGCTCGAAGAACGCCCAGAGCATCCAGGACCTCGTCAACTACCTCCAGTCGATCCAGCTCTCGCCCGCCGAGGCCAAGAAGATCAGCACCTCGCTCGTGAGCACCGACCCGGCGGTCCAGAAGGCCACACCGCTCAACGTCTTCTCCCTCGCCGAGGGCTACGTGAAGACCGCGAACGACAACCTCGCCGCCGCTCAGCTGGCGGTGCCCGTCGCCCAGGCCGCGCTCGACCGGGCCGTGAAGGAGCTCGCGACCGCCACCAACGCCGCCGCGCGGAAGCTCGCGGTCAACAACCAGCAGGACGCCGAGGAGACGCTGGTGAAGGCGCAGGCCGCGGTCCCGATCGCGGAGCAGGCCGTGAAGAACTCGAAGGACTACCTCGCCACGGTGAACTCCGCGTCGGAGGGTGCGCTGCTGTTCGAGACCAACTGCGCCCGCTGCCACACCAAGGGCTGGTCGTACTTCAACCCGGCCAACGGCAACATCCCGCTGCCGGCGGCCCAAGGAAGCGGTGCACTCGGACCCAACCTGCGCGACGGCACCGCCGTGAACCAGTTCCCGGTCGAGCAGGACCAGATCGACTTCGTCACCGGCGGCTCGCAGTACGAAAAGCCCTACGGTGTGCGCGGCATCGGCAGTGGCCGGATGCCGGGATTCATCAACATCCTCAGTCCCGACCAGATCAAGGCGATCGTCGACTACGAGCGCACCGGCCTCGGCCAGGGATCTCCCCCCGTCCAATGATCCTCAAGGAGCGACACGTTCCGTGAACCTATTGGGCCTGATCGGCGCAGAAGGCATCAAGAACCCCACCATCTGGTACCCCACGATCCTCGGGGTGCTGGTCGTCGTGGCCGCGGTCGGGCTCTTCTGCGGCTCGGCGTACCTGCTGCTCGCCACCAACCTCGGCGCGCGGCTCGGCTTCCTCGTGGCCGCGGCCGCGCTCTCGGGCTTCATGGTGCTGCTCTCCGGCCTCTGGATGACGACGGCCTCGCCGTTGACGACCCTGCGCGGCCGCCTGCCTTCGTGGCAGGTGAAGGCGGTGCAGGCGAATCCGAAGACGTCCAACATCCCGGCCGTGCGCGACATCGAGGCGAGCAAGCAGAAGCTCGACCCCGCGCTCGACGCGGCCGAGTTCTCGGCGGTCAAGGCCGCGGTCGACGCCAAGATCGTGACCCAGCTGCCGGTCGGCGGTACGGCGCTGCCGGTGGGCACCAACGACATCGCCAACCAGACCGCGGCCCTGCGGACCAAGCTCAACAACGAGGCGCGGGCCAAGCTGATCGCGGGCGGTGCGACCGAGGCCGAGGCCACGGCCGCGGTCCCGGACGCGCAGGCGTTCGACGCCGCCACGGCCTACCAGGTGGTCAACGTGTACGAGGTGGGCGGCGCACGGCCCGACATCTTCGCGGGCAAGTTCCGGCACACCCCGAAGTACGCGGTCGCCGAGCTCTGCCCGGTCGACACGCAGCGCGCGCTCGCGTTCGGCCAACGGAAGCCGGAGGCCATCTGCGACCTCAACCAGCCCAACTTCACCGTGCTCCTCGAGCACGACCTCGGTTCGGTCCGGACGCCGCCGATGATCGTCTTCGTCGTGGCGTCGCTGCTGTTCCTGCTGTCGCTCCTCAGCCTCCACTGGTACGAGAAGGACCGCAACGCCGCCGCCGCCCGGGCGGCCGCCCCGAAGCAGCCGGCGCCGACCCCCACTCCCGTCAACGCGTAGGCCTGGAGATCTGATGTCCGAGCGTCCGTCCCTGTCGAGCTGCCTGCGGCGCGCCGGCCTGGTCGCCGTGGTACCGCTGTTGCTCGCGGGATGCACCGCGGGTCAGCCGGTCGACGCCGGGGGCGACAACGGCCAGGGTGGCCTCGCGTTCGTACTGCTCGCGCTCCTCGTGTTCATCTTCGCGTTCGGGATGTTCGCGATGGACCGCGTGCGGCGCCGACGCAACCCCGACGACGAGGAGTAGCCCTCCGGCGCTCCCACGGCCCGCGCGGGCGACGCGGGCGCGTCAGGGCCGGATGCCCGCGGGCTCAGCCCGCGGCGATGGCGGTGAACGCGGCCGCCGCCAGCTCGATCGTGCGGTCGATCTCGGCGTCGGTGTGGGCCAGGCTCACGAACACGGTCTCGAACGGGCTGGGGGCGATGTAGACGCCACCCGCGAGCAGGCGGCCGAAGAGATCGGCGTAGCGCACGCCGTCGGCGGCCCGGGCCGAGTCGTAGTCGACGACCGGCGCCGCCCGGAAGAAGAGGCCGACGAGCGTGCGCGCGATCGGGACCTGCACCGGCACTCCGGCCTCGGCCGCCGCGGCCCGCAGCCCGCGGGCGAGGCGTTCCGCCAACGCCTCGAGGACGTCGTAGGCGGCGTCGGTGAGCTCATCGAGGACGGCGAGCCCGGCCGCGGTCGCGAGCGGGTTCCCCGAGAGCGTGCCGGCCTGGTACACCGGCCCGAGTGGGGCCAGCTCGTCCATGACGTCGGCCCGGCCGCCGATCGCGGCGAGCGGGAGGCCCCCGCCGATGACCTTGCCGAAGATCGAAAGGTCGGGGCTGATGCCGAACAGGCCCTGGGCCCCGGCCCGGCCGACCCGGAAGCCGGTGATGACCTCGTCGAAGACCAGGAGCGCGCCGTGCTCGTCGCAGCGGCGGCGCAGGCCCTCGAGGAACCCCGGCGCGGCCAGGACCAGCCCCATGTTGGCCGCGACCGGCTCGACCAGCACCGCGGCGAGCTCGGGGCCGTAGGCCGCGAACGCGGCGTCGAGGCCGGCCTCGTCGTTGAACGGCACCACGATCGTGTCGGCCACCGCGCCCTCGGTGACGCCGGCCGAACCGGGCAGGCCGAGCGTGGCCAACCCGCTGCCGGCGGCGACGAGCAGCGCGTCGAGGTGCCCGTGGTAGCAGCCGGCGAACTTCAGGATCTTGGGCCGGCCGGTCGCGCCGCGCGCGAGCCGGACCGCGGTCATCGCGGCCTCGGTGCCGCTCGACACCAGCCGGACCTTGTCGACCGACGGCACCCGCTCGGCGATGGCCTCCGCGAGGAGGACCTCGCGCTCGGTGGGCGCGCCGTAGGAGGTGCCGTCGGCCGCGGCCCGCTGCACGGCCTCGACGACCCGGGGCGCGGCGTGACCGAGGATGGATGCGCCCCACGACTGGACGTAGTCGACGTACTCCCGACCTTCGGAGTCCCACAGGCGCGAGCCGGCGGCGCGGGCCACGAAGAACGGCTCACCCCCCACCGCGCCGAACGCGCGGACCGGGGAGTTGACGCCACCGGGGATGACGGCCTGGGCCCGGTGGAAGAGGTCGCTCACGCGCCGAGCGTCTCCGCGACCTCGCGGGCGAGATAGGTGAGGACGAAATCGGCGCCGGCCCGCTTGATCGAGAGCAGGTGCTCGAGCGCGACCTCGGCGCCGTCGATCCAGCCGAGCTGGGCCGCGGCCTTCAACATCGCGTACTCACCGCTCACGTGGAAGGCGCCGACCGGGACGTCGAAGTTCTGGCGCACCGAGCTGACGATGTCGAGGTACGAGAGCGCCGGCTTCACCATCACCATGTCGGCGCCCTCGGCGACGTCGAGCGCGGTCTCGTCGAGGGCCTCGCGCGCGTTCGCGGCCTGCATCTGGTAGCTCCGGCGATCGCCGAACTGCGGCGCGCACTCGGCCGCGTCGCGGAACGGGCCGTAGAGCGCGGAGGCGTACTTGGCCGCGTAGGCGAGGATCGCGGTGTCGGGGTGCCCGGTGTCCTCCAACGCGGCGCGGATGGCACCGACCTGGCCGTCCATCATCCCGCTGGGGGCGATGACGTCGGCGCCGGCCTCGGCCTGCGAGACCGCGATCGACGCGTAGCGCTCGAGCGTCGCGTCGTTGTCGACCACACCGTCGGTGGTGAGCACACCGCAGTGGCCGTGCGAGGTGAACTCGTCGAGGCAGTCGTCGGCCATGAGGACCATCGAGTCACCCAGGTCGTCGCGCAACGCGTGCAACGCGCGCTGGACGATGCCGTCGGGCGCATCGGCGCCGGATCCGACCTCGTCCTTCGTCGCCGGGATCCCGAAGAGGATCACCCCGGGGACGCCGAGGTCGGCGAGGACGCGGACCTCCTTGCGGAGGCTCTCGATCGAATGTTGGGCGACGCCGGGCATCGAGAGGATGGGCTCCGGCTGGGTCAGGCCCGCCTTCACGAACAGCGGCGCCACCAGGTCGTCGACCCGCAGCTGGTGCTCGGCGACGAGCCGGCGCAACGCAGGGGTGCGGCGCAGACGGCGCGGGCGGTGTTCCGGGAAGCTCACGCGAGGATGCTACCGCCGGCCGGCGGCGCGGCTCCCGCCGACCCTGGCGACCGGGCAGGCCGGCGATTCAGCCCGCGGCATCGGCCGGGCCGGGCGCTTGCGGCACCGAGAGCGCGGCGACGAGCGCGTCGATCACGCTGTCGATGGTGTGCTCCGCGGCCTCGACGCCCACCGTGAGCCGCCGCTCGACCGCGGTGGCCGACGTGACCGGTCCGATCGACACCACGAGCGGCATCGGGTCGGGGAGTGGGCTCACCGCGGCGCAGAAGTTGGTCACGGTGGAGGACGACGTGAACGTGACCGCGTCGAACTCCCCGGCCTCGACCGCGGCGAGGTTGGCGGGATCGGGCGTGGCCGACGCCGTGCGGTACACGGGGAGCACGTCGACGAGGAAGCCGCGCGCGGTGAGGCCGTCGGGGAGCACGTCGCGCGCGGCGAGGGCCCGGGCCAACAGGACGCGCGCACCGGCCCGGTCGGGCGCGGGGAACGCCGCCAGCAGCGCCTCGGCGACGAAGCGCTCGGGCACGAGGTCGGCCCGCAGCCCCCGGCGCGCGAGCGCGGCCGACGTGCCCGGGCCGATGACGGCGATCCGCACCCCCGCGAGCGCCCGGGCGTCGAGTCCCTTCGGCTCCAGGCCGCGGTCGAAGAACGCGTCGACGCCGTTGGCCGACGTGAACACGAGCCACTCGTACTGTCCGAGCGGCGGGACCGCCACCTCCAGCGGCTCGACGCTGATGCTGGGGAGCTCGATGACCGCGGCGCCGAGCTGCTCGAGCCGCGACCGAAGCCCGCTCACCTGCTCGCGGGCCCGGGTCACGACGATGCGTCGGCCGAAGAGCGGGCGCGACTCGAACCACGCGAGGTCGAGCCCGGCGACGGCCCCGACGACGATCGCGCTCGGGGACCGGAGACCCGCGTCGGCGACCGTCGCGAGGGTGGCCCGAACGGTGGTCTGCTCGGGCCGGGTGCCGTAGCGGATCGCCGCCACCGGGGTGTCGGCGGGCCGGCCGCCCTCGATGAGCAGGCGGGCGATCTCGGCGATGTGCCCCACGCCCATGAGGATCACCAGCGTCCCGCCGGCGCGGGCCAGCGCGCCCCAGTCGACGTCGGTGCGGCCCTTGGCCGGGTCCTCGTGGCCGGTGACGATGGTGACGTGGGTCGACAGGCCGCGGTGGGTGACGGGGATGCCGCCGTACGCCGCGGCCGCGATCGCGCTCGTGATGCCCGGGACGACCTCGAACGGGATCCCCGCGGCCGCGAGCGCCTCGGCCTCCTCGCCACCCCGCCCGAACACGAACGGGTCGCCGCCCTTCAGCCGTACGACCGTCCGCCCGCCGGCGCCCCGGTCCACGAGCGTGGCGTTGATCTGCTCCTGGTCCATCTCGACCCGGCCGGGCGCCTTGCCGACGCTGATGAGCTCGGTGCCGGGCGGGACGAGCTCGAGCAGCGACGCGGCGGCGAGACGGTCGTAGACCACGCAGTCGGCGGCCGCGAGCAGCTCCGCGCCGCGGACCGTGAGCAGGCCCGGGTCACCGGGACCCGCACCGACCAGGTAGACGGTCATCGGCCGAGCTCCAGCAGCAGCGCGGAGCCGCCGTGCTCGTCGAGGATCCCGCGGCCGGCGCGGGCACCGAGGTCGGCGGCCGTCTCGTCGACCGTCCCGTGGAAGAGCTCCCGCAGCACGGTGCTCCCGTCGAGGTTGGCCAGCAGCACGTCGAGCACCAGCGAACCGTCGGCGATGGTCCGGGCCAGCGCCCCGCAGGGGAGGTTGCAGCCGCCGCCGATGGCGCCGAGGAAGGCCCGCTCCGCCGCGACCTCGCGGTGGATGGCGGTGGCGTCGATCCGCGCGAGTGCGTCGAGCGCGCGCGGGTCGTCGGCCCGGCATTCGACCGCGAGCGCGCCCTGGGCCACCTGCGGCAGCATCAGCGCGGGGTCGAGCGGATGGAGCTCGTCGGGTTGCAGCTGCAGCCGTTGGAGCGCCGCGACCGCGACCACGACCGCGTCGTAGTCGGAGGCGCGCGCGAGGCGCGTGTCGAGGTTGCCCCGGAGCTCGCCGAACTCGAGGTCGGGGCGGGCGTGCGCGAGCTGCGCCCGCCGGCGCACCGCACCGGTGCCGACCCGCGCGCCGTGCGGGAGCGCGTCGAGCGGGCAGCCGACGAGCGCGTCGCGCGGATCCGCGCGCTCCGGGATCGCCGCGAGGACCAGCCCGGGCGGCGTCTCCGACGGCAGGTCCTTCGCCGAGTGCACCGCGAGGTCGGCCCGGCCGTCGAGCACCGCGGCCTGCACCTCCTTGACGAACACGCCGGTGCCGCCCAGGAGGTGGATCGGCACGTCGGTGCGACGGTCGCCCTCGGTGGCGATGACCACGAGCTCCGCGGGCGCGTCGAGCAGCTCGACGATCCGCTGGGCCTGCCAACGGGCGAGCCGGCTCCCGCGGGTCGCGACCCGCAACGGAACGGTCTGGGTCATTCCGCTTCGCTGGTGCGGGCTCGGTCCGGGAGATCGAAGAGCGCGGTGAGCGCGTCGGCGTAGAGCTCGCCCCGGGCCGTCCCCGCCGCCTGCTTCACCTGCACGGTCGGCTCGTGGAGCAGCTTGTTGACGATGCCCTCGGTGAGCGCCTCGACCACTTGGCGCGCCGCGGGGTCGAGCCCGTCGAGCTTGGCCCGGAACCGGTCGAGCTCGCCGGTGCGCACCGTCTCCGCGCGCTCCCGGAGCGCGCTAATAAGCGGCGCGACCTCGCGGGCCGAGTGCTCCACCCGTTGGCGCTCGAGCTCCTCGGCGATGATCAGCCGCACCTGCGCGACCTCGTGCTGGCGCTGCTCGCGCGACTCATCGGCGTGGCGCCGGAGGTCGTCGATGTCGAGGAGGTTGACGCCGTGGATCTGCGCGGCGCCCGGGTCGACGTCGCGGGGCACGGCGACGTCGATGATCAGGAGCGGGCGGCCCTCGCGCGCCTCGACCACGGCCTCGATGTCGTCGCGCTGGAGGATCACCGAGCCCGCGCCGGTGCACGTGAGGAGCACGTCGGCGCGCACGAGCGCGTCGGCGATCTCGTCGAGCGCGATTGCCCGACCGCCCACGCGTCGGGCGAGGCGCGCGGCGCGGGTCCGCGTGCGGTTGGCGACGACGAGGTCGGCGACACCGGCTGCGCCGAGCGCGACCGCCATCCCCTCGCCCACCTCACCGGCGCCCAGGACGAGCACCGAGGAGCGGCGGAGCGAGCTGACGCGCTGCTGGGCCATGGCGACCGCCGCGGACGAGATCGACACGGCGTGGCGCCCGATCTCGGTCTCGGTGCGGGCCCGCTTCCCCACCTCGACCGCGTGCCGGAACACACGCGAGAGCAGGGGCCCGGTGGCGTGCTCGGCCTCGGCCAGCGACCACGCGTCGCGCACCTGCCCGAGGATCTCGCCCTCGCCCACGATCATCGAGTCGACCCCGGCGGCCACCCCGAACAGGTGGGCCACCGCCGAGTCGTCGTAGTACGTGTAGAGGTGATCGTCGAACTCGGTGGGGTCGGTGCCCGAGTGCTCGGCGAGGAACTCGCGCACGTCCTGCACCGCGGGATGGAAGAGCGTGCAGCGCGCGTAGACCTCGGTGCGGTTGCACGTGGAGAGCACCACCACCTCGGCGAGGTGCTCACGCGACGAGAGGTCGTGGAGCGCCTTCGACAGCTTGCCGGACGGCACCGACACCCGCTCGAGGAGCTCGACCGGCACCGTGTGGTGGTTCAGGCCGACGACGATCAGAGACATGAGCGGAGCTGCTCCTTCGCCTCGGCGAGACGTCCGGCGCGGATCAAGTCGAGCATGCCGGAACCGAGGGCACGTTGCCAATCGGCATCTTCGCTCGAACCGCCCTCGGCCCGGAGTTCTTCCCGGGCCTCCGAGAGCACGTCGAGCAGCGTGGCCCACTCCGGACCCATCTCCGACCGCACGTGATCCCGGAGCCAGGTGGCGAGCGCCGGGCTGCGGCCGCCGGTGCCGATGGTGACGACGATGTCGCCCTGGCGGACCACCGACGTGAGCGTGAACGAGCAGTTGGCCGGGTCGTCGGCCGAGTTGAGCCACACCCGGCGGCGCGCCGCGGCCGCGGCCACCGCGGCCGACACGTCCGGCACGCCCACGGCCACCGTGGCCAGCCAGGCCTCGTCGAGGTCGTCGTCGCGGAACGCGCGCACGTCGGCGGTGAGGCGACCCTCGTCGAGCCACGCGCGCACCGCGGCCCCGATCTCGGGGGCGACGACGTGGACGTCGGCGCCGGCGTCGAGCAGGGCCTCGATCTTGCGCGCCGCGATCCGCCCCGCGCCGACCACCACGCACCGCCGGCCCCGGACGAGGAGGTTGACGGGGTAGCCACCCAGGCCGGGCCGGCCCGGCGCCGGCGCGCCCGGGCCTCCGGTCGTCACCGCGCGGCCCGGGGCTGGTCGAGCAACGCGCGTCGGAGTTGGTAGAAGGAGAGGATCTGCAGCTCGGTGGCCAGATCGACCTTGCGCATCGAGACCTCCGCGGGAACGGCGACCAGCGTGGGCGCGAAGTTGAGGATGGACCCCACCCCGGCCGCGACGAGTGCGTCGGCGACCTCCTGCGCGGCGTGGCCCGGCGTCGCGATGATGCCGATCGTGACCTTACGACCCACCACGATGTCGTCGAGGTCGGCGAAGGCCTCGACCGCGAGCCCGGCGACCTCGAGGCCCAGCTTCCTCGGGTCGGCGTCGAGCACCGCCACGACCCGGAAGCCGCGGGCACCGAAGCCCCGGTAGTTGGCGAGCGCCTGGCCCAGGTTGCCGGCGCCCACGATCGCGACCGGCCAGTCCTGGCTGAGGCCGAGCTCGCGGGCGATCTGGTGCAGGAGGTACTCGGCGTCGTAGCCGACGCCCCGGGTGCCGTAGGAGCCGAGGTAGGAGAGGTCCTTGCGGACCTTTGCCGCGTTGACGCCCGCGAGCTCCGCCAGCCGCTCGGACGACACGGTCGCGATGCCCATCTCGCCGGTCTCGAGCAGCGCGCGGTAATAGAGCGGCAGCCGGGCAACCGTTGCTTCGGGGATCCGCCGGCGATCGCCGATAGGTCGCTCCGCCAACCGAACGCCTCCGGGTGCGGCCCTCGGGTGGGGCCGGAAACCCGTAACCCTATCGACCTTGTGCACAGACTCACAAAGTCTGTCGCCGGATCCTCCCCCGGTACGCTCGGGGCTCGCATGGTCCCCGGTCTCGCCTTCCTCGCCACTGCCGTGGCCACCCTCTTCGCGCAGGCGACCCTGCAGCGCTACACGACCGCCCGCAAGCCCCACGAGCTCGCGTGGACGATCGCCCTCCTGATGTTCGCGGTGGCCTCCGCGGCCCTGGCGCTGGGCGCCTCCACGGGCTGGGACAACGGCACGTTCCGGGTCTTCTACCTCTTCGGGGCGGTCCTCAACGTCCCCTGGCTGGCGCTCGGCACCGTGTACCTCCTGTTCGGCCTCTCGGTCGGCCGCCGGACCCAGTGGGGGCTGGTGTTCTTCAGTGGGCTGGCCACCGGCGTGCTCTTCACCGCCCCGATCAAGGGGCCGCTCCCCCACACCACCATCCCGGTCGGCAGCGACGTGTTCGGCGTCTTCCCCCGGGTGCTCGCGGCCACCGGGAGCGGGATCGCGGCCACCGTGATCTTCGTGGGCGCGATCTACTCCGCGGTCCGCTTCGCCCGCCGGCGGAGCGAGCCGGGCGCGGCCCGCATGGCCGCCGCCAACGGCCTCATCGCTCTCGGGACCCTCGTGCTCTCGAGCGGCGGTCTCGTCCAGGGGCTGGTCGGCCACGACGAGGCGTTCACGCTCTCCGTCGCCGTCGGGATCAGCGTGGTCTACGCCGGATTCCTCGTGGCGAGCGCCCGCCCGGCCCCGGTGCCGGCCGCCGCACCGGCCCCGGATCCCGCCCTCCCCGACCTGGCGACCTGAGCCGCGGCGACCCCGGCCGGCCCGGCGTGAATTCGTCGCGAAGTCGGCGGTTCGCGCTCAAGGCACCGCGCGGTCGGGCCGATGTTGGTACCGAACGCGCGGAGCGGGCGTGACGCGGGGTCCTCGGAGGCCTCGGTCCGACCGGGTCCGCGGGGGCGGAGCGTCGGTCCTGGGAGCCGACCGTGACAGCCGAGATTGCCAAGATCCGGGGTTCCGGTTCGTTGGTGTGGGCGTTCGAGAGCCGTGGAGACCGAACTCCGGATCCGCGGGTGCTCTCCTTGGAAATGCCTCCCAGCCCGCCCCAAGGCACGTCTGCAACGACGGCCGGAACCCCGAACCTCGACGCCGGCCGGCCGGCGGTGGCGCCTCCGGCGCTGCTGCCGGTCCCGGCCGCGCTACAGGCGGAAGACGAACTGGGCGACGCCCGCGGCGAGGATCGCGATGAGCAGGAGCGCGATCGCGATGGTGGTCCCGCGCCTCATGCCGGGCCCGGGCCGTCGACCGAGGTCCCCGGGGGCAGCAGCGTGACCCCGGAGCCGACGTGCAGGCCGCACGTCTCCGCGGTGGACGTGCGGTCCATGGCCAGGCTGATCAGGCCGGTGGAGTCGACGAGCACGACCAGCTCGGACGGCTTCGCGTCGGCGTAGGTCGAGACCCAGCGTGCGGTGCGGGTACGGCCCCCGAGGTGCACCTCGATCAGGCCCCCGAGCTCCGCGCCCTGCGCGGTGAGCTGCACCGGATCCACGTTGAGCTGGCAGTTGCCGAAGCGGTCGATCCACCACACCTCGGCCGTCATGGCCCCGCCCACCTCGATCTGCGGGAGCGCGATGAGCCCCGGGGTGAGCGTCACCGGGTCGACGACCTCACCGAGCTCCTCGATCTTCACGCCGTCGGCGAGGTGGCCCGCGGCCGGCGCCATCACGTCGCGGCCCGCGAACGTCGGGCCCACCGCCGCGAGCTGGAAGTCGGGGTTGGTGAGGGCGACGACCTGCTTCGCGCCGCCCATCATCGCCACCGCGGGCGCCAGCAGGCCGTTGTCCGGACCGATGAGGTAGCCGTTCTCGACCTCGACGACGATCGCCCGCCGGTCGGTGCCCACGCCCGGATCGACGATCGCGAGCACGATGCCCGCGGGCAGGTACGGGACCGCGCGCACCAGGGCCAACGCGCCCCCGCGCACGTCGTAGGGGGCGACGTCGTGGGTGACGTCGATGATCCCGAGCTCCGGGGCGAACTGCAGCATGACGGCCTTGCAGACGCCCACGAACCCGTCGACGAGCCCGTAGTCGGAGAGGAAGGAGCAGAACTCAGGCGCTTCGGCCACAGGACGCTCCGGAGTTGCCGGTGATCGGGGACATGCGCGAGACCGTACCGCGCACCCCGATCGACCGGCTTCCGGTCAACCGGCTTCGGTGTACCTCGACGCCAGATAGCGATCGACGTCGACGTCGCGCACCCGGAACGAGCGCCCGACGCGAACTGCCGGGAGGTCACCGGCCTTGATCAGCCGGTAGACCGTCATCGAAGAGACCCGTAGCAACTCGGCAACTTCCTGAACGGTCAAGAAGCGCGCTTTTGCAAAGGACTGCGCCACGCGGCTCACCCCTAACTCTGCCCGCCGGGAGCGTACGCCAGGCCTCTTCGGGTTGTCGAACGTGTGCGCGACCAACGCGTCGTACGCGGGCGCCGGGCGGCGCGCGTCGAGCGGGACGATCGTGAGCGGCGCGCCGCGCGCGGCCGCGACCGCTACGAGCTCGAGATCGGCCAGCGCCGAACGCAACCGCGAGGTCGTGCAGCGCGCGCACGAGCGGGAGGAGCGGCGCGGGCCACACCCTCGGGCAGGTGCGGCGGTCGGCGCGACGCGGGCGACGCGCTCACTCCTCGGGCCGGCCCAGCGCCCGGGACCGCGCGCTCGCGGCCTGCACGGCATCCAGGAACGCGGCCCGCACGCCGCGCGCTTCGAGCACCTGCAGCCCCGACGCGGTGGTCCCACCGGGAGACGTGACCGCGGCCCGCAGCTCCGCGGGGCTCTCCGAGCCCTCCGCGAGCAGCTTCGCCGAGCCGTAGAGCGTCTGCTCGACGAGGGTCACCGCGGTGGCGCGCGGGATGCCCGCGAGCACGCCCGCCTCGATGAGCGCCTCCGCGACGAGGAACAGGTAGGCGGGCCCCGACCCGGAGAGCCCGGTGACCGCGTCGAGCAGCGACTCGGGGACGCGCACGACGACGCCGACCGCGCCGAGCACGCGCTCCGCGAGCTCGAGGTGCGCGTCGGTCGCCTCGGCGCCGCCGGCGATCGCGGCCGCGCCCTCGCGCACCAGGGCCGGCGTGTTGGGCATGGCGCGGACGACGGCGCGTCCGGGTAGGCCCGACTGCAGGGTGTCGAGCGTGACCCCCGCGGCGATCGAGAGCACCATCGCGTCGCGGTCGAGGACCGGCGCGACGGCCTCGAGCACCTCGTGCACGTGATCGGGCTTCACCGCGATCACCACGACCGCGGCGTCGGCGACCGCCCACGCCGCGCTCGGGACCACGCGCACATCGGGGAAGGCCTGCTCCAGCGCCCGCCGGCGCTCGGCATCGGGCTCCGCGACCGCGAGGTCGGTGGATTCCCAGCCCGCATCGATGAGGCCGCCGAGCAGGGCCTCGCCCATGCGGCCCCCGCCGACCAACGCAAGTGACGTCACGGCGCCGAGGGTAGACGAGCGCACGCCCCGAACCGGGTCCCGCTCGGGGCCCGAAGGGGCGGCGGAGCGGTGCGGCGGGGTCCGGGAGTCGTCCCGTGCGGCCCGGCACTTCCCCGAACCGTGACCTCGGGGGCGAACCCCGGACCCGCCGCGGCCACCACCCGTCGGTGGTGACGCCGGCAACCTACCGCGCCGCACCGGACAACACAAGTTGTCACAAGGTTTCGCGGATCGAGCGGGATGTGACGCTTGCTACCGGGGGCCGAACCCGAGGCGGATCGCGGGCTGGAACCACTGCTCGGTGAGCTCGTAGAGGACGCCGATCACCCGGTCGAGCTCCTCGGTCGTGACGTGCTCGAGCGCGGTGCGCCCGGTGAGGTAGATGTCGCCGTCGGGCCCGAGGGAGAAGCGGGCGCCGTACATCGTGTGGTTCCGCTTCAGGAGCCACTCGTAGAGCTCGAGGTGGTTCGCGGGCGGCGACGGCATGAAGTAGAGCTCGTAGCGCAGCGTCCGCTGGTGCAGATCGAAGTAGATCGTGGCCGCGTCGCGACCGATGCAGCCGAAGCGGACGTACCAACGGCGCAGCTCGGGGTCGTACTCGACCGTCTGGATGTACTCCTCGGCCGCGACCGGGCCCTCGAGGTACGCGCCGATCATCGCGTGAGCCGCCTCGAGATCCACGGGCGGCGCACCGCTCACCGGCAGGACACCGGCTCGCGTGCGGCAAGGTCGCCGTAGAGGCGGCGCAGGCGCGCCGCGGTGATGCTCCACGCGTAGCGGCGCGACGCGAGCTCGGCCGCGGCGCCCATCCGGCGGGCGAAGTCGTCGTCGTGAAGCAGCGCACGGAGCGGCGCGGCGTAGTCGGCGGGCTCCCGGCCCTCGACGAGGAACCCGGTGACGCCGTCGTCGACGATCGACCGCAGGCCGCCGACCGAGGCCGCCACCACCGGCGTGCCGCAGGCCGCCGCTTCGAGGGCGACGAGGCCGAAGGACTCGGTGCGCGACGGGACCACGCAGACGTCGGCCGCGCGGTAGTAGACGGCGAGGCGGTCGTGGGGTTGGGGCGGCACGAAGCGGACCTGGCGCTCGACCCCGAGCTCGACGACGAGGTCGCGCAACCGATCGACCTCGAGGTCGCCGTCGGGGCCGCTCGGCCCGCCCACCAGGAGGAGGAGCGCGTCGGGGTCGTGCAGCTCGGCCAGCGCCCGGATCGCCAACGAGGCGCCCTTCAGCGGCTGGAGCCGGCCCGCGAAGAGCAGGACGCGCCCGGCGGTGACGCCCAACGAATGCCGTGCCGCGTGCCGGCCGCGCGCGTCGGCGGGCGAGAACACGTCGTGGTTCACCCCGGGCGGGACGATCTCGATGCGGTCGGGGACCGCGCCGTAGTGCTCGGCGAGCTGCTGGGCCTCCTCGACCGTGGACGCGAGCATGAGATCGCAGCAGTTGACCGTCTCGCGCTCGACCACCGAACGGTCTTCGACGTCGTCGTCGACGCCGGCGTCGGCCTTGACCCGCGCCAGCGTGTGGAAGGTCGCGACGAGCGGGCGACCGAGCCGGTGCTTGAGCGTGTGGCCGACGGCCCCGGAGATCCAGTAGTTGGCGTGCAGCAGGTCGTAGTCGACGCCGTCGCGCGCCATGAAGTCGACGGTTGCGTCGGCCAATGGCCCGACCAGCTCGAGCAGCTCGTGCTTGGCGATCGGCGTCGACGGGCCCGCGTCGAGGTGCACCACCCGGAAGCCGGGCTCGATCTCCACCACGGCCGGCTGCGACGGGTCGTCGCGCCGGGTGAGGACGTCGCACTCGACGCCCGCGCGCGCGAGCGCGGCGGCGAGCGACGCGACGTAGATGTTCATCCCGCCACCGTCGCCCGATCCCGGCTGGGCCAGCGGCGACGTGTGGGCGCTCAGGATCGCGAGGCGGCTCGGCATGTCGGCATGCAGCGTATCGGCGCCCCCGGGCATTCCTGTCCTCGCAGGTCAGGCCCCGGGGCGGGCGCTCAGGTGTCGGCCGGGCCCTCGCCGACGAACGACCGGTAGACCTCGAGCAGCGACTGCTTCTGGCGCTCGGTGAGCTCGGGGTCACCGAGGATCGCCTCGGTCACCCCGACCCCGCGCGGGCGGTCGTCGAGCATCCCGGCCTGCACGTAGAGGGTCTCGGCCGAGATGCGCAGGCCGCCCGCGATCGCCTGGAGGATCTCCGCGCTCGGCTTGCGCAGCCCGCGCTCGATCTGGCTCAGGTACGGGTTGGAGATCCCGGCGAGCTCGCTCAGCTTCCGGACCGAGAGCCGCGCGTTGCGGCGCTGGTCGCGGATGAAGTCACCGAGGTCGGCCACCCGATCGGTCAGGCCTGACCGACCTTGTGGCGGCCGGCGAGATCGAGCTCGATGCAGTCGATCACGTTGTGGAGGCCCTTGCGGGCCGCCGAGACCTCGGACTCGAACTCGCGGAGCTGCTCGATCGTGCTCTGCAGCTCCTCCTCGCCGAGCAGCGGGAGGTTGGCCAGCGTGCTGTCGGAGACGAGCCGCTCCATGCCGCGGGTCCACGGGATGTCCATCGACGGCGCGAGCGTCGGCGTGAGCCGAGAGTCGACCGGTGCGGGCCGGGCCTCGTCGCCCGCGAGGATCTGCGGGAGGGCGGCGATGAGGTCGCCGACGGAGCCGCCGGCGGCCCGCCGGTCGAGCTCGGCCTGCAGGATGTCGATACGGGCCTGGGCCAGCCGGCGCACGTACGAGACCTCGGTCTCGATCTCGAGGCACTCGTTGCGCATCTCGCGCAGCCTGTCGGCGGACAGGTCCGCGATGTGCTCGGAGTACTCCGGTTGGAGGACCCGGTCCATTCGGCGACGATTCTCGGTCATTCGCTCCCTTTCGGCGATCCGTCGCCCGCCCGGCGCCGGGGACGGCGCCGCAGACCATGAGGGTACCGGGCCCCCGGAGGCACCCACAACAATCCCCCGGGCGCAACCGGGGGATCGCTGCCCGTCGGCTTCCGGGTCGGAATTGCCGGAAGACAGGTTCACGCCGATACCGTTCGCCGCATACTGTGCGAATCCCGCGCTTCCCTCGCAAGGAGTCCAGATGCCGAACCAGTACACGCTCCCCGACCTGCCGTACGACTACGCCGCGCTCGAGCCGCACCTCTCGGCCCAGATCGTCGAGCTCCACCACGACAAGCACCACGCGGCCTACGTCACCGGGGCGAACGGCGCGATCGACGGACTCGCCGCCGCTCGGGAGAAGAACGACTTCGCCACCATCAACCAGCTCGAGAAGAACCTGGCGTTCCACCTCTCCGGCCACGTCCTCCACTCGCTGCTCTGGAAGAACATGAGCCCCGACGGCGGCGGCGAGCCCGAGGGCGAGCTGAAGGCCGCGATCGACGACCAGCTCGGCGGCTTCGAGGCGTTCAAGAACCAGCTCACGCAGGCTTCGAACGGCATCCAGGGCTCCGGCTGGGGCGTCCTCGCCTGGGACCCGACCGGCGGCCGGCTCATCGTCGAGCAGGTGTACGACCACCAGTCGAACCTCGGGCAGGCAGCGGTGCCGCTGCTCGCGCTCGACATGTGGGAGCACGCGTTCTACCTGCAGTACAAGAACGTGAAGGCCGACTGGGTGACCGCGTTCTGGAACCTGGCCAACTGGGCCGACGTGGGCGAGCGCTTCGGCCGCGTCAGCAGCCTCAGCGTCGTCTGAGGATCACCGTCGTCTGAGGATCACCGTCGTCTGA
>JADGOM010000207.1 GCA_017882925.1 Acidimicrobiia bacterium | reverse complement strand
TCATCGTGTGGGCGACCGGCTTCGACTTCGGCACCGGCGCGCTCAACCGCATGGGGATCCGTGGTCGAAACGGTGTCGCCCTCGCGGACTACTGGGCCGACGGCCCGAGAACGTTCCTCGGGATCCAGACCAGCGGCTTCCCCAACCTGTTCTTCCCCGGCGGGCCGCACGCGGCGGCCGGGAACAATCCGCGGTACAACGGCGACCAGGTCGACTTCGTCACCGACACGCTCACCTATGTGCGTGACCACGGCTACGACACGATCGAGGTCGATGCCGAGGCCGAAGCGAAGTGGACCGACCTGATGGACACGATCGCGGCGAAGTCTCCCGCCGCGTTCGGGCCGAGCAGCTACTTCTACGGATCCAACATCCCCGGGAAGCCGCGCCGCTACCTCTTGAACTCGGCCGGACGCCCCAAGCTCTTCTCGATGATCGCCGAGGTGGTCGAGAGCGACTACAAGATGTTCCGGCTTTCGCGCGCGTCCGACCGCGAACCTGCCACCGAGTAGCGGCGAGCTGATCGCGTCTCGTCAGACGGTCGCGATCGGCGTCAGCGGAGAGCCCACGATTCCCGGCAGCCGCAGCGGGGGCGCGGTGAGCAGGAACCGGCTCCGGTTGTGCTCGCGCAGCCAGGCCGCGAGCTCGTGCAGATACCACATCTCGCCGAGAGGGACTCCGAGCTTGAACAGGCAGAGGTTGTGGATCGGGAGCAGGGAGTGCTTCTCCTCGATCTTCTTGCTCCGGCCGATCATGCCTTCGACCGCGTAGTTGTCCGCCACCAGTGCGGAGATCTGCGATTCGGCGATCCACTCCAGCAACGACTCGTCGCGCGCGTCGAGCCAGGTGCACATCTGATGGATCTGCACCGGGTCCGGGTGCTTGTCCCACTCGAGGACCTTCGTCGCGAAACCGGTGTGCAGCAGGAGCATGTCGCCGGGCTCGACGACCACGTTGTCGGCCGCCATGATCTCCTCGAGCGTCTTCCGGTCGACCCCGACCCAGTCGTGGCCGAGGTGGTGGGCCAGGTCGACGAGGACGCCGCGGCCCTGCACGCCATGGAACGCCATGTGCTCCAGACCGAGGTGGTGCGCGAAGCAGGTGTGCCCGCTGCCGTCGCCCCTCGCGTCGGGCTTCGGTCCGACCAGATCGACCCCGGCGCGGTAGCCGTTGTAATAGACGGGCTCGGCGACCCCGTCGCCGTCGGCGTCGAACTCCGCCCCGACGTGCGCGAGCGCGTCCCACTGCGTCGAGTACTGCAACGAGAGGGTCACCACGTCGTCGGCCCAGAGGTCGACGAAGCTGTCGTCACCCTCTCGCATCTCGCGCATGAGGACGTTGTAGAAGGTGCCCTGGTTGCCCTGCATGTCCTCGGTCGGCGAGAGCACCGGCGGGTACCGGCGCTGGTTCAGCGCCGTGCCCCCGGGGAAGTCGAGCGGCAGGCTCAGCGAGAAGGTGATGCCGGCCTCGACCTCCCGTACGCCCTCGAGCACCTTCTCGGGCGTGAGCAGATTGATCCGGCCGAGCTCGTCGTCATCGCCCCAGTCGCCCCACGTCGATCCGGGCGGCCGTTCGGTCCATCGCTTCGCCACGGCTTCTTCTCCTCCTTCGGGAGCAGCACCGCCCCCCGGTGGTGACCACGGACCTTGCGACCACTTGCCTTGCTTGTACCGACCGGTTGGTTTACGGTCGATTCGGTACCGTATCGCGGTCCGAAATCGCTCGCTCAGGGAGTCAGGAATGACGGACAAGCATGCACTCGTCGTGTCGGCCGACGGCCACGTCCTCGAACCGACCGACCTCTTCCGCACCCGCCTCCCCAAGCACCTGCGCGACCGCGCGGTCTGGGAAGAGGACTTCGAGGTCGAGCCGCTCATCGACGGCGGGGCCCGGGTCTTCCGGCAGCTCCACAGCCCCGGGTTCGAGGGTTGGACGATCTCCCGGTACCGCCAGACACAGGGGCGGATGCCCGAGGGTGACCCGGAGCTGATCCTCGACGACATGGCCCGCGACGGGGTCGACGTCCAGGTGATGCACCCGAACCTGTCGCTGTTCGGGCTCTACTCGGACGATCACGAGCTCTCGCTCGCCCACGCCCGCGTCTACAACGACTACATCGTCGAACGGTTCACCCCGTACTTCGACCGGCTGGCTCCCACCGCTCCCGTGCCGCTCACCGACGTCGATGACGCGGTCGCCGAGATCGAGCGGGTCGCGGCCGCCGGGTTCCGCGGCATCCTCCTGCCCGCGATCCCTCCGAAGCCGTACTACTCGCGCGACTTCGACCCGGTGTGGGAGGCGGCGCAGGCCAACGGCGTGCACGTGTTCATCCACACCCAGACCGGCGGCGTGAAGGTCAACGACCCGACATCCACGACGCTCAAGGTCGTCATGTCGCAGGCCGCGCAGGTCAACCAGCCGATCACCGAGAGGTCGGCCTCGGAGCGGATGGTCACCCAGTGCATCTACAGCACGATGGTCCCGCAACAGGTCATCTGCGAGCTGATCGGCGGCGGTGTCCCGGAGCGGTATCCCGACCTCCACTTCGCCCTGATCGAGTTCAACGCCCATTGGCTGGCGTCGCTGGTCGGCTCGATGGACAAGGCCTGGGTCACGGGAATCGGCCAGGACGCCGACTGGTGGCTCGGGACCTGGGACCACACCCGCCCCGACGACGACCAACCCAACATGGCGCAGCTCTTCCGCCTGAACGAGAAGTGGCCCTACCCGCTGAAGCCGAGCGACTACGTCAAGCGCCAGTTCCACGTCTCCTTCCAGGACGACCCGGTCGCCGTCGCGTGCCGGCACATCACCGGGGTGTCCAGCATCGTGTGGGGCAACGACTACCCGCACGCCGAAGGGACGTTCGGCGGGAGCCGCGAGCTGATGACGAAGCTGTTCCGCGGTGTCCCCGAGGACGAGCGGGCGGCCATGGTCGGCGGCACGCTCGGCGGGCTGCTCGGCTTCGAAGCGTCGGTCCCCGTCTCCTGATCTCGGCGAGTTCGCCCGGTCAGCGGGCGATGCCGCGGATGAAGATGTCGGCGAACGGCTGCGCGACGTCGTGGGCCGAGATCTCGCCGCCGGCCTTCAGCCACAGGTACGTGTAGTTGTACATGCCGAGCCACGCACGCGCGGTCAGCCACGGATCGACGGCGCGGAACTCCCCGGTCTCGATGCCGGCCTTCAGGACCGATTCGATCCGGCGCTCGTAGACGCGCCGGCGGGTGCGGAACTGATCGGCGCGATCCGCGGTGAGCGCGGGGAACTCGTGGAGGAATACCCACACGTGGTCCGGGTAGCGGTGGATCACGTCGAGCAGCTCTTCGCCCAGCATCGCCAGCTGCGCCGACGGGGTCCCGCCCACCTCGGCGACGCGGTCGGCTCCGAGCATCACCTCGTCCATGACCCGGTCGTGGATCGCGGCGAGGAGCTCTTCCTTCGACCCGATGTAGTAGTAGAACGCGCCCTTGCCGAAGCCGTTGACCTCGCACAGCTCGGCGATGCCGGTGGCGTGGTACCCGCCGCGGGCGAAGACGCGCGCCGAGGTGTCGACGATCGCGTCCCGGCGCTCCTGCCACTTCGCGCTGCGTCGGGAAGCGTCACTTTCTGCGGTTGTCGCCATTGGCGTCGAGGGTACCTCGCCGCGCGCGGGCATCATCGCCCCTGCCATTCAGGTGGGCGCTTCTCGGCGAAGGCGGCCAGTCCCTCCGCGGCGTCCTCCGACTCGAGCAGCTCGTCCAACAGCTCCCGCGACACCTGGCGCAGCGTGGCGTCGTCGTCGCGCTCGGCCGCGAGGACGACGCGCCGGCTCGCGCGCACCGCGAGCGGCGCCGCGTCGGCGATCTGACGCGCGAGGCGCATCGCCTCGTCGAGTGCGGCGCCCGGCTCGACCAGCCGGCTGACGAGCCCGAGGTCGAACGCGCGCCGCGCGTCGATTGGCTCACCGGTGAGCACCGCGTCCATCGCGGCCGCGCGGCCGATCGCGCGGGGAAGCCGGAACAGACCGCCGGCCGCGGCGATCAGGTTGCGCCGGACCTCGGCGAGCCCGAACGACGACCGGGTGGTCGCGACCACGAGGTCGGCGGCGAGGACGATCTCCAGACCGCCCGCGGTCGCGAGCCCGTCGACCGCGACCACGATCGGCTTCACGCGCTCGCGGTACACGAACCCGCCGAATCCGCCCCGCTCGGTGTCGAGGCTCGCGGCGGATCCCGTCTCCCGGATGACGTTGAGGTCCGCGCCCGCGCAGAAGACGGGGTTCGCCTGCTCCGCGGTGTTCGCGTACAGGACCCCGACCCAGACCTCGGGATCGTCCTCCAGACGGTCGACCGCGGCCTCGATGCCGAGCGCGGTCTCCCGGTCGATCGCGTTGCGGGCCTCGGGCCGGTTGAGCGTGATGACGCCGATCCGGCCGGTTGCGGAGTAGAGGACCGAGGACAATGGGAAGCTCCTGACTCGAGGTGCGGACCCAAATGTAGAGTGACTGGTCAGTACAAGACAGTCGGTCACGGGGGCGAAGACGGGGCATGGACGAATTCGGCTTCGAAGGGCGGGTCGCCATCGTCACGGGCGCGGGACGCGGCATCGGCCGGGCGTACGCGCGCCTGCTTGCCGAGCGGGGCGCCCGCGTCGTGGTCAACGACCTCGGCGGCACGATCGAGGGTGACGGCGCCGACGCCGGGCCCGCTTCCTCGGTCGTGGCCGAGATCACGGCTGCGGGCGGAACCGCGATCGCCGACGGCAATGACGTTGCGAGCGAATCCGGCGCGCAGGCGCTCGTCGACACCGCGCTCGACCGCTTCGGCCGCCTCGACATCCTGGTCAACAACGCCGGCATCGTCCGGTGGGCCGGCTTCCCGGAGGCCGACGCCGACAACCTCGAGCGCCACCTCGCCGTCCACCTCCGCGGATCGTTCAACACCGCGCGCGCTGCCTGGCCCGGGATGGTCGAGCAGGGCTACGGCCGGATCGTCATGACCACGTCCTCGGGGGTGTTCGGCCTTCCCAACAACCTCGGGTACGCCGCCGCCAAGGCCGGCGTCATCGGGCTCACGCGCAGCCTCAAGACCGCGGGCGCCGCGCACGGCATCAAGATCAACCTCATCGCGCCGGCGGCGTTCACGCGCATGGCGGGCGGCGTCCGCGAGGACTCACCGATCGCGCAGCAGATGTCACCGGACCGCGTGGCACCGATGGTGGCCTTCCTGGCCCACGAGGACTGCCCGGTCAGCGGCGAGATCTACGTCGCCGGTGCAGGTCGCTTCGCCCGCGTCTTCATCGCGTCCACCCGGGGCTACATCCATCCGACGTCCGAGCCGACGGTCGAGGACGTCGCAAAGCATTGGGCCGAGATCAACGACGAGACCGACTACTTCGTGCCGGACGACCTGTTGGACTGGCAGGCAGCTTTCCTGGCCGACCGGAGCTGAAGGCTCAGGAAGCCCGGTCCCGCAGGTCCCGTTTCAGCACCTTGCCCGACGGGTTCCGGGGCAGCGCGTCGACGGCTATCACGGCCTTCGGGACCTTGAACTTCGCGAGCTGCCCGCGGCAATGCTCGACGAGATCATCGGGAGTCGCAGCCGCCGCCGGGTCCAACACCACGTAGGCGACCGGAACCTCTCCCCAGCGCTCGTCGGGGCGGCCGACGACCGCCACGTCGAGCACCGCCGCGTGCTCGTAGAGCACGCGCTCGATCTCGGAGCTGGCGATGTTCTCGCCCCCGGACACGATCATGTCCTTGAGCCGGTCGACGATGTAGACGTAGCCGTCGTCGTCCTTCACCCCGATGTCGCCGGTGTGGAACCAACCGCCGGCGAACGCCGCGTCGGTCGCGTCCGGGTCGCGCCAGTAGCCCTTGAAGACCTTGGGACCGCGCAGGACGACCTCACCGCGTGCACCCGCGGAAAGCGACGCTCCCTGCTCGTCCCAGATGTCGAGCTCGAGGTACTGGCACGGCCGGCCGACGCTGCCCAGCTTCGACACCGTGCTCTCGCGGTCGAGGAAGGTGTCACCGGACACCGTCTCGGTGAGGCCGTAGGCATCGGCCAGCCACGCCGACGGGAAGACCGTGCGCAGGCGCTCGATGTACGGGATCGGCATCTTCTCGCCCCCGGCGATGATCACGCGCAGGGACGAGAGGTCCCGCTGCTCGACCCCGGGTACGTCGAGGATCGCCCGGACCATCGCGGGTGCGGCCCACACCGCGGTCACCCGCGAACGCTCGATCTCATCGACGACGTGCTCGGCGTCGAACACCCGGTGGATGACGGTCGTCGCGCCCACCGCGATCATCGTGGTGGTGACCAGATCGAGCGCACCGACGTGGTACAGCGGACCGGAGGCGAGACCGACGTCGGCCGCGGTGAAGCCGAACTCGGCGATGTGCGCGTAGTTCTTCCACGCCAGGTTGGCGTGCGTGAGCATCGCGCCCTTCGGACGCCCGGTCGTGCCCGACGTGTACATCAGGCGGTGGAGGTCGTCCCCTCCGACCGGCGCACGGACGAGGTCGGTGGCGTCGGCGCGCAGATCGGCGAACCGCAGCCAACCCGCGGCGGCGACGGCGGCGATGCCCACACGGACGAGGTCGCCGGGCAGATCGAGGGTCGCTTCGTTGGCCAGCTCGACGAGATCGCCGTCGCACACGAGCGCGCGCGCCTGCGAGTGCTCGAGGATGAACCGCAGCTCCGGCGCCGCGAGCCTCCAGTTGATCGGCATCGCAATCGCGCCGAGATGGTTGGCGGCGAAGATCGTGGCCAGGAACTCGATGTTGTTGTACGAGAGCAGTCCGACGACGTCGCCGGCGCCCACTCCTCGCTCGTGGAGCCCGGCCGCGAGCTCCGCGGACCATTGCCCCATCCCCCGGTACGTGAGGACGCGATCGCCGAAGACGGCGAGCGGCTGGTCCGGGGTGCGCAGGGCGTGGTGCTCCAGCACTCCGCACCAGTTCATGTCCGGATGCACTTCGGCCCCCTACGGCGCGGCGTAGCCGCCGTCGACCACGATGGCGGACCCTGTGGTCCAGAGGGACCCGTCGCCCGCGAGGTACGAATACGCGCCCACGAGATCGGCGGCGTGGCCCAGCCCGAGTGGGTGCTTGGCGGCCATCGCGTCGATCGCCTCCTGCGGCAGGCCTTCGTGGATCGCGGAGAGGAACGTTCCCGGGCACACGCAGTTGACCCGTATCCCGTCCCGGGCGTATTCCACCGCCGCGACCTTCGCGAGTTGGATCACCGCGGCCTTCGTGGCGCAGTACGGAGCCGCGTGCGACCACGCGGTGAGCCCGGCGACCGAGGCCGTGAGGATGATCGAACCGGACTTCTGCGCGCGCATGACCGGCACCGCGGCCCGGATGCCGTTGACGGCACCGAGCACATTGACCCGGAACGTGCGCTCCCAATCCTCGGTGCTGAGGTTGTGGATGCGACCGTTCGGAGCGAGCACCCCGGCGTTGCTGACCAGCACGTCGAGCCGGCCGAACCGCTCCATTGCCAGGGCGACGACGGCTTCGACGTCGGCGATCTCGCTCACGTCCGCCCGCAACGTCTCGACCGAGCCACGGCGCTCCGGCAGGCCGTTCACGGTGGCCTCGAGGGCGCGGTCGCTGACGTCGCTCAGCACGACGTCGGTGTCCGGTTCGCCGGCGAACTGTCGGGACAGCTCGGCGCCGAGCGTTCCGCCCGCTCCGGTGATCACGACGACTCGTCGCGCATCACTCATTCGACTGCGTCCTCTCGATCTGCACCTGGCTGCTGATGCGACTCATACGAGCAGGTATCCGCCGTCGACGTTGAGCACGGTGCCGGTGACGAACGCGGAGGCGTCGGAGGCGAGGAACTGGTAGGCACCGAAGAGGTCGGCGGGCGCACCCCAGCGCCGCAGCGCCGTGTGCGCGAGCACCGCGGCTCCCCGCTCAGGATCGTTCTTCCACGGCTCGACCAGCGGTGAGTCGAACCAACCCGGGGCGACGACGTTCACGGTGATGCCCTCGGGCGCGAGATCGAGCGCGAGCGACTTCGCCAGGCCGACGAGCCCTGCCTTCGACGCGCTGTAGGCCGCGAGCCCCTCACGCGGCCGGTCGCCGAGGACGGAGCCGGTGAAGATCAGCCGCCCGCCGTCGCCCAGCACCCGGGCGGCGGCGCGGGCCCCGAGGAACGCCGCCGTGAGGTTGACCTCGAGGATCTCGCGCCAGACCGACGGATCGGTCTTCCGCGGCCCGGCCACGATGGGCGAGATCCCGGCGTTGCAGATCCACACGTCGAGACCGCCCCATTCGGCCACCGTGGCGTCGGCGACCGCCTCGTTGAAGTCCTCGTCGGTCACCTCACCGGGAAGGACGAGCGAGGGGCCGGGGAGCTCGTCCGCAACGGCCTTCAGGTCGCGCTCCGTGCGCGCCACCAGCGCGACCCGCGCCCCGCTCTGCGAGAACGCGGACGCGAGCAACCGACCGAGGCCCCGGCTGGCGCCGGTCACCACCACACGCTTCCCGCTCACGTCGCCGAAGCGAGGAAAGGAGGCGGGGATGTCGATCTGACTGGACATCGTGCTCCCGGGTTTGTACCGGTCAGTACACTACACGGATCATGTTCACCGACGCCCAGGTCATCGAGATGCACCGCCGGATGCTCGTGATCCGCGGGTTCGAGGAGCGGGTGTCCGCCCTGTACCGGGACGGCGAGGTCCCGGGCTTCGTCCACCTGTCGATCGGGCAGGAGGCGTCGGCCGTCGGCGCGTGCTGGCC
>JADGOM010000206.1 GCA_017882925.1 Acidimicrobiia bacterium | reverse complement strand
GCTCGCGCTCGAGCCAGTCGCGCAGGCGGGCCCGGAACCGCTCGTCGTCGTCGCTGAAGCGCAGGTCCATCGGGGCGGGAGTCTAGGCAGCAGCCCTGACGGGCCGTCAGATGGCGGTGATGGCCGCGGTCAGAGCGCGGACGGGCAGTCGGTGCGCGTCGCCTTCGGCAGCGTGCCCCGCAGCATGTAGCTCTGGACGATCGCGTCGAGGCACGGGCCCCCGGCCTCGGTGGCGGTGTGCATCTCGCCCGGTACGACCACCAGGCGGCTGTGGTTGGCGAGCTCCTGCTGGAGCGCCTGCGCACCCGCGAGGGGCGTGGCCGGGTCGCCGGACATGCTCGTGAGGAGGAGCGGCGGCGACTTCGGCGCGTGGATCGCGCCGGCTTTGCCGACGGGGGGCACGGGCCAGGTGGAGCACGGGAGGCCCTCGGTGGCGACCGCCGCGCCGAAGCGCGGGTACGAGCGGCGCAGCGAGTCGGCCAACGCCATGGTGGCCGCGGCGTCGCCGACCGGCGGCAGGTCGACGCACGAGATCGCCAGGTACGCCTGGTACTCGCCGTCGTAGTTGCCGACGGCCGCGCCCGAGCGCCCGGTGTAGCCCTCGAACTGGTCGTAGATCGCGCTCCCGTCGCCGCGCGACGCATTCCGCAGCGCGGTGGCGATGTCGCCGTAGGCGGCCTCGCCGCCGTAGAGGAGCCACGTGATGCCGATGTCGAACTGCGACGACCCGAGCACGCGGCCGTTGCCGGCCGGGATCGGCTTGGCGTCGATCGACGCGACCAGCTTGTCGTACGCCGCGGCCGGGTCGCCGCCGGAGTGGAACGCGCAGCTGGTCTTCGCGGCGCAATCGGCGAGGAACGCGTTGAACGCGTCCTCGAACCCCTTGGCCTGGCCGGTGACCAGGCCGGTGGTGTCGAGGGCCGGGTCGACCACGCCGTCGAGGATGAGCTGGCCGACGCGGCCGGGAAACGCGCGGGCGTAGAGCGCGCCGTAGTACGTGCCGTAGGAGTAGCCGATGTACCGCAGCTTCCGCTCGCCGAGCGCGGCCCGCACCTGGTCGAGGTCGCGCACGGTGTCGACGGAGCCGACGTGCTCGAGCTCGCGCGTGCCGCTGTCGGTGCCGCACTGGTCGGCGAACCTCGCGTTCGCGGCCTCGAGCGCCGTGGTCTCGGCCGGGGTGTCCGGCGTGTAGTCGATCCCGTCGAACAGGTAGTCGAGCCGGGCGCTGCACCTCACCGGGATCGTGTGGCCGGTGCCGCGCGGGTCCCAGCTCACGACGTCGAAGCGTTCGCTCAGGTTCGCGGGCAGCGAGTACTGCGCGTTCTGCAGCAGGTAGTCGACGCCCGACGCGCCCGGGCCCCCCGGGTTGAACAGGATCGAGCCCTTGCGGTCGTGCTGCTTCGGCGAGCGGTACCGCGCGACCCGCACCGAGATCTGCTTGCCGCCGGGCTTCGAGTAGTCGAGCGGGACGCGGATCGAGCCGCAGCTGAACTCCGTCGGCTGTCCCGCGCAGCGCTTCCACACGATCCGCTTCGGGGCCGCTGTGGTCCCGGAGCGGAACGCGGCGCCTGCGGGGGGCGCCGCGCCCAACATCGCTGCGACCACGCCGACCGCGAGCAGAGCGGCGGTGACACGCGCGGAGCGGGGCATCGAGGTCCAGTCGGCTCGGGACCGGTCCGCGGCGGACTCGCGTCAGGGCGCGAAGGCGGAACCGATCTGGGAGAGGAAATCTCCCACAGCCTCGGGGTCCTTCAGGGAGCGCCCCAGGCCGACCGACACCATGGTCGCCCCGGCCGCCGCGAGCCCGGCGACCGGGGCCGTGGTCGCACCCACGTCGACCGATCCGTCGGCCTGGAGCACCACGGGAATGCCGGCCCGTACTTGCAGGGTGGCCGGGTCCCGGCCCGCGGCGGTGAACGCGGCCCGGATGGTGGCCACGCCCGCCCCCAGGGTCGCGGCATCGAGCAGGTTGATCGGCATCCAGCCGACCCCGAGCTCGGCGATCCGCCGGGCGACGGCCCGGTTGGCGTCACCGCCGAACCAGAGCGGCACTCCCCCGGGCTGCACCGGCTGCGGCAGCGACCAGATGTCGGTGAGCTGCACCGAGCCGGCCGCGAACGTCACCGGCGGCGGCTGGGTCCAGAGAGCCCGGCACGCACGCAGCGAGTCGTCCATCCGGGCGACCCGGCCCTCGAACGGCACGCCGACCGCGTCGAACTCCTCGCGCTGCCACCCGGACCCGATGCCGAGGTCGAGGCGGCCCCCCGTGAGCTGGTCGAGGGTGGCCGCGGTCTTGGCGAGCAGGGCCGCGGGGCGCAGCGGCGCGATCAGGATCCCGGTGCCGAGGCGGATCCGGCTCGTGACCATGGCCATCGCGGCGAGAAGCGTCATCGGCTCGAACCAGGGCTCGGTCTCCGGATCGGGGAACGTGGGGCCGAACGGGTAGCGGTCGGTGTGCGGGCCGATCGCGACGTGGTCCGGGAGCAGCAGCTGGTCGAAGCCCGCGTCCTCCGCGACCCGGGCGAGGTCGACGATGACCGCCGGGTCACTGCGGAACAGGCGATGGAACCCCGAGATCGTGACCGACGTCCGCATCCCGTGATCCTGTCACCCAGCCCTGAGGCGCCGCAGGAGTACCGCTCCGGTCCCCCTGCGGCGCCTACGGAACTTCGGGGTTCCGGAGCGCGTCGGTGCCCCCATCGACGAAGAAGCAGGCGCCGTGCACCCACGACGCGTCGTCCGACAACAGGAACCCGATCGGCGCCGCGATCTGGTCGACCTCGGCGAAGTTCGGCGCGAGCGGCACCGGTACCGCGTCGACGAAGCGACCGAGCACGCGGTCGGCCCGGACCGCCTCCATCAGCGGGCTCCGGAACGCGCCGGGCGCGATCGCATTGAGGCGCACCCCGGCCGTACCCCAGGCCACGACCGACGCCCGCACGTACCGCATCAAGGCGAGCTTCGAGCTCGCATAGACCGAGTTGCCGCGTGACGCGGCCGCGAGCTCACGGGCCACGAGCTCGTCGTCGCGCCGGCACGCGTGGACGATGGCGTCGTCGATGGTCGGATCCGTCGTCGCCGAGTTGGAGCCGACGGCCACCGCCGCGCCCGAACCCGATGCCGCGAGCAGCTCGAACAGGCCGTCGAGCAACGCGACCGCGCCGAAGTAGTTGACCGAGACGATCGCAGCGCGGTCACCGACGTGGGGCCCCAGACCCGCGCACGGAACCAGTCCGTGGAGGACGTCGGTCCGCTGCGAGATCTCGTGGACGGCCGACGCCCGGCCCCGCTCGGTCGAGAGGTCGGCCAGCACGTCGACGCCTTCGAGGTCGACGGTGATCACCGAGTGGCCGTCGGCGCGCAGCCGGGCGGTGACCGCGGCCCCGAGGCCGGATGCCGCGCCGGTGACGCAGTACGTACGGGCCGGATCACTCACGCGGGACACTCCTCAAGTGATCGCCACCGGCGCGACCGGGGCGCCGATGCCGTGGGTGAGCGGAAGCGGGTTGGCCACCAGGAGGCAGATGCGGTGGTCGTGCGCAGCGCAGTCGTCGGCGAGCGCATCGAGGTCCCACAGCTGGCCGAGCAGCAGGCCCACGTCGCGCAGGAGGACGCGCTGCACCGGGAAGCTCCAGTCGGACGTCGCCACATCGACCGGCTCGAACGGCAGGTTGTCGGCCGCGGCCGCGCCCCACTGGTGGTCGGCGAACCATTCGATGGTGTCGACGCCCGGGCCTGGGCTCTTCTGGCTGTAGGGGTTGCGGCCCTTCTCCCGCCACACCGCCATCTGGCCGGTGCGGATCAGCGCGACGTCACCGGGCTCGGGCTCGATCCCCGTGAGCGCGAGCGCGGCGTCGAGATCGGCCACGGTGATCTCGTAGGCCGGCGGGAGGCGGTCGTCGAGGCCGAGCGCGCGCACGACGTCGAGCACGACGCCCCGGCTCACGATCGGCCCGAGCGTCTCCGCGCCCATGCGGCTGGCGCCGTCCTCCATCGTGACGACGGCGTTGGGCGTGCCGTTGTAGAGGAGGCCGTCGTAGCCGCAGTGGGCCAGCGTGTCCCAGTGCGTCGCGGCCTGGACGCCCATGTCGAGGTGGTCGTCGCTCCAGGCCGCGTGGCTCGGGTCGCCCGACCACGCCTGGTTCACCGAGCAGCGGGTGAGCTCGGGGTTGTTGCGGCCGGGGATGTTGCCGAGTTGCGGCCCGTCGGTGTCGAAGGGGATCGCGAGCGAGAACACCGCGCCGCGCCGCGCCGCGGCGAGGCCGCGCGCGCGGGCCCCGTCGTCGATCAGGTTGAGCGTGCCCCGCTGGTCGTCGGGGCCCCAGCGGCCCCAATTCGACACGCGTGTCGCGATCTCCGTCAGATCAGTCACCGAAGCGCTCCCGGAGCTCGTTCTTCAGCACCTTGCCACTCGGATTGCGGGGGATCTCGTCGACCAACTCGATCTGCTCCGGGATCTTCTGCACCATGAGCCCCGTGGCCTTCAGGAACTCGAAGACGTCGGGCAGCGTGGGCGGCACCGACCCCTCGCTCGCCACGATCACCGCGCAGCACCGCTCCCCGAGGTCGGGATCGGGCAGCCCGAGCACCGCGACGTCGGCGATGTCGGGGTGGCCGAAGAGCAGGTCCTCGATCTCCTTGGCCGAGATGTTCTCACCCTTGCGGATGATCACGTCCTTGAGCCGCCCGGTGATGACCACCGCGCCGAAGGAGTCGAGGCGGGCGAGGTCGCCGGTGCGCAGCCAGCCGCCGGGCGCGAACGCGGCGTCGTTCAACGACGCGTCGACGTAGCCGCGCATGAGCTGCGGGCCGCGCGCGATGAGCTCGCCCACACCCCCGGGCTCCACGTCGTCGAGGTCGCGGTCGACGATGCGGATCTCGACCCCCGCCTGCGGACGGCCCTCCGCGTCGCGCAGCGACTCGTCGGGGTCGTCGACGCCCGACTGCGACAGGATCGGCATCTCCGTGAGCCCGTAGCCCGAGACGATGCCGACGCAGTGGTCGTTGATGGCCTTGAGGTCCTCGTGCAGCTGGGGCGGCTTCTGCGCGCCGCCGCTCGGGAACGCGCGCACCGTCTGGTACGCCTCCGGGTGGGCGCGGGCCTCCTCGAGCAGCAGCGTATGGATCGCCGGCGCGCCGTTGGGGAAGGTGACGCCGTGCCGCGCGATCAGCTCGGTCGAGAGCTGCGGCGTCCACGTCTCCATCATCACCGCGCCGGCGCCGGTGAGCAGCGACTGGTAGATGCCGATGATGATGCCGCCGATGTGCGTGAACGGGAACGCGACCAGGCTGATGTCGGCGTCGGTCGCGCGCACCCGCTCGCAGTAGCCGATCGCGGTGGCCATGATCGTGCGGTCGGTGTGCTGCGCGCCCTTCGGGTCGGCGGTGGTGCCCGACGTGTAGAAGATCCAGCGCACCGGGTCGTCGGCCGGGTGGCGGCGGCGGACCGGCACCGGCGGGAGGCTCGCGGGGTCGCCCGTGGGCAGCTCGCGGTCGGCCACCAGCACCTGCATACCCTCGATCCCGTCGGCGACCGACTGCGCGAGCGCGAGGTGGTCGAAGCCGCGGAACTCCGTGGGCACGATCAGCAGCTCGCAGTTGGTCTGGCGGGCGATGAAGCCCACCTCCCGTTCGCGGTAGCTCGGGAGCATCGGGTTCTGGACCGCGCCCAGCCGCGCCAGTGCGAGCACGAGCACCGCGGCCTCGGTCCACGTCGGCAGCTGCCAGCTCACGGCGGTGCCCTCGCCGACGCCGAGCGCGTGGAGCCCGGCCGCGGCCTCCTCGGCGCGGACCCGGAGCTCGGCACAGGTGGTGACGCGGCCCTCGTCGTACATGAGCGGCGCCTGGGGCGTGAGCGCGGCGCGCAGCTCGACGAGCTCCCAGAGGTTGCCGGCGTCGGTGATCATCGGGCGCTCCTCTCAGATCGTGAGTCCGCCATCGACCGACACCACCGCACCGTGCATGTAGTTGCCCTCGTCGGACGCCACGAACGCGACCACACCGGCGACGTTCTCGGGCGGGTTGCTGCCGATCGGCGACATCACCTTCGCGAAGGCCTTCGGGTTGACGCCCTCGGGGAACGTGAACTGCGACTGCAGCGGGGTGTCCATGGAGCCCGGCGCCACGCAGACGATGCGGATCTTCTTGCGGAGGTACTCGTCCTGCAGCGCGCGCGTGAGCTGGATCACGCCGCCCTTCGACGCCGAGTACGCCGCGCTGTACGGCTGGCCCATGATCCCGGCGTTGGAGCCGATGTTGACGATGACGCCGCCGCCGTCGAGCAGGTAGGGGATCACCGCCTTGCACATGAGGAACGTGCCGGTGAGGTTGACGCCGATGATCCGCTGCCAGCCCTCGTAGCTCTGCTCCTCGGTGCGCGAGAAGCCGCCGACGCCGGCCGAGTTGACGAGCAGCACCGGCCGGCCGAGGTCTTCGGCCGCGAGGTCGACGCTCTCGGCCACCGACTCGGGGTCGCTCACGTCGACCCGGTACGCGCGGGCGTGCCCGCCCGCGGCGACGATGTCGGTGGCGGTCTGCTCGGCCGCGGCGTCGGCGATATCGAGCGCCGCGACGATGGCCCCCTCGGCCGCCAGGCGCACCGCGGTGGCGCGCCCGAGTCCGGAACCGGCGCCGGTGACGAGCGCCACCCGGTCGGTGAAGCGCGGCCCGCTCGCGAACTGCGGAATCGAACCTTCGGCCACGTCGAGTTCCCCCCTGGATTCGTCGTCGGGCGAATCTAACGCACCGTCAGTTTCTGGACTGATCCGCAGTTGGGCGATCGCCTAGCGTCTGGGCACCTGAGGTCGGGACCGAGGCAAGGGGAGATCGTGGCAGCAGACCGGAATCTCGCGTCGGACAGGAAGCTGCTCATCGGCGGCGAGCTCGTGGACGCCGCGAAGCAGCAGAGCTTCGACGTGTTCAACCCGGCGACCGAGGAGCTGCTCGGGCAGGTCGCCGACGCCGATGCGGGTGACATGCAGCAGGCCATCGGCGCCGCGCGCCGGGCCTTCGACGAGAGCGACTGGGCGACCGACCGCGAGCTGCGGAAGCACTGCCTGAGCCAGCTCCAGGAGGCGTTGGAGTCGGAGCGCGAGGCGTTCCGGGAGGAGCTGATCCTCGAGGTCGGCTGCCCGCGGAGCATGACCTTCGGGCCGCAGCTCGACACCCCCCTCGAGGGTGCCCTCCGCTACCCGATCAAGCTGATCGACGAGTACCAGTGGGACGAGGACCTCGGCAAGGCGGCCGGCATGACGCAGGGCGTCGACGAGCGTCAGCTGTGGCACGAGCCCGTCGGCGTGGTCGGCGCGATCACGCCCTGGAACGTCCCGCTCGAGGTCACGCTCAACAAGCTCGGCCAGGCGCTCGCGACCGGCAACACCGTCGTGCTGAAGCCCGCGCCGGACACGCCGTTCAACGCGACCCGGCTCGCGCGCCTCGCCGCGTCCACCGACCTGCCGGCGGGCGTGCTCAACGTCGTCACGTCGTCGGACCACCTCGTCGGCGAGGAGCTGACGCTGTCGCCGGACGTCGACCTCATCTCGTTCACCGGTTCGACGGCCGTCGGCCAACGCATCATGGAGAAGGGCGCGCCGACCCTGAAGCGCCTGTTCCTCGAGCTCGGCGGCAAGTCGGCCACCATCGTCCTCGACGACGCCGACTTCTCGACCGCGCTGCTGATCGGCATGGCCGCCTGCTACCACGGCGGCCAGGGCTGCGCCACGCCGACGCGGATGCTGCTCCCCCGCAGCCGCTACGACGAGGGCGTCGCGATCCTGCGCGAGCTCTACCCCAACATCCCCTACGGCGACCCCCAGCGGCCCGACGTCATGATGGGCGCCCTGATCTCCGCGAAGCAGCGCGATCGGGTGCTCGGCTACATCCAGAAGGGGATCGACGAAGGGGCGACCCTCGCCGTCGGTGGCGTGGAGCGCCCGGAAGGCCTCGACAAGGGTCACTTCGTCCGGCCGACGCTCTTCGTCGACGTCGACAACTCCATGGCGATCGCCCAGGAGGAGATCTTCGGGCCCGTGCTGGTCGTCATCCCGTACGAGGACGACGACGACGCCGTCCGCATCGCGAACGACAGCGGCTACGGCCTCGCCAGCTACGTCATGTCCGGCTCCGCCGACCGCGGCCGCGCCATCGCGCGCCGCATGCGCGCCGGCAACTGCTCCATCAACGGCGGGTCGACCTACGGGCCGGACGTCCCGTTCGGCGGCTACAAGCACAGCGGGATCGGGCGCCAGAACGGGCGGGCCGGCTTCGACCAGTACCTCGAGCTGAAGTCCGTGGCCTGGCCGGCGAGCTGAGCGACGGGCCGCCCGACGCCGACGCGCGGCTCGGGCTCGCGCCGGACCCACCCGCGTCGCGGGTCAACGGCCCGGCGCCGGCTCGTCCTTCGACCGGAGCTTGTGGTCGCCGTGCTGGAAGGCGCCGGCCTCGCCGACGGTGACCGCGGTGCGACCCACGAGGTTGGGCGGCTCCCCGACGAGCATCAACGTTGCGCTCGGCGCCTCCTCGCCCACGCGCCGAGCGTCGTCGGCGAGTGCGCCGGTGACGCCCTTGTCCCGGACGTCGGAGTACAGCTCCGCGTAGTTGGCCGGGTTGCCCGGGTTCATCGCGGTCCCGACCGCGGCGGTGCGGCCGAGGGCCGCCACCGCGCCGAGCGCGTAGTCCGCGTCGGCGCCCGCGAGGTCGCCGCCCAGCGCGGCGACGCCGGTCGCATCCCCGTCGGACCCGGCGACCGCGGCCTTCCCGAGGGTGTCGACGTTGGTGGCGAAGATCGCCTGCGTGCCCACCAGCCCGCCGAACGTGCCGGTGGCGATGCCACCGAGCAGGCTTCCCTGGACCCGGGCGGCGGGTCGGAGCGGCGCGGGGAGCGACGCCTCGAACGCCCGCCCGCGCGCGTCCGCCCAGCGCAGCCCGCGCGCCGCGGCCCGCGTCTCCCATTCGGAGACCGTCATGACCAACCCGGTATCGCGGTGGACGACCTCGGCGCCGCGGCGGACCTGGCGATGGGCCCAGCCCGCCCCGGCCCCGACGACGCCCCAGCTCCCGTCGCCGTCGCGCCGGAGCCGCGCGAGCCGGCGTCGCGCCGTGGCCGCGGCACGCTGCTCCCGCGTGCCCGCCGACGCGGCGCGACCGCGCGCCGCGGGGGCGCCCGGGACGGGTCGGGACTCCTCGGCCCGCACCGCGCGGACCCGGCGCCGCAGGTCGGACGCGGAACGCCGATGGTCGGCCGCGACCGCATCGAACGCCCCGGCCGCCACGACCGGGCGCCCGGTCTCGCGGGCGATCCGGCGGACCGATGCGGCGATCCGCTCGAGCTCGTCGGCCGCTGCGATCAGGGCCCGGGCCAGAGCACCCAGTCCCTCCTCGTCCAGTGCAATCTGTGACATGGTGCGACAGGGTAACGGAGCCCGTCGGCCGCGGGCACCCGGGCGAGCGGTGGAGCGCCCGCTCGCGGCCCGGGCTGCCCGTCCGACCGGGGTTGCAGACGCCCCCACCTGCACCGCGACCCGACGGGGCGGTCCCCGGTGATCTGGCCTAGGGTCCGAAAGTGCCGGTGGCCGCAACCCTCCCGGAGCTACTCCGCGCCACCGTTGCGCAATATCCCGATCGTGAGGCCTACGTCCACGGCCCGGAGCGGGTCACCTACGCCCAGCTGGGGCGGATGGCCGACGGATTCGCCCGCACCCTCCTCAATCGGGGGGTCCGGCCCGGCGACGTCGTGATGCTCCGCCTGCCGTCGTCGATCCGGTTCGCGGCGGCGTACCTCGGCGCCCTGCAAGTGGGGGCGATCACCACCGCGCTCAACGGACGCCTCGGTCCCGCGGAGCAGCAGAGCATCCACGACCGCACCGAGCCGGTCCTCGTGCTCGACCCGGGCCACCCCATCCTTCCCGGCGCGTTCGCGGCGCCGCCGGCCCGCGTCGCGGACCTCCCGACGATCCGGACCACCGACCCCACGTGCATCGTGTGGACGAGCGGCACGACCGGCCACCCCAAGGGCGCGGTCTACGACCACCTCGCCCAGGCCGCGATCTCGCGCAACATCGGCCAGCTCACCGTCGACGGCGAGCGCCGGCTCGTCGTGCTGCCCTTCGCGCACGTCGGCTACATGACCCGGATCTGGGACGAGCTCGCCCACGGGAGCACGCTCGTGATCGCGGGCGAGCCGTGGGACGCGGCCGAGCATCTGCGCCTCATCCGCGACGAGCGGATCACGATGACCACGGGCGTCCCCACCCAGTGGTCGCTGCTGCTCGAGCACCCCGATCTCGCCCGCACCGACTTCTCGGATCTCCGGGCCGTGGGCATCGGCGGCGCAGGCATCCCGCCCGAGCTCGTCTACCGGCTGCGGGCCACGCTCGGCTGCCCCGTGATCACGCGCTACACGTCGACCGAAGCCGGGGTCGCGACCAGCACCGTGGTCGGCGAGGCCGAAGATGTGATCGCCCACACCGTGGGCCGGGCCGCCCCCGAGGTCGAGCTGCGCATCGCCGGGCCCGATGGTGCCGACGTGCCCGCCGGCGACGTGGGCGAGGTGATCTGCCGCTCCCCCGCGATGATGCGCGGCTACTGGCGCGACCCCGAGCTCAGCGCGGCGACCGTCGACCGCGACGGCTTCCTCCACACCGGCGACCTGGGCCGCCTCGCCGCCGACGGCTACCTCCAGATCGTCGGGCGCATGACCGACATGTACATCCGGGGCGGCTACAACGTGCACCCGGCCGAGGTGAGCGCGATCCTCGCCCAGCATCCCGCGATCGCCGAGGCCGCGGTCGCGGGGGTGCCCGATCCGCTGCTGGGTGAGATCGGGGTCGCGTTCGTGCTCACACGCGAGGGCCACGAGGCTCCGGGCCTCGGCGAGCTGCGCGACCTCGTGGGCGTCGACCTCGCCGACTACAAGCGCCCCGACCGGCTCGTGGTCGTCGACGAGATGCCGCTCACGCCGATGCTCAAGATCGACACGCCGGCCCTGCGGACGCAGTATCTCGCCGAGGTCCACGTTTCGGAGGAGCGGTCATGACCGACAAGCCCATCGCACTCGGCACCGCGTTGGTGACCATGGTGGAACCCCACCGGGGGCACGAGGTCGCGTACAACCGCTGGTACGAGCGCGACCACTTCTACGCCGGCTGCATGATCGGCCAGTACACGTTCGCCGGCGGGCGCTTCGTCGCCACGCGCGCGTGCAAGGACCTCCGCTACCCCGCCGAGTCGCCGATCGCGTCGCCGGTCGACGCGGGTTCGTACATCGCCCTCTACTGGATCCTCGAGGGCTGCCACGACGAGTGGAACCGCTGGGCCGTCGACCAGGTCAACTGGCTGCACGAGAACGGCCGGATGTTCACCGACCGCGACCACGTGCACACGCTCATGTACCGATACGCGGGCGAGCAGCAGCCCGGGCCCGACGGCATCCCGTCCGAGGTCGCGCTCGACCACCACTTCCGCGGTCTCGTGGTCGTGATCGGCGAGATGGCGCCGGGCGTCGACGAACGCGGGATCGAGGCGTTCTACGCCGCGCGCCCCTGCCCGGCCGACGTGCGGGTGGCGTTCACCCCGATCCCGCTGCTCGACGACGCGCCGGGCGACGTGCCGCGCGACACGGCGGGCAACCGCTTCCTCCACCTCTACTTCACCGACGTCGACGTGCTCGACGTGTGGGCCGACCACTACGCGCCGCTGGGCGACGAGCTCGCAGCCTCCGGCCTGGGCCGGGTCGTCTTCGCGGCCCCGTTCATCAGCACGGTCTGGGGCACCGACACGTACACCGACCAGCTCTGGTGACCCGACACCCGTGCGCGGGTACGGGGCTAGTGGGCGAACCGGCGTACGGTCGCCGGCGGCGACGTCTCGATCTCGCACCACACGACCTTGCCGGTGGGCGTCCGCCGCGCTCCGTGGCGCTCGCACAGCACGTCGAGCAGCCCCAGGCCGCGGCCGCGCTCGTCGTCGAGCTGATGGTGACCACGCCGAGCGGGCAGCACCGCGCTCGCGTCGCGGGCCTCCACGTGGACCGTCGAGCGGTCGGCGCGCACGGAGAGCTCCACCGACGTCGCCGCGTGCTCCACCGAGTTGCTCACGATCTCACTGACCACGAGGCGGACGGTCTCGATCGTCGCCGCGGGCGCGAGGCCCGCGAGCACATCGCTCGCGAACGCGCGCGCGAACGATGGGCTCGTCACCTCGGCCGGCAGGGTCAGCCGGCCTTCGACCTTGCTCGGGACTCGCGACGCCGATCGCATACTCGAAGGGTGCCCCGATGCGCGCGCGACGAACCCGGTTTCGGGCGACCCGGCACGATCAGGTCGCCGCGCGCAGCTTCGGCAGCACCCGGGCCGCGACGAGCTCGAGGCTGGGCCACGCCAGCTCCGGTGGGCAGCCGCCGATCATCGGGTGGAAGACGAGCGAGCCCAGCGGCCCGAGCCGGCCGGCCCGCTCGACGCACTCGTCGGGGGTGACGACCCAGTACTGGTCCTCCGCCGCCCGCAGGCCGTCGATGGTCGCGTCGCCGAGGTGCACCGCGGAGCGCTGGTCGCCGGTCTGCCAGCTGTCGTACGTCTGCACCTCGTGCAGGAGGTACGGCGCGAGCTGCGACCACGCCCGGTCGGGATCCTCGGTGACGTAGACGAAGCTCGGGCCCGAAGGCAGGATCACGAACCCGCCCTCGAAGCCGACCTTGGCCGCCTCGTCGTCGTACCAGGCCCGGAGCTGCGGGTCGCCGATGGCGGGGAACAACGGGAGACCGAGACGGGCCGCGCGCCGGGCCGCGACCTCGGTGCTGCCCCCGATCATGATCATCGGGTGCGGCTTGCTCATCGGCACCGGTGTCACCTGCACGGTGCGGCCGCGCCACTCGAACGGCTCGCCCTTCCAGGCCGTCACCATCACGCCGATGTACTCCTCGAGCAGCTTCCCGCGCGACCGGTACTCGACGCCCGCCATGTCGAACTCCTCGCGGCGGTACCCCGCGCCGGCCACGATCGACACGCGCCCTCCGGTGGCGAGGTCGAGGACCGCGAGCTCCTCGGCGAGCCGGATCGGGTCGTGCAACGGCACGAGGAGGGCCGCGACGTTGATCGGGATCGTGTGCGTGCGGCCCGCGATCACCCCCGCCATGGCCAGCGGCGCGGAGAGGTACTGGTCGTCGACGCCGTGGTGCTCGCTCAGCACCAGGATGTCGAAGGCCTGCGCCTCCGCCCACTCGCTCATCTCGAGGCAGCCCGCGTAGATGTCACGCGCCGACGCGGGACCGAACGCCGGTGCCCGCAGGTCGAACCGCATCGCGCACATCACCATGACCGGCTCCCGCTCGTCGTGGACCGCATCTTCGTGGACCGCATCTTCGTGGACGGCTGCTTCACGGACGGGTGAGCAGCGGGCCGACCTCGGTGCCGAACCGCTCGAGCTGGTCGCAGAGCTCGTCGATCGACCGGGCCCGGAACCGCACCTGGAGATGGCTCACACCCATCGCGCCATAGTCGTTGAAGCTCTCGGCGATCTGCTCCGGGCTGCCAGTGAGGGTGTCGTCGGGGAGGTCCCAGCCGGCGTCACCGACGTAGGTCCACTCGGTGATCGCGCCGAGGTCGAGGGGCGTGCCCGGCCGCACCTGGTCGCGGTGCGACCGCACGGTGTCGAGCTGCCCCGGCATCTCCGCGCGTGGCGTCCCTTGCGGGATCCAGCCGTCGCCCCGCTCCGCGACCCGCCGCAGCGCGGGGCCCTTCGAACCCCCGATCCAGATCGGCGGGCGCGGGCGTTGGACCGGCCGCGGCCGCATCCCCAGGCCGTCGACGAACTCGGCGCCCCAAGCGGCCCGGATCTCGTCGATGGCCGCGTCGAGGAGCTTCCCGCGGTCGGCGAACGGGATGCCGAGCCGCTCGAACTCGCCCTGCACGTGCCCGGCCCCGACGCCGAGGATCACGCGGCCGCCCGAGAGCCAGTCGAGGGTGAGGAACTGCTTCGCGGTGTCGAGGGGGGCCCGGAAGGGCGCGACGTAGACGTTGCTCATCAGGTGCACGCGTTCGGTGAGCGCGGCGAGATAGCCCAGCGTGGCGATCGGGTTCGCCCACATCGTGCTCATCGCGTCGGCGTAGGCCTCCGGGATGACGACGTGGTCGCAGCACGCGATGTAGAAGAACCCCGCCCGGTCGGCGGCCTGCGCGGCCCGCACCATCTCCGGGACCCCGGCCTCCATCTCCCACGGCGCCGCGATCACGCGGCTCAGCGCCTGGACCGGGAGCTGCACGCCGAAGACGAGCGCGCCGTCAGGGACGATGGATACCGGGTCGACCGTGTCCCCCGTCACCGCGACGACTCAGAGTCCCGCGGCTTCGCGGTGGCGCGTGGTGCTGTGCACCGGATCGGTGTCGAACTTCGGCAGGACGGTCTCGCCGAAGAGCTCCATCGACCGGACCGCGGCCTCCACCGGCAGGCTGTTGCCGAGCATGCCGAAGATGATCTGGTCGACGCCGATGTCCACGTGCATCTGCACCGCGGCCGCGCACTGGTCGGGGTTGCCGGCGACGAGCATGCCGCGCTCCGAACCCTTCTGGATGTCGCGCGGGGTCGGCTCGGGAAGCAGGTCGGGCCACACCGGCACGCCGGGCGGCTTCGGGATCGAGTCAAGCCACTTGAAGACGAGGCTCTGGAAGAAGCTGCTGCCGGCGTTGGCCGCGGTGTTCCACGCCTCCTGCTCGTCCTCGTAGCAGAACAGGCGGCTCACGCACGCGATGTTGTCGTTGACGAAGTCGCCGACGGGCTCGTCGCACTCGGCGATGGCCTTCTTGTAGGCCTTCACGAGCGGCTCGAGCGTCTCGGGCGCACCCATCGAGAAGCACAGCGCGCCGAGCCCGAGCTGGCCGGCTTTGGCGAACGTGGCCGGGCTCCCGCACGCGACCCACAGCGGCGGGTGGCTCGTGTACGGCTTCGGCAGCACGTCGCGCGGCGGCACCGAGAAGCTCGTGCCCTCGTACGAGTACTCCCGTTCCTTCCACATGCGCACGAGCTCGGGCAGCGCCTCGTCGAACATGTCGCGCGTCGTGTCGCCGTCGGGGATGCCGAAGCCCTCGAACTCGGTGCTCGACGAGCCCCGGCCCACACCGAGCTCGAAGCGGCCCTCGGTGAGGTTGTCGAGCATCGCGGCGCGCTCCGCGTTGCGGACCGGGTGGTTCACCGGTGCAGTGATGTTCATGATGCCGGTGCCCACGTGGATGCGCTCCGTCTTCCCCGCCAGGAACGCGAGGAACACCTCGTTGGCGGAGAGGTGCGAGTACTGCTCGAGGAAGTGGTGCTCGGTGGCCCACGAGTACTTGAAGCCGGTGCGGTCGCCCGCGATCCCGACCGCGATCTCGTCCATCAACTTGGCGTGCTCGGCCTTGCGCCACGCCTCGTCGGTGGGCTGCTTCGGCACGTGGGCGCCGTGGAAGATGCCGAACTCCATGGTCATCGCCTCGCTCTCTGCTGGTTCATCGCTGCATCGGTGGGCTGGTCACCGCGGCCTCAGGTAGCGGCCGCGCGTTCGGGGACGGGACGCACGACCGCGCCGGGCAGGGCCCCGGTGAGCTCGCCGTCGCGGACGATGGCGACGCCGTTGACGATCGTGGCCGCGAAGCCGACGGGCCGGGCGCTCCAACGGCCGTCACCGCCGGGGAAGTCGTGCACGACCGACTTCGACGCGATCGCGATCGCGTCGGGGTCGAAGATCACCATGTCGGCCCAGAACCCGGGGAGCAGCGTGCCGCGGTCGGGGATCGCGCAGAGCGCGGCCGGGACCTGGGTCATCTGGCGGATGCCCTCCTCGAGGCTCCAGACCTTGCGCTCCAGCACCCACGTGCGCAGGAAGGTGGTGCTCCACTCCGCGCCGTCCTGGCGGTCGAGGTGCGCGCCGCCGTCGGACACGCCGACGATGAGGTTGGGGTGCGTCTGGCACTCGGCGACGGCGTCGCGCCATTCGGCCGTCTCGCTCGACCAGCGAAACTCGGTGGCGAGGTCCTCGGCCGCGGCGAGGTCGAGCATGGCGTCGGCGGGCGCGACGCCGAGCTCGGCCGCGATGTCGGCGACGGTCCGCTGCAGGAACTTCTCGTGGGCCGGGTCGGTGACCGCGTTGACGAACACGACGTCCCAGTGCGGCGGCGGGAGCGTGCTGCCGAGCTCCGGGTCCTTGTTGGGGTGCTCGACCGCCTCGCGCATCGCGTCGCGGGTCGCGGGGTCGTCGAGCGCGGCCCGGCGCGCGTCGGGATCGAGGCCGAACCACGACCGCCACGCGGGCACGCCGTCGTAGAGGCTGGTGCCGGCGGCGAGGGTGAACGGCCGGTCGAAGGGCTGCGTCATCAGGAGCGAGAAGACCGCCGCGCCGCGCGCCGCCGCGTCCTCGAGGAACGCCTTGGCGTCGGGCCAGCCCGCGGTGGGTGCGTCGACCTTCGAGCGCCCGCCCAGGCCCTGGATGATGATCGGCAGGCTGCTGTCGAGCCCGAGCTCGATGAGCAGCTCCTTGTCGGCCTCGTCGATGCCGTTGACCGCGCTCTGCGGGAGGTAGCTCACGCTGCCCGCGCTCGATTCCCCCGCCGCCGCGACGAGGGCCCTGAGCTCGGCGATGCTGGACGAGCGGCTCGGGACCGGCCGGTTGTCGCCGTCGAGCTGCGTGGGCGCGTGGCTCGACGAGAAGCCGCAGGCGCCCGCCTCCATCGCCTCGCGCACGACCGCGGCCATCGCGTCGATCTCGGCTTCGGTCGCCTCCCGCTCCGACGCGTCGGGACCCATGACGAACCGGCGCACGCTCGAATGACCGATGTAGCAGGCGAGGTTGACGCCGAGCCTGCCCTCACGCGCGTCGAGGTACTCGGGGAACGTCTCGAAGTCCCACGCCACGCCGCTCAATGCCACCGGCGACATGCCCTCGACCTTGGCGAACAGTCGGGTCGTGAAGTCGTGGTCGTCGGCGCGTGTGGGCGCGAGCGAGAACCCGCAGTTGCCCGCGACGACCGTGGTGACCCCGTGGTAGGGGCTCGAGGTGGCGTACGGCTCGAACGTGAGCTGCGGGTCGTAGTGCGTGTGCGCGTCGATGATGCCCGGGGCCACGATCATCCCCCGGGCGTCGATCAGCTCGTCGGCGGTGGCGCCGTCGAGCCGGCCCACCTCGGCGACGCGGCCGGCGCGCACACCGATGTCGGCGCGGCGGCGGGCCAGGCCGGTGCCGTCGACGACGATCCCGCCGTGGACCAGGAGGTCGAAGTGCCGGGCGGGGGTGCCGTGGGTCATCCGGGCCACACCACCGACTGGAGCTCGCTGTAGGCGTGCAGGCCGAACGATCCGCCGTCGCGGCCCACGCCGCTGTGCTTGGTGCCACCGAACGGCGTCTCGTGGTTGCGTTGCATCGTGTTGATCGCGATGTTGCCGGCGCGGAGCTGGCGCGAGACGCGCATCCCCCGGCCCGAGTCGCCGGTGAAGACGTAGTCGGAGAGGCCGAACTCGGTGTCGTTGGCGATGGCCACCGCCTCGTCGTCGTCGTCGAACGGGATGACGACGACGACGGGGCCGAAGATCTCCTCCTGCGCGACCCGCATCGAGTTGCGCACCCCGGCGAGGAGCGTGGGCTCGAAGTAGAAGCCGCGCTCCAGGTGCTCGGGCCGGTGCCCTCCGGCCACCAGCTCGGCGCCCTCGTCGAGCCCGATCTGCACGTAGCCCTCGACCCGGTCGCGGTGCGCGGCGGTGATGAGCGGGCCGACCACGGTGTCGCGCTCGAGCGGGTCGCCGACCTTGAGCGCGCCGGCGAGCCGGGCCAGCTTGTCGACCACCTCGTCGTAGCGGGAGCGGGCGACGATGGCCCGGGTGGGCGCGGTGCAGATCTGGCCCGAATGGAACGTCCAGGTCGAGCCGATGCCGTTGACCGCGGCGTCGACGTCGGCGTCGTCGAACACGATCCCGGCGCCCTTGCCGCCGAGCTCGAGGAGCTGCCGCTTCATGGTGCGTCCGCCCGTCGACGCGATCTCCATGCCGACGCGGGTGCTGCCGGTGAAGCTGACCATGTCGACGTCGGGCGAGTCGACCAGCGCCTCCCCGCTCGCCGGCGTGCTCCCGGTGACGATGTTGACCACCCCGGGCGGGAAGCCGGCCTCGCGCAGGATGTCGACCAGGGCGATCACCGCGAGCGGGTCCTGCGACGCCGGCCGCACGACGACGGTGTTGCCCATCGCGAGCGCGGGGCCGAGCTTGCCGGCCATGTTGACGATCGGGAAGTTGTACGACGTGATGCAGGCGACGACGCCGATCGGAACCCGCCGCGCGATGGCGCCCATGAGCGCGCCGGGCGCGAGCGGCGTGGTGGGCATCTCCGACGGCGGGAGCGGGATCACGGTGGGCTCGAGCGCACCGGTCGCGTAGCGGTCGAACCGGCTCGTGGCCACCGGCACCTGCATCGACTCGGTGAGCACCTGCGTGGCGCCGGTCTCGGAGATCACCAGCGGCACCAGCTCTGCGGTGCGCTGGCGCAACAGGTCGGCCGCCCGCTTGAGGATCCCGGCCCGTTCCTCGGGGCTCGTGCGGCTCCACGGGCCGAACGCGGCCTTCGCCGCGGCCGCCGCGGCCTGCGCCTGCTCGACCGAGGCCTCGGGCGCCTCGCCGACGACCTCCCCGGTGGCCGGGTTGACGACCGGATAGGTGCCGTCGGCCCCCGCCTGCCACTCGTCGCCCACGAGCAGCCGGTAGTCGTCGCGAGCCGAGATCGTCGTCGCCATTGCGTCCCCCCGGGGCTGGATCAGAAACTGTAACGCGTTCTCATTCCGTGTCCAGCCCCCCCGCCGCGGCCCCAGGTCCCGTGCGCATCTCGCCGACCTGTCCGGTCGTTGAGATACGCACGGAGGTATGGGGCGAAAGGGTCGGGCGGGCGGTCAGGGGGCGAGGTCGAGGCTGAGCATGCGGATCGCGTTGCCGCGCACGATCTTGCGGATCGTCTCGTCGTCGAGATCCTTCATGAGCCGCTGCGCGATCTCGATCGTGTCGGGCCAGGTGCTGTCGGAGTGCGGGTAGTCGGTCTCGAACGTGACCGTGTCGACCCCGATCTCCTCCAGGCTCTTCAGGCCGTGGGCGTCGTCGAAGAAGCAGCCGTAGACGTGCTCCGCGTAGTACTGGCTCGGCGGCTTCTTCACCAGGTCGCGGACGCCACCCCAGGCCCGGTTCTGGTCCCACACCGCGTCGGCGCGCTCGAGGATGTAGGGGATCCAGCCGATCTGGCCCTCGCTGTAGGCGACGACGAGGTCGGGGAAGCGCTCGAACACGCCCGACATCAGGTAGTCGGTGAGGCTCATCGCCGCGTTCATGTAGGTGAGCGTGCTCCCGACCGCGGGCGGCGCGTCGGCCGACGTGCTCGGCATCTTGGAGCTCGAGCCGATGTGCATGCAGACGACCGTCGCCGTCTCCGCGCAGGCCCGGAAGAACGGGTCCCAGTAGCCGTCGGCGTCGTGCACCGACGGCAGACCGAGGAACGGCGGGATCTCGGTGAAGCACACCGCGTGACCGCCGCGCGCCGCGTTGCGGCGGACCTCCTCGCCCGCGAGCTCTGCGTCCCAGAGCTGCACGATCGGCAGCGGGATCAGGCGCCCGCCGGACGGCCCGCACCACTCGTCAAACATCCAGTCGTTGTACGCCTTCACGCAGAGGTCGGCGAGGACGCGGTCCTTGGCCTCGAGGAACGTCTGCCCGCAGAAGCGCGGGAACGTCGGGAAGCTGAGCGACGCCTCGACGTGGTTGACGTCCATGTCCTCGAGGCGGGCGACGGGATCCCAGCACCCGCGTCGCATCTCGGCGTAGGTGATCGCGGTGATCTTCACCTCGTCGCGGTCGAAGCCGACCGCGGCCGAGAGCCGGGTCTGCGGCCACTCGAGGTCTTCGTAGAGCCACCAGTCGCACATCGGGCCGTCGGTGCCGCGCGAGTACGAGAACTTCCCGCCGACGAACCGCATGTCGCCGAGCGGCTCGGTGACGACCCGCGGTCCGATCTCCCGGTACTTCGCGGGCAGTCGGTCCTGCCAGACCCCCGGCGGCTCCACGACGTGGTCGTCGACGGAGACGATCCACGGAAACGCGCTGGCGTCGGTGGCGAAGTCGCCCACTGGTCCCCCTCCCGGCGGCACCCGAACGGGGCGCCTCGACCGGACCGCAGGTTAGACCTGACGCAGCGTCAGGTGGAATCCGCGGCGCCGCGCGTGGGCAGGAAGGTCGACGTCCACGGATCGGGCGCGACCTCGGTCGCCGCGTTCTCGTCGTTGCCGTCGCCGTCGTCGCCCGCGCGCGCGGGCGGCCGCTCGGGCCGCTGCGCGAGCAGCGGCGTCTCGGTCACGGGCTGCATGAGGTCGGCGAGGGTCTTGCCGAGCTCGGTGTCGGGCGGCGCAGTGGTGTCGAGCACCCGGTCGACGGGCACCGCGCCGGCCGCCCCCGCCGCGACCGGTGCCGGCGGGCCGGCTCCCAGCGCGGTCGGCTCGGGCAGGGCCGGCAGCGCGATCGGCTCCGGCGGTGCGGGCAAGGCGAGCGCGGGGTCGGGCCCGAGTGCCCGGCGCACGTCGGCGATGCGGATGGCGGTCATGGTCCGCGCCTGGCGGCGCGACGCGCGCAGCGCGACGAGCACGCCGGCGCCGGCCGCGGCCGCGGCTGCGAACGCCACCACGACCGACTGGGCCACGAGCGACGGCGCGAACTGCTGGGTCACGATCCGTCCGCTCCCGGATGCCCAGGCCGGCGCGAGCGCGGCGCCGACCGCCAGCAGCGCCGAGCCGCCCCCGATCGCGGCCGCGCCGGCCGCGGCGGTGTCGAGGGGTCGGAACGACACGAAGACCGCGCCTCCGAGGAAGAGCGCGGTGAGGATCGGCAGGAGCCACCACAGCCGGGCCGACCATTCCAGCGCGCCCCACAGCACCGGGTGCTGGCCCCGGTCCGCGACCGGCACCGCGACCCGGGTCGACGCCGGCGGCGTGAGCACCGCGAGCTCCGGGTGGCCCTGCGCGCGGAGCTCGGCCGCCACGAGCGGGAGCGCGGCCCCGACGTCGAGCGCGAGCGGGCTGGTGGCCGAGGCCACCTGCTGTTGGAGCCGGGCGTACGCCGCCTGCTCGACCGCGCCGAACGCCGGGCTTCCGGCCGTGGCGTCGACCGCGGCCCGGATCGCGGGGGCCGCGGCCCGCAGCTCGGGCCGGCTGGACTCCATCGTGGCGGCCAACGCCTGCGCGGTCGACGCCCGCAGCTCGAGGCGTCCCTGCAGCGAACGCGTCTGCGACGCGAACCCACCGGCGGAGACGAGCTCCCGCCGGGCCCACCAGCCCAGACCCGATCCGAGCGAGCCGAGGACCGCCAACGCGATCAGGCCGCCGATGATGAATCGACGCATGCTCCCCTGTCGGGAGCCGAACCCGTCAGCTTGAGCGCGGGGCCCGCGGATCGACCCGCGTTCTCACGTCGTCTGGCGCACCGACTCGCTCTGGGCGGCGATTGCCGCCTCGATGCGCTCCAGGACCGCGACCGTGCGGTCGGTCTGCTCGCGCGACTCGTAGATCTCGCGGATCAGCCAATAGCGGAGGTAGCGGGCCAGCGAGTACCGGACGAAGACGAGGCCCCCGAGGATCACCAGCGCGAGGCCGGAGAGCCCGCAGGAGAAGAAGTAGGCGTTCTGCTCGTCGATCCGGGCCGTGCCCGACGCCTGGTACCAGCCGATCGCGATCAGCACGATGCCGGCCGCGGCCGCGACGATGCCGGCGAGGAGGAGCCGGGCCTCGGGCTTCGAGGCCCCGCCGCGGATGCGGAGCGCATCGACCTCGGTCTCGAACTCCTCCATCCGGGGCGACCGGGCGACCGGCTGGTCTACGTCATTCATCACACGCTCCGCGCGTCGAAGGAGTGGTTCACGAGAGATTTCCGAGGTAGGCGTCCGAGAGCTGGTCCATGATCGCGTCCGGTCTGCCCACGTGGTGGATCGCACCGTGGTGCATCACCGCCGCGAGGTCGGCGACGGCCAGCACCGTCCGGGCGAACTGTTCCACGACGAGGACGGAGATGCCCTCGGTCGCGATCTTCGCGACCTGCGCGTAGAGCTCCTCCACCACGATCGGGGCGAGCCCCATCGAGAGCTCGTCGAGCAGGAGCACGGCTGGACGCGTCGTGAGGGCCCGGGCCAGCGCGAGCATCTGCTGCTCCCCGCCCGACAGCGTGCCCGCGAGCTGCTTGCGTCGGGCCTGCAGCCGCGGGAAGCGGGCGAAGGTCTCCGCCTCCACCTGGTCGAGCGCCACCCCGCGGTACGTGAACAGGCGGAGGTTCTCGTGCACGGTGAGGTTGGGGAACACGCCCCGGCCCTCGGGCACGGTGCAGACGCCGAGCCGCGCGAGCTGGTCGGCCGACGCGCCGTCGACCCGCCGGCCGGCGAGCATCACCGACCCGTGCGTCGCCGGGAGCTGACCGGAGATGACGTTGAGCGTGGTCGTCTTCCCGGCGCCGTTGCGGCCGAGCAGCGCGACCACCGCCCCCTCCGGCACCGCGAGGTCGACGCCCCGCAGGACCTCGATGCGCCCGTAGGCCGCGCGCACCTGCCGGAGCTCGAGCACCGGCGGGCGCTCCGGCCCGCCGCCGACGGTACCGGCGCGGGCGACGGAGCCCGGGGTCGGGCCGGTCACGACGCGCTCCCGTTGCCGCTGGCGTGCGCGGCGACCGGCGTCCCGAGGTAGGCGGCCTGCACCGCCGAGCTCCGGCGGATGGAGTCGGGCGGCCCCGAGGCGATGATCTCGCCGAAGTCGAGCACGTAGATCTGCGAGCAGACCCGCATCACCAGCTCGACGTCGTGCTCCACGAGCAGCACCGCGAGCCCGCGCTCGGCCAGGCGGAGCAGCAGCTCGCCGAAGGCGGTGGTCTCCGACTCGTCGAGGCCGGACGACGGCTCGTCGAGGAGCAGCACCTTGGGGTCGGTGGCGAGCGCACGGCCCAGCTCGACGAGGCGCGCGAGGCCGGTGGGGATCGAGTCGACGTGGGCGTCGGCGTACTCCGTGAGCCCGACCTCCTCGAGGATCTCCTGCGCGACCGCGTGCGGGTCGCGGCCGTTGCGCTGCATCTCCGCGGCGACGAGCAGGTTCTCGCGGGTCGTCAGCGACCCGAACACCTCGAGCCGCTGGAACGTGCGGGCCAGGCCGAGCCTGGCGCGGTTGAACGTGCGCGCGCCGGTGACGTCGCGGCCGTCGAGCTGCACCCGCCCGCGTCGAGCACGCTGCAACCCGCAGATCACGTTGAACAGCGTCGTCTTCCCCGCGCCGTTGGGCCCGATCAGCCCGGTGACGGCCCCGGCCTCGGCCACCAGGTCGACGCTGGTGAGCGCGGCCAGCCCCCCGAAGGTGACGGCGACGTCGTCGACCTCAAGCGCGGCCAAGCCCGCTCACCTCCTCGAGGTCGAGGAGGGCGTCGAGCTCGAGCAGCTGCGACTCCGCGATGGGCGCGCCGAGCGGCGAGCCCGGCACCAGCAGGGCTTCGATCGGTGGACCGTTGGCCTCCATCTCGGTCTCGCGCGGCATGCGGCCGCTGACGAGCGCGCGGAACCGGGTCGAGATCTCGACCACCGCGCCCCCGGGATTGCGGCCGAGGCCGATGCCCGCGAGGCCGAACAGGACCTGGGCGTACGGCGTGAGGTCGGTCTTGAGCTTGGTGCCCAGCCAGGTGAAGAACACCGGGACGAGGAGCAGCAGCTGACCGCCGATCAACGGGCCGGTCACGGTGGCGACCCCGCCGACGACGGCGAGCACGAACACCGCCAGGCTGCCCGGCGGGCCGAAGAACGAGAACTGGCCGGGGGTGACGTTGCGATCGACGCCGCCGTAGAGCGCCCCGCCCAGGCCGGCGAGCCCGGCCGACAGCGAGAACACGAGCAGCTTCGTACGGGTCGGGCTCCCCCCGAGGGTGGCCACTGCCGCGGGGCTGTCGCGCAGGGCGAGCAAGCGGCGGCCGAACGGGCCCCGCCGCAGCGCGAGCACGCCGATGGCCACGAGCCCGAACACGACCGAGAGGAACACGAGGTAGGCCCCGTTGCTCGACAGCGAGAACATCCCGAAGTCGGGCCGCTGCACCGCGCCGGCGTCGGTGCTGCCGGTGCCGAAGATCGCGCCGCCCTCGAAGAACGCCGACGACATGATCACCGCGAACGCCATGGTGGCGAGCGCGAGGTACAGGCCCTGGAGCCGGATCGCCGGCAGCGCGATGAGTGCGCCGACCGCGGCCGCGAGCACGAACGCGGCGAGCAGCCCCAGCGGCGATCCGTTGCCGATGCCGAGGGAGCCGAAGCCGACGGTGGTGCCGGACGACGCGACGCGCGACATCGCGAACGCTCCGATCCCCGCGAACGTCATCTGGCACAACGAGATCTGGCCCGCGTAGCCGGTGAGCGGCACCAGCGACAGCATGATGATGCCGATCGCGAGGCCTTTGGAGATCGTGGTCAGATTGGTGCCAGTGACCAACTCCGCGACCACCCAGCCGCCGAGCACGAGCACGCCCGACCAGATGACCGAGGTGCGGAGCGACGGGACCCGGATCTTGATCGCGTGCACCAGCTGCGCGCCCCGTAGCCGGCCTTCGGGCATCAGCAGGAGCGCGACGAACAGCAGCAGGTACGGCACGACCGGGACGATCTGCGTGTTGAAGAACGCGTTCTTCGTGATGCTGTAGCCGACCGTGTACTGCTGGGCCAGCCCGATGATGAGCGCGCCGACGAACGTGAGCGGGATGCTCCGCAGGCGCCCGAAGAGCGCGGCGGCGTAGGCGTTGATCACCACGAGCGTGAGCGCCTCGATCACGAGGCCGATGCCGATCGGGCCCGAGGCGAGGAGGATCCCCGCGAGCCCCGCGAGCATGGCGCCGAGCGCCCAGCTCAGCGTGCTCAACATGACGGGCCGGCCGCCGTTGAGGGCCACGAGATCCCGGCTGTCGACCACGGCACGCATCGCGATGCCGGTGCGGGTCCACGTGAACAGGGCCTTCAGCAGGATGGCGAGGAGCACCGCGAGCCCGATCGTGAGCAGCTGCTGATACGTGACGATCGTGCTGCCGATCGAGACGGTCTTGCCGGTGAAGAACGCCGGGAGCGACCGCGACTGGTCGGGCGGCCACAGCACCGTGGCCACGCCCATCAGGCCGACCATGAGCGCGGCCGTGACGACGAGCGTCACGGCAAGCGGGGCGGCCCGCAGGTTCCGGATCAGCGTCCGTTCGATGACCGCACCGGTGAACGGCGCGACGAACCCGAGGACGATCAGCAACGAGAGCCAGGTGGGCAGACCCCACTGCACGCGCACCTGCCAGTAGGTGAACGCCATCAGCATGCCGATGGCACCGTGGGCGAAGTTGAAGATGCCCGACGTCGTGTAGGTCACCACCAGACCGCTCGCCGCGATCGCGTAGATCGAGGCCAGGGCGACGCCGTAGATCGTCAGCTCGAGGAGCTTGTTCCAGTCCATGGGCAGTCGTCGGAAGACGCGCTACCGATGCGCGCCGGTGCCGAAGTCACCTTTCAGCTGGACGACGTTCTTGGGGTCGCACGAGAAGCCCGGCTTCTTCGGGAAGTACCGCTGGAACTTCGCGTCCTTGACCACGAGGTACGCGAAGCAGTCGGTCGGGATGTTGTCACCTGGATTCGCGGTGGCCTGGATGCCGTTGCCGTTCCAGACCTTGATCGCATGCAGCGCGTCGAGGAGCCGGGGCCCGGTGACATCGCTGCCGAGCGTCTTCAGCGCGGTGGCGAAGAGCAACGCGGCGGACCACGACTGCACCGCGAGCGCGGTGGGCTGGGCCGCGGCGTCGACCTTCTTGATCCACTTCAGGTAGAGCTGCAGCTCCGGACTGGTGCTCGCCTCTTGGAACGGCACCGTGGTGTCCTCGATGAGCACTCCCTCGGCCGCCGTCCCGGCGAGGTCGATCAGCTGCTGGGTGTAGTCCTGCTGACCGCCGTAACGGATCGGGAGGTTCATCCCCTGCTGCTGGAAGAGTGAGAGCACCCGGGAGAAGTCGGTGACCTCGCCCTGGAGATTCCACGCCTGGCCGCCGGCGCCCTTGATCTGCACGACGTTGGGCGCGAAGTCGGCGCTCACCGCGGGGAATTCGGCTTTGTAGACGTAGTTCCATCCAGCCTGTGCGAACGCCGCAACCTGACGCTTCACCTGGAACCGCGTCGTGTCGATGGCGGTGTACAGCACCGTCGCCTTCTTCACCGCGGCGGGGAACTTCTTCGCGAGGTACCGCGCGCCGCCGATCGCGTAGTGGCCCGGTGGGTTCGGGAGCGGCTGCACCATGAGCTCGGAGCCACCGAACTCCGCGGTGGCCGTGAACCCGGGCACGCTCACGAGGTTGCAGTCGACGAGCACCTGCGCGCCGGTGTTGTCGATCGCGACCGCCTGCCCGACCACGGCGAAGTTGCCGCCCGCGCAGGCCTGCGTCGCCGCCTGCTGGTCGTTGAAGAGCGCGGTGTCGTACTTCTGGAGCACGAGCTTGCGCCCGTTGACCCCGCCGAGCGAGTTGCAGTAGTCGACGAACGCCTCGGTGGCCTGTTGCGGGGCGAGCATCAGGCCGGGCCGGGGGCCGGTGATGTCCTGGATGGTGCCGATCGTGATCGACGTGTCGGTCACGCCCGGCGCGGTCGCGCCCGTGGCCTTGCCGGGCCCGCAGGCGCCCTTCGACGCCGCGGCCGCGGTGGTCGTCTCACCCGCGGTGGTGGCCGGGCCCGCCGTCGTCGCCGAGGCGGATCCACCGCCGTTGACCGCCGCCGCGTCCTTGTCGCTCACCCGCGACCCGCAGGCCGCCGCCAGCAGCGCGATGACGGCCAACACGGCCAGAACCCGAAACCTCACGCATGCCCCCCGGCCGTTGGTCCCGCTCAACAAGTAGCCGCCGACGGCTCGTCCAGACCCCACATCGAGCTGCCCGAACCCGGTCCCACGGCAAATCTGACGCTACATCAGGAACGGGAGTTGCAACAGGTTTCAGTTCGTTGCGATAGGTGCAGGTCAGGCACCATGCCAGACACACCGGGACCGGACATCCCGGACATGAGTTTCGACAGGTGGGAGGGAAATCCGCGCGCATCGCGCGC
>JADGOM010000028.1 GCA_017882925.1 Acidimicrobiia bacterium | reverse complement strand
CCGCAGGCGCGTAGTCCGCGCGGGCGGCGCTCCAGCCGGCGCCGGGCCCTTCCCGGCCGTCGTATCCTCTGGCCATGGCGGGTGGGCCGACAACGGCGTTCGGAGTGGCGGTCGACGGCCTCGCCGATCGGTATGACCGCGCGCCGGTGCTGCGCAACGCGGCCGTCGCCACGAGCATGGGCCTCGCCCCGACGGTCCTCCTCGCGACGGTCGAGCGCGCCGCGCGCGACGGCTCCGATCTGGTGCCGACAGCCGCGGCGACCGCGGGCGCGGGCGACGGCGGTCGCGCCGCCGCGGGGCTCCCCGGGCTCGAGCTCGCGGAGCTGGGCGAGCTGTGCCTCCTCGCGGGCCTGGCCGCCGACGCGGTCGCGTTGCTCGGGCGCGCGCTGGATCTCCCCGAGACCGACGAGCAGCGCGACCTCCGGCCGCGGTGGGCGTGGTTGGCCGTCGCCGCGCTCGACGCGTCCGGTGGCGATCCGGCGGGAGTCGAGGCCGCGTGCCTCCGCGCCACCGCGCTGTGCACCGACCTCGCGGCGCGCGCCGACGGCCGTCGCGACCACGAGGCGCTCGCGGGCGCGGCCGACGGCTACTACGAGCTCGCGGCCGCGTGGGACGCGGCCGCGCACTGGGAGGCGGGCGCCGACGCCGACGGCGTGGTCGACCCCGGCCTCGCCGAGACCGACCCCGACCGCACCGACTCCGCCGCCCTCGATCTCGAGCTCTCGGCTGCAGCACTCGAGTCGGCGGGGGAGTGCGCCTGGCTGCGCCTGGAGCCGGCCGAGGCCCTGATCGCGGCGGGCGCGGCCCTCGAGCGGCGGGCGAGCGCCGAGTACCTCCGCTCGCTCCGGGCCGGGGCGGCGGCGCACGAGCAGCCCCAGACCGCCTGAGCCGCCGGGCGGCGCCGGGCCGCGGTCCGCTCCGGCGCGGCAGGTGACCTGACGTGGCGTCAGATTCCCGGACTATCGTGCTCGGCGTGACGGAGGATCTCGCCCTCGACGGCCGCCAGTTGGGGAAGCGTGGCGCGGCGACCCGCCGGCGGCTGCTCGACGCCACCTCGCAGCTGCTCGAGAGCCGCGGGATCCGCGACCTGCGGGTGGTCGACATCGCCCGCGAGGTGGGCACGTCGCCCGCCACCTTCTACCAGTACTTCCGCGACGTCGAGGAGGCCGTGCTCGTCCTCGCGGCCGAGGTCGGCGAGGAGAGCGCGCCGCTCCTGCAGCTGCTCACCGGCGACTGGCAGGGCCCCGTGGGGCTCGAGAAGGCCCGGCGCCTCGTCGACGGCTTCATCGTGTTCTGGGACGCGCACCGCGCCGTGCTGCGCACCCGCAACCTCGCGGCCCAGGAGGGCGACCAGCGGTTCCGGAACGTGCGCAACTCGTCGCTGCGCCCGGTGACCGAAGCGCTGGCCCGGATCGTGCCGCCGGGCGAGCTCTCGCCCATCGCGGCGGCTTCGGCGCTCGTGGCCATGATGGAGCGCATGGCCGCGTTCCACATCGACCTCGAGTCGTTGGGCGCGTCGCGTGCCGACGTCGTCGAGACCGTGGCGCAGATCGTGCACCGCACCGTCACCGCCTCCTGACCGGTGCCCGGACGCACCGACGCGCCTCAGGTGCCGTTGGGGCGGAAGACCACCTTGATCGCGCCGGACTCGTCGCGGTGGATCGCCGTGTGCACCGCCTCGCGGAGGCCTTCGAGCGGGAACTCGTGCGTGACGACCACCGAGTCGGGCAGGCCGCCCGTGGCGAGGATGGCGAGCGCGCGGTCGACGGAGTGCACCTTGGGCCCGCCGTGCGGGTGCGCGTCGGGGGCGTGGTTCATCGCGCCGACGAGCGCGGCCTCCTTCCACCACACCGGCGTGAGGTCGACCTCCATCGTCGTGGCCGCGCCGAGGACCATGACGGTGCCGCGGTTGTCGACCGCGCGGAGCGACTCGTTCACCGAGCCCGGGTACCCGACGGCCTCGACGACGTAGGGGAAGCCGCCGAGGAGCATGGTCGAGTCGCCGGTTCCGCTGACCCGGGCGCCGCAGATCTCGGCCAGCTCGGGGAAGTGGCCGTAGTCGGGAAGCCCGCGTACGACGCGGTGGGCCCCGCAGGCGCGCGCCGCCTCGGCCTGCTGCTCGTGCCGCGCGACCACCGTGACCTCGGACGCGGGGAAGAGCGCGCGCGTCGCCGCGAGCGCGGCGAGCCCGATGATCCCGGCTCCCACCACGAGGACGGGGTCGCCGTCGCGCGGCGAGGCGCGGAGGAGGCCGTGGGACGCGATCGACACGGGCTCGTGCAGGCTCGCCCCCCGGTCGGGCACGCCGTCGGGGATCACGTGGAGCCGCGACCGGTGCGCGAGCACCTGCTCGGCCCAGCCGCCGCCGAGCCCGACCGTGTAGCCGAGCGACATCCCCGGCGTGAGCACGCGGCTCGCGGTGTTGAGGCAGGCCGACTCCCAGCCCTTCGCGCACGACGGGCACGGGGGGACGATCCCGCGCGCCTCGCACGGGAGGTCGGGATCGATCGCGACGCGGGTGCCGATCGGCACGTCGCAGTCGGCGCCGACCTCGATGACCGTCCCCGCGATCTCGTGGCCGAGCAGGAACGGGAACGCGGCCATCGGCTGCAGGGCGGGGGCGGGCCCGGTGTTGTGGCTGAAGAGGTGGAGGTCGCTGCCGCAGATGCCGCCCACGGCGACCTGGACCCGGACCCACTCGCCGTTGGGAAGCTGCGGCTCGTCGATGTCGACGAGCGACGCCCCGAACTCCGGATCCGCGTGGTCGAACAGGACCGCCTTCATCGCCGCCTCCCCCACGAAGTCGTCGTGGACTGTACGGCCGCCGGAGCCCGGGTGCGGGCTCCCGGGCCCAGCCGTCGGCCCGCAGAATCCGTAGAAACCGGACATCGGGGTGGGATTCGACGCCCGGGGCTCAACCCGTTCCGGATTCGGCCGATTGTGAAGGACACACGGCGATGGAGCAGGAGCAGCCCGATGGGGCCGGAACCGGAGAACTGGGTCGCGGGGCTGGCCGACCACTACGACGGGGCCCTGGACGCGGTCGTCGTCACCGACACCGACACCGACGGCCCCGGCCCGCGGATCGTCTACGTGAACCCGGCCTTCACGGAGCGGATGGGCTACTCCCGCGCCGAGGTGCTGGGCCGGCCCGCGAGCATGTTCGTGGGGCCCGAGAGCTCCCGCCGGGCCGTCGAGAGCATCGACCGGGCGCGCCACGACGGGCTCGCGGCGACGGAACCCATCCTGAACGTCACCAGAGACGGGGAGTCCCGCTTCTTCCAGCTGTCGATCCACGCGCTCCCGGCGCGCGGTGACCGTCCCGCGTGCTTCGTGGAGGTGCGCCACGACATCACCGACCTGTTGGCGTCCCGCCTGGCCTGGCAGGAGGCGATCAACCAGTCGGCCGCCCTCGTCTGCATCGTCGACGAGGACTACGTGATCCGGTTCGCGAGCCCGTACGTGCACGACGTCCTCGGCTGGGACCGCGACGAGATCGTCGGGCGGCCGGTGCAGGACCTCGTCCACCCGTCCGACCTCGCAGTCTTCGACGACATCATCGAGCACCCCGTCGTCGAGGTCCGGGTCGCGACCGGCACCGGCGAGTGGCGCTGGCTCGAGGTCGGATGGCGCGACCTGATCGACGACTCGCTCGTCCACGGCATCGTGATCAGCGCCCACGACATCAACGACCGCAAGGCCACCGAGGAAGCGGTGCGGGAGTCGAACGCGCTCTTCCGGCTGGCCGCGCAGGCCAACCGCATGGGGGTGTGGGAGTGGGATCTCGCCCTCGACACCATGCACTGGACGACCGACCACCACCGCATCCGCGACCCGGAGGCCGACCCGATCGCGAACACGCTCGCCGGCCTGCTCGGCGCGGTGCACCCCGACTACGTCGACTGGGTCGAGCGCGAGATGCGGCTCGCGGCCCGGCCCGGGGGCTCGTGCGACCTCGAGATCCGGATGAAGGACGAGAACGTCAGCCGGTGGGTCCTGCTCCGGGGCGAGACGTACTGCGAGGACGGCGAGCCGGTGCGGATGACCGGCGTCATCCAGGACGTGTCGTCGATCCACGCGGCCCGGGACCGGCTGACCGACACGCTCGAGTCGGTGACCGAGGGCTTCTTCTCGGTCGACGAGCGCTGGGTCATCACCTACGTGAACGGCGCGGCCGAAGCCATGTGGGAGCGCTCACGCAGCGCGCTGCTCGGCGCCGACCTCTGGACCGCGTTCCCCGGCCTCGAGACCACCGAGTTCGCCCACGCCTACCGCGAGGCGATGGAGCTGAAGAAGCCCGTCGACATCCACGCGTTCTTCGACCCGTCGGAACGTTGGTACGAAGGCCGCGTGTATCCCCTCGCCGACGGGCTCGCGGTGTACTTCCGCAACGTCACCGAGGAGAAGGCGGCCGACGAGCAACGCGAGGTGCTGCTCGAGGCCGAGCGGCGCGCGGCGCGCGACGCCCAGGCCGCCAAGGAGCGGCTCGCCTACGCCGCGACCCACGACTCGCTCACGCACCTGCCGAACCGCGACCTGCTGTTCCAGGACCTCGCGGCCCGGCTGCAGCGGACGGGTGGGGTCGGGCTCGCGCTCCTGTTCCTCGACCTCGACCGCTTCAAGGTCGTGAACGACAGCCTCGGCCACGCCGCGGGCGACGAGCTCCTGGTCGAGGTCTCCAACCGCCTCCGCGCCCTCAGCGGGGCCGACCGATTCGTGGCCCGCCTCGGTGGCGACGAGTTCGTCATCGTCACCACCGGCGCCACGCCGGACGCGGTCCTACGGTTCGCGCACATCGTGCTCGACGCGTTGCGCCGGCCGTTCGGGGTGCAGGGCCGGGACCTGGTCGTGGCCGCGAGCCTCGGGATCGCGCAGGCGACGACGGGCTCCACGCCGGAGACGCTCCTGCGCGACGCGGACGCGGCGCTGTACCGCGCCAAGGCGTCGGGCCGGGACCGGGTCAGCGTGCACGACAACGAGCTGCGGGCGCAGACGCTCGAGCGGCTCGAGCTCGAGAGCGAGCTGCGATCCGCGATCACCAACGACGAGCTCGTGCTGCACTACCAGCCGATCGTGCAGGTCCGCGACCGCGTCCCCGTCGGCTGCGAGGGGCTGCTGCGCTGGAAGAACCCCCGCCGGGGCTGGCTCCAACCGGGCTCGTTCATCGATCTCGCGGAGGAGACCGGCCTCATCGCGCCGCTCGGCGAGTGGGCGCTGCACGAGGCGGCCCGCCAGATCGTCGCCTGGCGCACGACCCGCCCCGAGTCCCTGGGCCGCACGACCTGGATCAACGTGTCCGCGGGCCAGCTCCAGAACCGCTCGCTCTCCGACATCGTCGCCCGGGCCGTCACGGTCCACGGGCTCCAGCCCGGTGAGCTGGGGGTCGAGGTGACCGAGACCACGCTGATGCGCGAGCCGGAGCTCGCCGCGTCGGAGCTGGGCCGGCTGCGGTCGCTCGGCGTTCCCGTGGCGGTCGACGACTTCGGCACCGGCTACTCGTCGATGAGCTACCTCCAGCGCTTCCGCCCGAGCGTGCTCAAGATCGACCAGTCGTTCATCGCCCGCATCCACGAGTCGGAGACCCGGCACATCGTGCACGCCATCATCGATCTCGCCCACGCGCTCAGCGCGTCGGCCACCGCCGAGGGCGTGGAACGCGGCGAGCAGCTCCGGATCCTGCAGACGCTCTCGTGCGACCACGCGTCCGGCTTCCTGTTCGGCGCGGCCCGCCCGACCGGCGAGCAGGTCCGCCCGGTCGTCGACCCGACCACGTAGGCGGGGTCAGCGCGACGGCTGGGCGACGATCTCGAGCTCGCGGCCGAACACGCGCTCGAACAGGTCGCGTTTGCGCCGCGCGCCCCAGTGCTCGAGCTCGACGTCGCCGCGCGCACGCGTGCGTACGAGGACGAGCTCGGGCGCGACCTGCACCTCGACGTCGACCACGGCCTGGTTGCGGCTGCGGTCGAGCCCGTCGGCGACGCGCAGGATCGCGGTGAGCTTGCGGAGCCGCCGCAGGTCGGGGTCGGAGAGGGTGCCGTAGAGGTCGTCGCCGGCCTTGGGCTCACCGCGGCGGTGCCAGCGGACCAGCGCGCCGAGAAGGTCGACCTCCTCGGGTGAGAAGCCGCGGAGCTGGCCGTGGGCCACGAGATAGGCCGCGTGGCGGTGGTGGCCGTCGGTGCTCACGTGCTCGCCGATGTCGTGGAGCAGCGCGGCGTACTCGAGGATCTCGCGGTCGACGGGTCCGAGGCCGTGCAGCTCGGCCGACTGGTCGAAGAACTCGAGCGCGAGCCGCGCGACGTGGCGCGAGTGGTTCTCGGGCCAGCTGCAGCGGCGGGCCAGGCTCTGCACCGACGAGCGGCGGATGGCGCGCGGGTCGTCGGACCAGTCGGCGGGATCGTGCCGGCCGATGACGTCGAGCAGCAGCCCTTCGCGCAGCGCCCACTCGCTGATGGTCATGCTCCCGAATCCGAAGCACTCCATCGCCGACGCGAGGAACTGCGACCCGGCGACGATGAGGTCGACCCGGCGCGCGTCGAGGCCGGGGATCTTGCGGCGCTCGGCCGACGTGGCCGCGAGGATCTCGTCGAGCAGCGGCAGGAACTCGTCGCGCGAGAAGCTGAACTGGTTGAGCGACTGGGGGACGTCGGCCTTGCGCCGGGCCGCCACCATGCGGGCGATGTCCTCGAGCGTGCCGCTGCTGCCGACGACGAGCCCGGGTGCGAACCGCCGCACGTCGTCGGCCACGGCCCCGAGCGTCCGGTCGAGGTGCTTGCGCAGCCGGGCGAGGTCGTCGGCGTCGATCGGGTCGGAGTGCACGTGGTCGGCGGTGAGCCGGGCCACCCCGAGCCGCTCGCTCGTGGCCCACTGGAGGCCGTTGGTGTCGCCGACGGAGATCTCGACGCTGCCGCCACCGAGGTCGAAGCTCAGTGCCGGAGCCGGCTCCAGGACCACCGCGGCGCGGATCGCCCCGAAGATCAGGGTGGCCTCGCGCAGGCCGCTGATCACCTCGACCCGGATCCCGGCCTCCCGTTCGACCCGGTCGATGAACTCGTCGCCGTTGGCGGCGGAGCGGACCGCGCTCGTGGCCACCGCGGCGATCTCGGTGGCACCCGCGGCCTCGGCGATCTGGCCCATCCGGCGGACGCACGTGACGGCCTGCTCGAGCCGGTCGGGCGGGATCGTGCCGTGCCGGCTCACGGCGTCGCCGAGGCGCAGCATCTCCTTCTCGCGCACCAGCGGCACGAAGGTGCCGTCGGGCTGCACCTCGGCGACGAGGAGGTGGAAGGAGTTCGAGCCGAGGTCGAGGGCGGCGATCCGCATCGGGGCGAGCGTAACGGGGGGGCCGGCGGTCCGAGGGACCGACGGCGCTGGCACCGGCCCTTGCCCACGGCGGTACCCTGGTCGGACCACACACGGACCGGGGGAGAGCATCGATGGCCACGAGCGGCGAAGCGCGGATGTTGATCGACGGGAAGCTCGTCGAAGCCGAGGGTGGTCGCACCTTCGCGAACATCAATCCGGCCACCGAGCTCGAGATCGGCCGGGTCGCCGACGCCAGCGCCCGGGACGCCCAACTCGCGATCGAGGCGGCCCGCCGGGCGTTCGACGAGACCAGCTGGTCGACCGACCACGCGTTCCGGGCCAAGTGCCTCACGCAGCTCCACGACGCGCTCGAGCGCGAGAAGGAGTCGCTGCGGCCCTTGGTCGTGGCCGAGGTCGGCACGCCGATCATGCTCACGTACGCGGTGCAGCTCGACATCCCGATCAACGACATGCAGTGGCCCATCGCGCTGATCGACCGCTACGAGTGGGAGCAGGACATCGGCGAGCACGAGTTCTTCGGCATGAACAGCCGTCGGGTCCTGCTCAAGGAGCCGGTCGGCGTGGTCGCCGCGATCACGCCGTGGAACTACCCGATCCAGGTCAACCTGGCCAAGTGCATCCCCGCGCTCGCCGCGGGCAACACGGTGATCCTGAAGCCCGCCCCCGACACGCCGTGGGCGGCCACCGAGATCGGTCGGCTCGTCGCCGAGCAGACCGACATCCCGCCGGGCGTCTTCAACGTGCTCACCGCGCTCGACCCGGCCGAGGTCGGCGAGGAGCTCACCGGCGACCCGCGGGTCGACTGCGTGTCGTTCACCGGCTCCACCGCCGTCGGTCGCCGCATCATGGCCAACGCGGCGCCCACGGTGAAGAAGGTCTTCCTCGAGCTCGGCGGCAAGTCGGCCGCCATCTTCTGCGACGACGCCGACTTCTCCGGGATCGGCGCCGCCGGCGCGATGACCGCGATGCACGGTGGGCAGGGCTGCGCCATGCTCACGCGCTACCTCATCCCGGCCTCGAAGTACGACGAGTCGGTGGAGCAGCTCAAGACCGCGTTCGAGGCCGTGCCCTACGGCGATCCCAACGACATGGCCAACGTCATGGGCCCGCTCGTCAACGCCCGCCAGCGCGACCGCGTGCTCGCGCACATCGAGACCGGCAAGCGCGAGGGCGCGCGCCTCCTCGTCGGGGGTGGCCGCCCGGCCCACCTCGACAAGGGCTACTTCGTGGAGCCGACGCTCTTCGTCGACGTCGACCCCGACTCGACCATCGCGCAGGAGGAGATCTTCGGCCCGGTGCTCGCCGTGATCCGCTACGAGGGCGACGACGAGGCCGTCAGCATCGCCAACAACTCGGTCTACGGGTTGTCGGGCGGGGTGCAGAGCGCTTCGTTGGAACGGGCGATGAACATCGCCCGCAAGATCCGCACCGGCACCCTGTCGGTCAACGGTGGGATGTACTTCGGCCCCGACGCACCGTTCGGTGGCTACAAGCAGTCCGGCGTCGGTCGCGAGATGGGCGTCCTCGGATTCGAAGAGTTCCTGGAGACCAAGACGATCGGCCTGCCGGCCTCCGCCGGCGCATAAGGGGAGACACATGGATCCGAACCAGACCGCGCTCATCCGCAACGCGGACCGCATCGAGATCCCGACCTTCGAGTCGGTCGACGCGGAGCGCCTGCACCGCAAGCAGCGCCTCGCGGCGTCGTTCCGGCTGTTCTCGAAGTTCGGCTTCGACGAGGGCGTCGCCGGTCACATCACCGCGCGCGACCCGGAGAAGCTCGACCACTTCTGGGTCAATCCGTTCGGGATGCACTTCGGGCACATCCGCGTCTCCGACCTGCTCCTGGTGAACCACGAGGGCGACGTGGTCGAGGGCGACATGCCGGTCAACGCGGCCGCGTTCGCGATCCACTCGCAGATCCACGCGGCGCGCCCCGACGTCATCGCCGCCGCGCACACGCACTCGCACTACGGGCGGGCGTGGTCGACCCTCGGCCGCAAGCTCGACCCGATCACGCAGGACGTCTGCGCGTTCTACAAGGACCACGAGCTCTTCGACGACTACACCGGTGTGGTCCTCGACCTCGAGGAGGGCAAGCGCATCGCGCACGCCCTCGGCGAGGGCAAGGCCGCGATCCTGCGCAACCACGGGCTGCTGACCGTGGGCCACTCGGTCGACGAGGCCGCGTGGTGGTTCATCTCCATGGAGCGCTCGTGCGAGGTGCAGCTGATGGCCGAGGCGGCCGGCGAGCCCGTCCTCATCGACAAGCCCATGGCGAAGCTCACCTCGAAGCAGGTCGGCAGCCACCTCGCCGGCTGGTTCAGCTTCCAGCCCCTCTTCGCCCGCATCGTGAGAGAGCAGCCCGACCTGCTCGAATGAGGAACCCGGCGACGTCCCCATTGCTGGGGGCGTCGCTCACGCCGGGTTGTTCGCGCGGGACCAGGCGATGGTGCTCTGCAGGAAGGCGCCGGTGTCGGCCGCCTTGTTCTTGGCCACCTCGCCCAGGTACTCGGGCACGTAGAGCTCGAACAGGCCCGAATCGAGTTGGTCGACGACGGGCTGGACCATCGTCTCCACCGGGAGCGCCTCGATGCTCGGCGGGGGCGCGTCGTTGTCGGGCAGGCTGAAGAGATCGGTGTCGATGATGCCGGGGTTCACCACGTGCACGAGCACGCCGGTGTCGGCGAGCGTGAGGTCGACCTGCATGGACTCCGACCACGCGGTCAGGGCCGCCTTCGTGGCCGAGTACGCGGCCTCTCCGGGCGGGCCGAGCCGGGCCGCGATCGACGAGATGTTGACGATGCGGCCCTTGCGTTCGACGAGCTGAGGCAGCAGTGCGAGCGTGAGCCGGATCGGGGAGAAGTAGTTGATCGCCATGGTCGACTCGACGACCTCGGGCGTGAGCGCCATCACCTTGCGCCGCTTCGGGATGCCCGCGTTGTTCACCAGCACGTCGACGCCGCCGAGCTCGTCGACGACCTTGGCCGCGAACGGCGCGAGGCCGTCGAGGTCGGCCAGGTCGACGGCCCAGGAGCGCGAGTCGGGCGAGTGCTGCTTGAGGTGCGCGAGCACCTCGGCCAGCTTGTCCTCCCGGCGGGCGCAGATGCCGACGACGGCTCCCCGCTCCGCGAATCCCTTGGCGAGCGCGGCGCCGATCCCGACCGACGCGCCCGTCACCAGCACCTTCTTGCCCCGCAGGTCATACGTCATGGCGGGCAACCTAGACCTTCCCGGGGCCCTCTGCCTGACGCTCATGTCAGTACCTTGTAGCCTCCTCCGCCGATGACTCTTGACCCGAATTCCGTCCTCCTGACCGACCGCGTGGCGGTGGTCACCGGTGCGGCCTCCGGCATCGGCCGGGCGATCGCCCTCGCCTACGCCCGCTTCGGCGCCGACCTCGCGCTCTCCGACCGCGACGCCGCCAATCTCGGCGCGGTCGCGGGCGAGTGCGAAGGCCTCGGCCGCCGGGTGGTGACCGGCGAGATCGACGTCCGCGACGGCGACGCGGTGCGCGCCCACATCGACGAGGTGGGGGTGAGCCTGGGCCGGGTCGACGTGCTCGTCAACAACGCGGGCGGCGGGTTCTTCGCCGACTTCCTCGCGGTGAACGACAAGGGCCAGGACTCCCTGATGCGGGAGAACTTCACCAGCGTCACCAACTTCATCCGGGCGTGCGTGCCGCTGATGCCCGCCACCGGCGGCTCGATCATCAACATCACGTCGATCGAGGCCCACCGGGCCGGGCCCGGGTTCGCCGTCTACAGCGCGATGAAGGCCGGGCAGTTCTCGCTCACGAAGAGCCTGGCCCTGGAGTTCGGCCCCCGGATGATCCGGGTCAACTGCATCGCCCCCGACGTCATCCCGACGCCGGGCATCGGCCAGGAGATGGCGGTGAAGACGCCGCTCCCGCGCCAGGGTGACGTCGACGACGTCGCGGCCGCGGCCGTGTTCCTCGCGTCCGACGCCCTCTCGGGCTTCATCACCGGAACCACGATCCACGTGGACGGCGGCAACCTCGCGGCCGGCGGTTGGCACCGCCTCGAGGACGGGAGCTACACGGCGTGAAGTTCGGCATCGCGTTGGGCGCGCTCAACGCCCACTTCCACATCGACGCCGCCGACGCGGCGGAGCGCCTCGGGTACGAGTCGGTCTGGATCCCCGAGCACCTCGTGCTCACGATGGCGATGAGCCGTTCGCCGCACCCGGGTGAGGAGCACCCGCCGGTGCCGCCCACGACGCCCATCTTCGACGCGTTCACCTACCTCGGCTACCTCGCCGGTCGGCTGCCCAACGTGCGGCTCGGCACCCACGTCTACAACCTGGGTCTGCGTCACCCGTTCATCGCGGCGCGCGCCATCGCCACGCTCGACATCGTGAGCGGCGGCCGGGCCGAGATCGGCATCGGCGCGAGCTGGCTCGAGGAGGAGTGGAAGGCCGTCGGCCTCGACTTCAAGACCCGGGGCAAGCGGCTCGACGAGGCCCTCGACATCTGCCGGCGCCTCTGGACCGAGCCCGAGATCGAGCACCACGGAGAGTTCTACGACTTCGACGCGGTGGCCTTCGACCCGAAGCCGGTCCAGAAGCCGTACCCGCCGCTGCTGATCGGCGGCGAGAGCAAGGCCGCGCTGCGACGTGCGGCGCGCGTCGGCGACGGCTGGCTCGGCATGGGCCACACGTTCGAGACCGCGGGCCCCCAGATCGCACTCCTTCGTCAGCTCCAGGCCGAGTACGGCCGCGAGGACGCGCCGATGCAGATCATCTTCGGCGGTCCCGTGCACTCCCAGGACGACGTGAAGCGGTGGGAGGAGCTCGGTGTCACCCGCCTGCTCGTCTCGCCCTGGCGCCGATCTCCGGAGTGCATCGAGGCCATGGAGCGCTTCGCCGATCTCGTCGGCCTGGAGCCCCGCGTCGGCTGAACGCGCGGGTCAGGCGCGGCGCCGGGCCGCGGTGAGCAGGCCGCCGAGCGCAATGGCGCCGACGGCGACAAGAACGGTGCCGGCGACGTCGGCGCCGGTGAACGGGAGGCTCGACCCGGAGCTCGACGAGGTGCTGCCGGCTGAGCCCGCGGGCGCGGTCGACGCGCTCACCGTCTCGCCGCCCACCGTGACGACGGCGCCGGGTGCCGTCGGATCGACCGCGGTGCCGGTCTGGGTG